>NZ_NADV01000008.1:0-142228 GCF_003264175.1 Bacillus sp. SRB_331 | reverse complement strand
CTATTCTATAGGGTACATTTTAGTGGATTCTCCGTCTTTTTATTGTGTTGTAGAAGTATTTAATAAGCGATTATATGCTTTATAAGCTGTGACAACTGCGATAAATGATCCAATTAAAAATAACGCTGAGCCGCCGAATGTAAATAGCCGGCCAATGTATGTTTCTCTAGCTTCTTCTATTTCTTCTTGTAATTGTGTATTCATATTTATCCCCCCGCAAAATATAGGCATTTAGTTGTAGTTTATGTAAAACGCCTAAAAAGTGTGAAGTAGTAAAAAAAACTCGGTATGCACCGAGTTTTTTATAATCCGATATAAGGAGATGGATCAACTGCGTTTGTCTTACCGACATTCCATTCCCCAAGGTGAAGTTCGAAGTGTAAATGTTGTCCGTATGATTGGCCAGTGTTCCCCATAAATCCAAGTTGAGTGCCTTGTTTTACAGTTTGTCCATTAGATACAGAACGGCTACTCATATGTGCATATACAGTTGTATATGTTTTTCCGTTTATACGGTGAGATAAGTATACAACATTTCCGTAACTAGATGATAATTCTGAACGGATAACGACGCCATCTGCAGCAGCTACGATTGGCACTGTTCCTGAAGCTGCGATATCGATTCCTTTATGGTTATCTAAAGAACGTGTACCAAATCCTGAAGTTTTCGATCCAGCGGCAGGTTTAATAAATCCACCTTTGTTCGTATCTTGCGGTGTTGGTGCGGATTGTGTGCTTTCTTTAGCAGAAGCGGCTACCTGTTTTTTTGCTTCCTCAGCCTTACGTGCCTCTTCAGCTTTACGCGCTTCTTCTGCACGTTTTTCTTCTTCAATTGCTTTTTGAACAGCTTGACGCTGGTTTTCTAAAATGCCTTTTGATTCTTCTAACCCTTCAATCTCTGAATCTACTTTTGCTACTTTCGTATGTAGATCGTTAATAAAAGTTTGTTGCTGTTGTTGGTTACTTTGTAATTCTTGCTGTTTTTGTTCTAATTTTTGCTCAGATTCTTTCAGTTGTTGCTCTTTTTTCTCAACAGCCTCTTTTTCTGTCGTCACAGCATTTTGATCGCTTGTTTGTTTTTTCACAATATCTGTATCGTTATTTAAAATTAAACTTACAGAATACATATTATCAACAAGATCGGCAATATTTGCAGAACTTGTTATTACTTCTGTAATGATACTCGTACGAGGCTTTTCTTGCATAGATTGTAGTCGTTGTTTAATAACTTCCTGCCGTGTATCTATGTTCGTTTGTAATTGCTCTATATGTTTCTTTTTTTCAGTAATAACTTGCTGTGTGTTGCTAATTTCTTTTTTTGTATCGTTTAATTCAGCTTCGTTTTTATTAATAGAAGTAGTTAATTCGTCGATTTTCTTTTGTAATTCCTGGATTTCTTTTTCTATTTGTTCTTTCTCAGCTGATTTATTTTGTAAGTCATTTTGTTTGCCTTCTAATTCGGATTGAATATTAGATAATTTATTCTCATTCGTTTCAGCGTATACGGGTGAAAGTAACGGGGAAACGAAAATCGTTCCAGCTGCTAAAACACTAAATGCTGCAAATTTCTTTTTCATGGTTGTCTTGCTCCTTTCCCTATGAATGTTATATATCATAAGAAGAAGAGTGTCTATCGTTGTAATCATAATGTAAAGAAAATTTTATAATTTTGCTAAGTTTTGTCGGAATTTAGTATCTTTTCGTAGTGTTTGTCATAAATTTAAAATTCTTGAATGTATAGAAAAAGATATCAATTTCTATATTTTTTTAAAAAAACATGGAAATTGATGGAATTTTCCATAATGAAACAGTATTTTAAAAACCTATCAATCACTAGTAAGGAATCGATTTCATGTGAGGTTTTCTGACATGAAGTTTATTTTTGTCAAGAAAATTATTTGCATTCGTGCAAACTTATTTTGTTGTCAGATTTTAAATTTTGATTTATGATTTTCAACAGGGACAAAATGTAGTGAATTGTCGAATAATATGTAATACTCTTAATTTCAAGTTTTATAGAGATAGAATGAGAGATAGAGTGACACATCGAAGAGGGGGTTACCATAAGTATGAAAAGAATAGGACTTGCATGGCAAATTTTAATAGGACTTGCGCTTGGTATTGCAGTTGGGGCGATTTTCTTTGGCAATCAGGAAGTGGTGAAGTACTTACAACCAATTGGTGATATTTTCATCCGATTAATTAAGATGATTGTTGTACCGATTGTTGTAGCGAGTATTGTTGTTGGGGTTGCTGGTGTTGGCGATATTAAAAAGTTAGGTCGACTAGGCGGAAAAACAATTATTTACTTTGAAATTATTACAACGATTGCAATTGCTGTCGGTCTATTAATAGCAAACATTTTCCAACCTGGAAAAGGCGTTGATATGGATAAGTTAACAAAAACAGATATTTCTAAATATACACATACGACAGAGCAAGTACAAAGTCATTCGTTCGCAGATACGTTTGTAAATATTGTTCCGACGAACATTATGAAATCATTAGCTGAAGGTGATATGCTTGCTATTATCTTCTTCTCAGTATTATTTGGTTTAGGTGTAGCAGCAATTGGTGAGCGTGGCAAACCAGTTCTACAATTTTTCCAAGGTGTAGCAGATGCAATGTTTTATGTAACGAACCAAGTTATGAAGTTTGCACCATTTGGTGTATTCGCATTAATTGGTGTTACAGTTTCTACATTCGGATTAGCTTCATTAATTCCATTAGGGAAATTACTCATTGTAGTATACGGAGCAATGATCTTCTTCGTTGTAGTTGTATTAGGACTTACAGCGAAAATATTCGGTATTAACATTTTCCAATTCTTTAAAATTTTAAAAGACGAGCTGATCTTAGCGTACTCTACAGCAAGTTCAGAAACGGTTTTACCGAAAATTATGGAGAAAATGGAGAAATTCGGTTGTCCGAAAGCAATTACATCTTTCGTTATTCCAACGGGTTATTCATTTAACTTAGATGGATCAACTTTATATCAAGCAATTGCGGCAATTTTCTTAGCGCAAATGTACGGTATTGAATTATCCATTACACAACAAATTACGTTATTACTTGTATTAATGGTTACATCAAAAGGTATCGCGGGTGTACCGGGTGTATCATTCGTTGTATTATTAGCAACACTTGGTACAGTAGGTATTCCAGCTGAAGGTTTAGCGTTTATTGCAGGTATTGACCGTATTCTAGATATGGCTCGTACAGCAGTTAACGTTGTAGGTAACTCTTTAGCGGCTGTAGTTATGTCTAAGTGGGAAGGTCAATATGACGCTGAAAAAGGACAAGCCTATTTAAAAGAGATATCTGAAAAGGGTCAAGCAGCTTAATTATAATATGAACAAGCTCTCACATAATATGTGGGGGCTTTTCTATATATAGAAGAGGAGCGGACGTAATGAAACGTAAATATGGTGACGGTTCTTCGTGGAAGCGACTAATAGAGAAGGATTATAGGGTTAAGCAAGTAGAGGATGGAATGTTAGGAATACTGGACATAAAAAAAGTGAGAGAACCTAGTCATAAAGAATACAATGGTAAACAGCTTTGCATTGCAGGTGATGGGTATACATGGATGCAATATTTTATAAACGGGAAAAACTTTGCAATTACAGCTATGTTAGACAATCAAAAACAATTAGTACAATATTATATCGACGTGACGAAAGAATATAAAATAGACGAGCGTGGTTTACCTTATTTTGATGATTTATATTTAGATGTAGTATTGTTACCGAACGGTGAGATCTATGTACTGGATGAAGACGAGTTAGAGGATGCCTATAAAATTGGTGATGTTACAAAAGAAGAATATGAGTTAGCATGGAATACAACAAAATGGATTATCGCGACGATAAAAAATAGAAAATTTTATTGGATCTCAATATTGGATAAAGAAATCGAAAAGTTAAAATGATTGGTTTATTCATATTTTTGTATAATTACCAAAAAAATCTATACAAAAAATAATTGACTTTTGTTTTGTAAGCGAGTAAAGTTAGGAAAGAAATTATTATTAAAAAATAAATATGAAACCTTCTTATAAAGAGAGGCGGAGGGACTGGCCCTACGATGCCTCGGCAGCGGACTCGATTTCAGAGTGCTGTGCCAAATCCAGCAAGCATGTGCTTGAAAGATGAGAAGAGTGTTTCTTATAGATGTATAAGACCTCTTCTCATCGGAAGAGGTCTTTTGTTGTTCATTAGAAAAGGTTGAAAACTAGGGAGAGATGATACTTTGAAAGAAACGAGAGGAAATGGTTTAGCGTTATTACCACTTGGAATATTTTTGGCGCTATTTATTGGTTCTGGAATTATTACAGGTGATTTCTATAAATTGCCGATACTTGTAGCAATTTCAATTGCTGTAGGAATTGCTTTAGTGATGAATCGTAAGGAAAGCTTTAATGTGAAAGTAGAACGATTTGCTAAAGGGGCAGGAAACCCTGATATTATGATCATGGTTCTGATTTTTGTACTTGCAGGGGCGTTTTCTGAAACAGCAAAAGGAATGGGCGGAGTTGATTCCACTGTTAACTTAGCGTTATCTATTTTACCCCAAGGATTTATCGTTGCTGGAATTTTTGTTATAGGGGCATTTATTTCATTAGCGATGGGAACTTCAATGGGAACAATTGCTGCATTAGCACCGATTGCTGTAGGTATTAGTGGGCAAACAGATATCTCAATTGCACTTACGATGGCTACTGTTGTGGGCGGAGCGATGTTTGGCGATAATTTATCATTTATTTCTGATACGACAATTGCTGCTGTTCGTTCGCAAGGAACAGAAATGAAAGATAAGTTTAAAACGAATTTTTTAATTGTATTGCCAGCTGCAATCATTACAATTGTAATATTAGTAATGATTACTTTAGGTAATGAT
Source organism: Bacillus sp. SRB_331 (assembly GCF_003264175.1). Taxonomy (NCBI): domain Bacteria; kingdom Bacillati; phylum Bacillota; class Bacilli; order Caryophanales; family Bacillaceae; genus Bacillus; species Bacillus sp. SRB_331. The sequence continues at coordinate 137,329 of NZ_NADV01000008.1, read as the reverse complement.
ACAGAAATTAAAGCTCATACATTTGATTGGGTGAAGATTTTACCATATGCAGGTGTACTTGTTACAGCGCTACTTGGCTGGAATGTACTTATTGTATTAACCGGTGGAACGGTACTATCTGGTGTTATCGGTCTTATAGATGGAAGTTATACGTTAGAGAGTTTCTTTAAAAGTGTAACGACTGGAATGGGCGGTATGATGGAGTTAGTGTTACTTGCCATTTTAATCGGTGGTATGGTTGAACTTATCCAGTATAATGGTGGCATTCAATATTTAATGAATCTTTTAACACGTAATATTCATTCGAAAAAAGGAGCGGAGTTTGGTATTGCTGGCTTAGTGAGTATGACGAATGTGTGTACAGCAAACAATACAATCTCTATCATTTTTACAGGTCCGCTTGCGAAAAATATTGCGGATCAGTATGAAATTGATCCCCGTAAATCAGCGAGTGTACTGGATCTTTTCTCTTGCTGTGTACAGGGGTTAATCCCGTATGGTGCTCAAATGTTAACAGCGGCAGGATTTGCTGCGTTATCTCCGGTCGAATTGTTACCATATGCATTTTATCCAATTTTAGTTGGAGTATGTGGAATCATTTCTATATTAATTGGTTTCCCGAGATTTTCTAAAGTGGCGGAAAAAAAAGAGTATCATAAAACTGCATAACATAAAGAGACATTTATTATTAGCAGTTGAAAACGCTCGGAGAACATTCTCTGAGCGTTTTTTATTATTTATAAATCCTTTTTCAAATAGTAGTGTTTATAATCTCTTCCTACGTTATCGAGGATACCATACTCTTTATAACCATATTTTTTATAGAAATCTAATGCTTGAAAGCTTAAAGTGTCAACTTTTATAAAATCACAATTTCTTTCTAAAGCGATTTTTTCTACTTCTAATAACAGTTTAGTTCCATACCCTAATGCACGTATATCTTCATCGATGATAAAAGAGTGAATCTCTAACCAATTCCAACAGACTTCACCTAATATTCCCCCGCATATTTTACCATTTTCATCTTTAAGAAATAAATGAATCTCTAAGTATCTGTCTCTTAAATCAGATGGAAAGTGCTTTAAATTATATTCATAAAGCTGATTGTTTATATAGTTTTTAGCGGTGGTATTGATTTCTTTCGTAATGTGTAAATTCATGATATATCCCCTTTAATTTAAATGTAGCCTTCTGATTTATTTTAACATAATTTTCTTAATAATATATTTAATGTAATTTAATAAACGTTTGTATGTATTGCTAATTTTTTGGACTCGCAAGTTGAGATTTTCATCCGTTATTGAATAAGAATTTTTCTGTATCTATACGCATCGCATACATGTTCGTTTTGCAAAAGGCTGAATTCAACTCGGTCTTAAGTCTGAGTCGAAAACAGTTCTTAAGCTCGTTATGAAAAAATGAAAAAATAGTTAAGATAAGAGTATCAAATCGAAGGGAGGCAAGCACAAGATGAAACAATTTCTAGCGTTTATCGCAGCCGGTATTTTGGCTTTAATTGCTCTTGGTAGTCTTGCTGGTATTGTAGGATTCGCCATTGGAGCAGGAGTTGTGTACTGGAGCTATAAATCATTTGTGCGAGCTAAATCATTCTTTGGAAAGTTAGCTTGGGGTATTGTTGGTTTAATCGGTTTGTCCATTGCACTTTCTCATTCCCCAGCATTAATCGGTATCGCAGCATTAGTAGTTTTATACTACGGATACCGTGAGTGGAAAAAAGGAAAAAATGTAGTTGTTGATTCTGCTCCAGAAAGTGCTAAAACATATAGCAACTTTGAAGATGAGTGGAACAAGTTAATGAAAAACTAATATAAAATAAATCAAATTATTAAGTAGAAGAGAGGAAGATTATAATGAAACAATCTTTATTCGGACGTGTACGCGATGCAATTTTAGCTGATTTTCATAATGTGTTAGATGAGAAAGAAAGAAAAAATCCAATTGCTATGTTAAACCAATATTTACGAGATAGTGAGCGTGAAATAACAAAAATTGAGAAGTTAATTCAGCGTCATAAAACATTAAAATCTAACTTCGCTCGTGAGCTTGAGCAAGCACGTTATTTCGTTAATAAAAGATCAAAGCAAGCTATCATCGCACAAGAAGCAGGCGAATTGCAATTGCATGAACGTGCATTAGAAGAAGTAGCGTATTATGAAGGGCAAGTAACTCGCTTAGAAGAAATGTATGCTGGTGTTGTAGAGCAAATTGATGAGTTAGAACGTCGTCTTTCAGAAATGAAAAATAAATTAAAAGAAATGAACGCAAAGCGTATGGAATTAATGGCACGTGAAAATATGGCGCATGCAAACCGCCGTATGAATACTGCTATGCATAAAATGGATGAAAATAATCCGTTCTTACGATTCGAAGAAATTGAAGATCACATTCGTGACATAGAGCTTCGTATAAATGAAGAGCATGAGCGTGATACATTTGATATGAAAATTGCAAAACTAGAGAGTGAAATGAAAGAGAAAAATGAAGTATCGTTAACGAAAGAAGTAACAAAATAATTGTAGTATATAATAAAACAGGCTTATGATATAGTGATAGGAGAAAAGGTGTTGGAAAGCAATGCCTTTTCTTCTATGTATATGTGACAAGGAGGGGGGAGCTGAAATGAAGAAGCAATTTTCAAAAACACAATTTATGGGGATGCTCCTCATCATATTTGGATTCGGTCTTTTTCTTGATATGATACTTGGACATTTTGAACCAGGTGGTCTAATATTTGCATTTATTATGATTATGTTTGGAAGACATTATCGAAAGAAGAACCGTTATGTAAGAGGGAATGTATTTTTATTTGTCGGTGGTATTGTCTTCTTATTCTTCTTATTTTCATCAGCGGCATTCGTACTTGTTGTGTTTGCTTGTTTAGCTTTAATTGGTTATCAACTTATTCAACAAGGACATCGGCAAAAAGCAATGAAAGTTGAAATTAAAGAAAAGGGATATATAAATGAAGAAAAACAAATATATCGTACAGAACCGTATATAAAAAATATGTTTGTAGGTAATGTACGAATGATGGATCATATTTATGAAATAGAGGATATTAACGTCCAATATGGTGCTTGTGACGTCGAGATTGATTTAACAACTGCTATGATTCCAGAGGGAGAAACGGTTATTGTGATTCGGGGCGTCATTGGTAATATTCGCTTATATGTACCATATGATATTGAATTGTCTTTAAATCATTCTGTTATTGTTGGGCGAGTGCTCCTGCCAGGACACGAAGAAACTGGATTTAACCGTAATGTTACGTTTAGAACAGAACAGTATAAAGAAGCCCCTCGTCGTATTAAAATTATTTCTTCGCTTGTCGTAGGCGATACGGAAGTGAGGAAAGTATAATGAAAAAACAAAGGAATATTTCGTGGATGTATATTCGTTATTCTATGTTGTCCTCTGTGAGTATCGCACTTATTTGTACAATTGTATATGTATGGAAAAGCGAGCAACAAGTTTATGATTTACTCTGGAAAGAATCCATTGCTTCTGTTCCAATTGGCTTGTTTATTATGAGTACGAGTCTTCTTATCGGAGGAATTGTAGGATATGCAATCGGTTATTATATAGAACAGCGTATACAAGGATTAAATACTTTTCTATTTGAAGTAGAGCGAGGGAATTTTCCGAGTGATGTTTCATTTACTGCGGACGATGAATTTCATGAAGTGGAACGAAAAGTAATTGGTCTTGCTCGTCGCTTAGAGGAGCAAGCTGGGCTATTTCAAAAAGTAACGAATGAACGAGCCCATTGGAATGAAGAGATGAGACAAGAAGCGATTTCTCAAGAAAGGCATCGATTAGCGAGAGAGCTACATGATTCTGTAAGTCAGCAGCTTTTTGCAATGTCGATGATGATGTCAGCCATTAATGAGCAAGCAGCTGAAATTCCAGACACGACGAAAAAACAGTTGCAGCTTGTTGAGAATATGGTTGTAAATGCACAATCAGAAATGAGAGCATTGCTCCTTCATTTACGCCCAGTGCAGTTAGAAGGTAAGAAACTAACAGAGGGTATAGAAGAATTATTAACAGAACTGTCTAGAAAGCAACATATGAAAATTGAATGGTTAATTGAACCGATTCAATTAAAAAAAGGTGTAGAGGATCATTTATTCCGTATTGTACAAGAGGCGCTGTCTAATACTTTACGGCATGCGAAGGCAAAGAAAACCGAAGTACGCCTTCGGAAAATTGATCAATATGCGATTTTGAAAATTATTGATGACGGTGTTGGGTTTAAAGTTGGTGTTAATAAGGCTGGTTCATACGGTTTAAGGTCAATGCAAGAGCGAGTTCATGAAATTGGTGGTACATTAAAAGTTCTTAGTTTTCCGAATAAAGGTACGCAAATAGAAGTGAAAGTACCTATTATGATTGAGAGAGGGGGAGAATCATGATAAAAGTATTACTAGTTGATGATCATGAAATGGTTCGAATGGGTGTATCAGCATATTTATCAACGCAGCCAGATATTGAAGTAGTTGGAGAAGCTGAAAATGGAAGAAAAGGTTCAGAGTTAGCTTTGCAATTAAGACCGGATATTATTTTAATGGACCTTGTTATGGATGAGATGGATGGGGTTGAAGCGACACGTGCTATTATTCAAGAATGGCCAGAAGCGAAAATTGTAGTTGTCACGAGCTTTTTAGATGATGAAAAGTTATATCCTGTTATTGAGGCGGGGGCGACAAGTTATTTATTAAAAACATCAAGAGCGAGTGATATTGCAGATGCTGTAAGAGCTACTTATGATGGGGAAACGGTATTAGAGCCGAAAGTTACTGGAAAAATGATGTCTCGTATGCGTCAGAAGAAAGAACAACCTTTGCATGAGGAGTTAACAGAAAGAGAGTCTGAAATTTTGTTATTAATTGCAGAGGGGAAAAGTAATCAAGAGATTGCAGATGAGTTGTTTATTGCCCTTAAAACAGTAAAGACACATGTGAGTAATATATTAAATAAGCTAAATGTAAGTGACCGGACACAGGCGGTTATTTATGCGTTTAGACACCAATTGACGAAATAAGAAGGAAGCTTTGACTATATATGGTCAAAGCTTTTTATTGACGGTTATTTATGTAAGCGTTATCATTAAGGTGTTAACAGTACATACAAAGGGGAGAGAGTGTATGTTAGTTCAAACGATATTTGGAATGGATGAAACGAAAAAATTAGGCAACTATGTGAATGCGTTGCAAGCACTTTGTGAACAATATGATATTGAAACAGATCGTATTGCAATTATTGAGGCTACAGAAGAATATTATTTATTTCTAGTAAAACAAGAAGATTGCTATGATGTTGTAAAAGTAGAAACAGTGGATACGAATATTGATTACTATACGAAAGCTTATAAAGTAAGTAGCTTTAATCATACTTCTTATCAAATGTAAAAAACTCCCGAAATGGGAGTTTTTTTATGATACTTTTGATTCAGGTGAATGCTCCGTTAATGGTACTGTTTTTGCACCACTTAATTTTGCGATAGCAAAACCGATAATAGCCCCAACTAACGCTGGTACTAACCAGCCAATTCCTTCATTATATAATGGAATAAACTCAAAATAAGATGTGATAAATGAAACAGGAATATTCCCTTGTTTTAATCCGTCAAAAACGCTAACAACTGCTGTTCCGATTAAAGCACATACATAAACAGATCGATAGCCACCGAAATATTTATGAAGTAATGATAATAACACGAGTACAATTGCAACTGGATATACAACAAGTAAAATAGGAACAGAGATGGCGATAATTTTTGTTAAACCTAAGTTGGCAACTAATAATCCTAACAAGCAAATGACACTTGCTAACATTTTGTATGAAAATTTTGTCAATAATGTTGAGAAGTATTGACTGCACGCAGATACAAGTCCAACGCATGTTGTTAAGCAAGCAAGTGTAACGATAAGAGATAACAGAATTAGACCATATGGACCGAATAATTGTTGTACGATAACGGTAAGTAGCTGTCCTCCATTTTTTGCGTATCCGAGAGAGACACTAGTTGTACCGAGCCAGCCAAGTGCACCATATACAAGTACGAGACCAGTAGCGGCAATAAGTCCTGCTTTTGCTGTAGCGATGGCAATTGATTTACGATCACTCACACCTTTTGAGCGAATTGCATTTACAACGATAATCCCAAATGCAAGTGCTGAAATGGTATCCATCGTTAAGTATCCTTCCATAAAACCTTTGAAAATTGGAGAAGTTTGATACTCTTGCATGGCTGGTCCAGATTGCCCGAGGGGTGTAAATACACTCTTAACGAATAATAAAAAAATAGAGAGTAATAAAATAGGTGTTAATACACTTCCGATACGATCGACGAGCTTAGAAGGGTTTAAACTAAGCCAAAATACGATAGAAAAGAAGATGACTGTGTATAAAAATAGCACTAGGCTGCTAGAGCGAATAGTTTCTGGTAAGAAAGAACTAACCCCCATTTCATAAGCGACATTAGCAACACGTGGGATGCCCATAGATGGACCGATTGCAATGTATACAACTACCGTAAAGAATATTCCGAATAATGGGTGAACATGACTTGCAAGTTGTTGCATTCCATTTCCTGATAGAGAAATAGCGATAACAGTAAGTAGTGGTAAGCCGACTCCTGTTAGTAAAAAACCAATCATTGCTGGCCAAAAGTTTTCACCAGCATTTTGTCCAAGCATTGGAGGGAAAATTAAATTTCCTGCCCCAAAAAATAAAGAAAATAGCATAAGGCCTGTGAAAAAAACATGTTTTTTTGATACAGTGTTCATTGTTTTTCCTCCTTTTTTGTAAATTCATTGTAAGAACACAAAAAACTCGTCCCTAAAGAAAGGGACGAGTTATATTTACCCGCGATACCACCCTAATTTATACATGTAGAAATAAATCTATATGTATACGGCTCTGCAACGTACAACATGATACGTGTTCCTTGTAACGGGGGACATCCGGTAAGAACTTACTTTAGCATTCGGTTCTACTTCTCGGAGATGATTTTCGGTTAAGCACTGAACGTTGGCTTTCAGCAAATCGCCAACTCTCTGGGGAACAGTCCTATAACGTACTCGTTCTCGTCAATGAATTTTAATTCAAGTATTCTGACAGTATTTTCACACGTTTTTTTTAGAAAGTCAACATATTTTTTGGGAAATATACTTTCCTGTAGAAATATAGCTGAGAATATAAGGGTTAATACTATTTGTAAAAATGCTGTAAAACATTATAGAGAATTGTAAAGTTTATGGAGAAAATCGATATTTATAGGAGTAAGGAAGGAATTATTTGAATTTGCAGAGAATAATACAACAATCCACTTGCTGGAAAGAACAAACCAAAAGAGGTGACTGAAATGCTTGCGATGGGAGTATTATTTGGCATTATTGCTATAATTGGTTTTATGTGGTTATATTATTCGCGTTCGTTTAAACAAGCAGAAGTTTTACTCTTTCAAAAAGGTAGTTTGTTGACAAATCAGTCTAGATATTTAGTATGTCCGAAGTGTGGAAGTGCACAGGCCAGGAGTGGAGGATATCAAGAGTGTTGCAAAATTAGATTATGAAAGAAGGAAGCCTCACATTACTTTGTGAGGCTTCCTTCCTTACAATTTTTTCGCGCTCCAAATTGTCCAACGATCTCTTTCGATGATAGGAGAGACGTTTTGTAATGCCGTTTGGATATGATTTAGAAGTTGAGAAAGTTCATGATCTGTTAGTTCATATAGAATGGATCGGCCTGTTCGAGGAGATAAATCTTGTAGCAAAGCCTCTACAGAATCATGTACTTTTCGTACTTCCCATTGTGTTTGTATGGGGAACGCTTGAAGAGAATATTGTTGTAATTCTTGCTGAATAGTAGTGGTTTTTGGTCTTCTTTTTGCTTCTGTTTCAATGAGTTTTGGAAAGACAGAGAAAAAATATCCACGAAGGTGTTCAGGACTTCCTGGGATTATACAATCTTCAATGGTCCGGTCTTGTAAAATAAGTAGACCGTCTTTTTTTAATATGCGAGAAGCCTCTCGTATAAATGTGGGAATATCATACAAATGATGAATGACTGCACGAGAAATGACAAGGTCGAATGTTTCATTAGGGAATGAGATATTATGTGCATCACCGTGAATGAATGAAATGTTTGGGAAGCCGTTACAATTTTCTTTTGCAGCTTGTAATATTTCTTTTGAAAAATCAAGCCCAACAACACTTTTGGCTCCCATAAGAGCAAGTTTTTTCGTATAAATGCCTCCACCACAACCTATATCAATTATTTGTTTGTTTTGTACATCTACAATATTGTTTATTGTTTCCTGCCATGAAATATGTGCGTTACGACTTGCATACGTATACTTATTATTTGCATCATGAAAATTAATGGACATTGTAAAATCCTCCCTTCATTGTATAGTATAGCTCATTCTATATAATGTAACGTTTTTGTTTTATGTATGAGGATTATAAGAATTTCTTATTGGAAAAGGAGAATCGATTTGAAAGGGAAATATTTAATGGTTTTATGTGTTATTTTACTCGCGTCGTGTGGTCAAGCAGAGCAAAAGAAAGAATCGAAACAAGTAGAGGAGACAGTGAATGAAGTGAAAGAACCATTACAAATAACTGTTATACAAAAAGGTACAGAAGAAAAAAAATTAAAGAAAATGGATGCGGAGTTAGTGGTGGATATTATAAGCAAAGCAGAAAAACAAGAAGTAACAGGTAGCTTTGGTAAACCAGAATATGAAATACAAATTAGTAGAGAGGGGAAAATAGAAACGTATTATGCATGGTTAAGAGGAGAAGACCGACGGGGATGGGTGCAATATAAAAAAGCTATGTATATGCTGAACGAAAAAGATACGGAAAAACTTTTGGCTATATTTCCAAAGATTCCAGAACAAAAAGAAGATGAGATGCAGGTAGGGCCTTTAACGGAAATAACGAAAAAAGATTTGCAGATTACCGCGTTTCATATTAAAGCGGGTGATCAAAAAATGAATTACACAGTACGTTATACGATTTCACAATCACTATATAATAAGTTAGCGAAGGAACAAGAATATTATTTGCAATTAATTTTCCCGGAAAAGGTTCAAAAATTAATTGGCGCAAAAGAGAGTGAAATAATTTCAGCTGAAAAAGTAAAGGAAGGGTATAAACAGTATGAGTTGAATGTTACTGTTCCGATAAAAGATGCTTCAGAATCACAATTAAAATCACTAGAAACCTATTATGATAATCACGATTTACAAATATTAAATAGTAAGAAAGAAAAAGTAGGAGCATTTCAAAACATTATTCAAATTGTTAAAGAGTATGGTGAAAAAATGAATTTACAAAGATAAAGTGAAATTTTAATCAGTGGGGGCATCCCCCGCTGATTATTAGCACGAATCCTACCTAAATTCTTTGCTCCAGCCGAATTTTGAGGTGGGATTCTTACTGCCCGTAAATAGCGGGCAGTAAGAATCATAAAGTCTATATGGAAATGATAATAGAGGGGAAAGATCCCCTCTATTATTTTGCTTTTGCAGATGGCTCATTCATTGATTTTCGTGTGATTAGAAAGGAAATCATAAGAGCAGAAAGAATAATAAGGGCTATAAATAAGTGATTTGGCAACCAATCTAATAATAATACGTAGCTGACGGTATAAAAAATAAGAGTTGAAGCTAAAAACGATAGAGCGCCTATCATAAGAGATTGTAATTTCATTTGTATTTACCTCCTTTTATTTTTATTTTTGGCTAAAAATGGATGAAATAAACATTATTTCTAACAATAGAAAAAAATATGTCATAATAGAGAAAAAGAATAAGTTTTGATGAGTGTATATGGCTCAATAAAGCGAGATAAAGGAGAGGAATATGAAAAATAATAAAAAAGGATTATGGGGAGTTATCGTTGCAATAGGGTTATTTTTACTATCTAAGTTAAAATGGGTATTTGCAATTTTTAAGTTAGCAAAATTTTCAACAGTATTTAGTATGTTTTTATCGCTTGGTGCATACGCAGTCATATATGGTTGGAAGTTTGGGGTAGCACTCGTATATTTATTGTTTGTACATGAGATGGGGCATTTATGGGCAGCGAGAAAGAAAGGTATACCAACATCGCCAGCAATCTTCATACCATTTATGGGAGCTCTTATTGGGATGAAAGAGATGCCGAAAAATGCAAAAGATGAAGCTTACATTGCATATATGGGACCTCTTTTCGGATTGCTTTCATTTTTACCCGCGATCCCACTGTATATAATCACGAAAGAGCCGTTTTGGGCGCTTATTATTTTACTTGGAAGTATGATTAATTTCTTTAACTTAATTCCAGTTTCTCCGTTAGATGGTGGACGAATAATTTCAGTTGTAAGCACGAAAATTTGGGGAGCAGGGCTAGTTATACTACTCGGCTATTCTATTTACTTCAAGAGTATTTTAGGAGGATTTATTGTTATTATCGGTTGTATGGAATTGTATAGAGTAATAAAGAGAGAGGAACCGATTAAGGAATTAGGATATAAAATCGATGGAATGAAAGAATATGTTGCTAGGCTTGAAGAGGAATTAAAAGAAACTGGTGCGGTGCATCGAACGATTTATATGATTCACCATGAAATGAATGTATTAAGACAAAGAGAACGTGAAAAAGAATTAAAAACAGGAGAACTTCAAAAGATTGAAGTGCTAGAGTACCTTTTACCAAAATTTGAGCCACTTGATTATGTCCCATATGAAGATGAAAAAGAAATGCATACAATTCATATAAGAGAAGCATTTGAAATGTCAGAAAGAAAATTAAATGAATGGGAAACAGAAAAGGAACAACAAGAAAATTATTATAAAGTCGATAGGAAAACGAAATGGACAGTATTTGCTTGTTATATCGGATTAATGGCTATACTCGGTTATACAGCTTATGAAGGTTATGTTGTTTTACAAGAGCATTTACCAAGGAGAAGTTTGTAGAAAAATAGTGTCGAAATGAAAAGGAGGATTTAAACAGGAATTACATTTCTACGAGAGAATGTTACAAGTGTAACAGTACATTGTAATATTCATAGTAGAAAAGGGGTTCTGTATATGAAGAAATTGTTAAGTGTATTGGTGACTATTACTGTGATGGCAATAGCGAGCTATAGTCTTATGAAAGTACTATTATATTATGCGAATAAGTCTGCTGGAGTAAATACAGTAGCACAAATAGAAGAGGTGCAAGAGAAGAAGAAGACACTCGATTTTGTTCGTACGACACATGAAAGTTATAATAATTTCTTGAATTATGGCAAGGCAGAGAAATATACAGATGGGGATTGGAAACATTTTAAACAATGGTTTCAAGAGCAAGAAGCCTCTTTAAAAAATATACATAAAGAAATAAAAAATGAAAAAATAAAACGCGATGTGAATAGAAGTTATGAAATTGTAAAAAAAGGTGTGGAGCTTCAGAATATGGAGTATGTAATCTATGCTCATCGCATATATCATGACTTGGATATACTTGTAAATAAATATAAAGGTGAGACGAATGTATGGGGGTATACCGAGTTTGGAGATGGGCAGAATATACAAGTAATTGAACAAGCAATACAAACGAAGTAGTAGGCTAGCTAGAATTCTAGTTAGCTTTTTTTTGAGCACTATTAATGATGGCTAATTAAAATTTACTTAATATGTGCATTGTTCATATATTTTTCACAAAAACACCATGTTAATAGTGATTAAAATCACAATATGAATTATACAATTCAGTTAAACTAAAAACAGTTAAGGAAATAGAGGAGTGGGATACAATGTTAAGTGCAAAAACAATTGAAATCGTAAAGTCAACAGTACCGTTATTACAAGAAAAAGGCGTTGAGATTACAACGAGATTTTATCAAATTTTATTTTCGGAACATCCGGAGTTATTGAATATTTTCAACCATACGAACCAGAAAAAAGGAAGACAACAACAAGCATTAGCAAATGCTGTTTATGCAGCTGCAATGTACATTGATAATTTAGAAGCTATTATTCCAGTTGTAAAACAAATCGGTCATAAGCATAGAAGTTTAGGTATTAAAGCAGAGCATTATCCAATAGTAGGTACATGCTTACTACGAGCGATTAAAGAGGTCGCAGGCGCACCTGATGAAGTTTTAAATGCATGGGGAGAAGCGTATGGCGTCATTGCTGATGCATTCATTAGCATTGAAGCGGGTATGTATGAAGAAGCTGCACATAAAGAAGGTGGATGGAAAGATTTCCGCAACTTTGTGATTGTTAAAAAAGTGAAGGAAAGCGACGTTATTACATCATTTTATTTAAAACCTGAAGATGGCGGGAAAGTTTCTTCATTCATCCCAGGACAATATGTAACGATTCAAATAAATATTAAAGGTGAGACATATACACATAATCGTCAATATAGCTTGTCTGATGCTCCAGGAAAAGAATATTATCGTATTAGTGTAAAGAAAGAAAAAGGTGTAGATACACCAGATGGTAAAGTATCTAATTACTTACATGATCATGTAGGGGAAGGGGATGTCTTACCAGTAAGTGCACCAGCGGGAGATTTCGTATTAAATATGGAGTCAACATTACCTGTTGTACTAATTAGTGGTGGAGTAGGTATTACACCGATGATGAGTATGTTAAATACGTTAATTGAACAAGAATCAAAGCGTAATGTATGCTTTGTTCATGCGGCGATAAATAGTAATACACATGCGATGAAAGAGCATGTTGAGACAGTAGAAAAAGAGTATGAACAAGTTAAAGCATATACTTGCTATTCTTCACCGACAGAGCAAGATGTGGAAATGAAGAATTTTGATCAAGAAGGATTCATTGAACGTGAATGGTTACAAACTATTATTCCAACGACTGATGCAGAATTTTATTTCTGCGGTCCAGTACCATTTATGAAACATATAAATGCTGCATTAATTGATTTGGGTGTTAAACAAGAGAACATTCATTATGAATTTTTCGGTCCCGCAGCAAGCTTACAATAGGTTAACGTTGCCAAGCGAAAAACGAGGTATTATTTTACCTCGTTTTTTGCTTGTTCTCTAAGTAAGCGATTTACTGTTTCGCGGCGTACACCTATGAGCTGACCAATTTCAGTTTGTGTTAATATTTCATAAATAGGGATGTCACCTAAATAAAAGGTGAACCACTCTTGTAAACGATGAAGGCGCTCTTTAGGAGAGACAGTTGTCAATTGATCGATACGCTGTTGCATCATTCTTAACTTCGATTGTAATTGTATAGCGATATTTTCATATGATGCAGGATTTGCCTGAAGTTTGTCGTACCATTCATTGCTAATTATAGGCTCCACTTCTGTTTTCATTAAAGCGATAGCTGTACCGTGATATTCCTTCGGTGAAATTAAAGAATGGTGAGGTATCGTTTCACCAGGAACGATAATATTAAATAAAAATGGTGTTCCGTCTTCTTCTAACCGAATAACTTTTAATAAACCTGTTTTTATAAAATATAATGGACCGTCCTCACCTTGACGGAATAATACATCTCCCTTATGTAGAATCAATGTTAGCCCCCCATTAAAACATTTCTATTTCTTATATTTTAGCGTATATGTATAAAGACAATATGCTCTTTAAACAGCAATTTCATTGACGAAATGTATGCTATTACAGTAGTATACTATTTAGTGTGTAATAGTACTAGCAATGAATACGCTGTAGGGGGTTTAGTATATTGTTAGATGCGATGAAGATGACGGATATGAGAATTCCGGCAAATGCTATCATTCATGTGGAAGAGATGAAAGGTGGAGTCGTTTTATCCGTTGAAATAGACGGCCAAATTATTTATACGATGGCTTATGATGAAGAAACAGATAGTTATGCTGAATTATATGATCGAAACGATAAGAGGGCGTGCCAGGTACATGAAGACTTTATGGGATGGTCACTTCTTCACTAAAAAGATGTCAATATGACATCTTTTTTTATTGAATCGATAGATTATACAAAGAAATGAAATATAAGGATAAAATTTGTAATAAATGATTTTGCATTGTTAGCGCTTTGTAACTGTAAGATAACTGTTTTTTCGCTATCATAAAGATAACAGTCATAGCTATAGGAGTGATCTACTTGAAGAAATTACATATTTCAAATTTTATGCTATTAAGTGTTTGTTTAGTTTTATTTGTTCTCCTAGGAGCCTTTTTATATTCATGTGTATAAGAAAAAACGCATTCTAGAAAGAACGCGTTATAAAAATGAAGTAATGATTAATCTAGTTCCAAGAATAATTAATGTGATACGTAATAAATTAATTACTGCATTACCGCTTAATTTTGTGTTAATATAAGCCCCGATTTTTCCGCCAATCCATGCACCAGGAATAAGAATTAATGCATAAGCCCAGCTGACATTTCCTAGAGAGATGTGAGTTAAAGAACTTACAATTGCTGAGAGAAATACGATAAACATTGAAGTTGCTACAGCAATATGTGCTGGGAACGCAAAAAGGAGCATCATCGCTGGCACAAGTAAGGCACCACCACCGATTCCAAATAATCCGGATATAAATCCAACTATAAAGGCAATAAAGATAGCGAGAAATGGTGGAAATTGATAGTCTACAGTATTTCCTTCGTTATCTGTAAAAGATCGCTTAATTACAGTCATATTTGATAGGGAAAGAGGTTTCAATTTGTCTCGTAGTATAAGAAGAATGGAGACGAATATAAGAAAAATCCCAAAGTATAAAGAAAATGTATCTTGGTTTAAAAATTTGTTTGCCCATGATCCGATAATACCACCAGGGCCACTCCCGATAAATAAAATAAGTCCACTTTTGTAATCTACCCGTTTATGTTTCATATAAGTAAGGGTAGAAGCCAGCCCTGTAAAAACGACTGTTACCATAGAAGTTCCTACTGCGAGTTGTGGTGATAAACTGTGTAATCCAATTAATAACGGAACGATAATAATTCCGCCTCCAAGTCCGACTAGGCTCCCGACTGTCCCGGCGATTAATCCGATGAAAAGTAACATGATGTATTCCAAAATTGCCAACTCCTCTATATAACTTATCCATCAATCATTATACACGCTTTTTAATAAGAAATAGGCTTGTTCACAAAAAAGTCGTCTTCCTAGAAAAATAAGGAAGACGACTTTTGATTAAAAGATTAAGTGTAATAAGTAGTAAAATAATGCAGCTAAAGAAGCTGAAATAGGAAGTGTAATAACCCATGTAATTAACATGCGTTTTGCAGTTCCCCATTTTACACCTTTCACGCGATGTGAAGCACCAACTCCTAAAATAGAAGAAGAGATAACGTGCGTCGTACTAACCGGTAAGTGAATAAATGTTGCGCCGAAAATAACAAGTGATGATGATAAATCGGCAGCTACACCATTTACAGGACGAATTTTCATAATTTGTCCACCGACAGTTTTAATAATTTTCCAACCACCGACAGAAGTACCAAGACCCATTGCGATTGCACAAGATAATTGTACCCAGAAAGGGATATCGCCAGAAGTATGATAGTTATTGGCCATAAGAGCCATCGTAATGATTCCCATTGCTTTTTGTGCATCATTCGTACCGTGCGTATAAGCTTGTAATGCAGCGGTGAAAATCTGGAATATACGGAAGTTCTTGTTCGTTTTCGTTAAGTTAAAGTTTTTAAATACCACTTTAAAAATACTATATACGATGTAACCAATAACAAAAGCGATGATCGGTGAAATGATTAAAGCTTCAAGAATTTTTATAAACCCTTTATAGTTTAATGCGCTAATACCAGCAGCAGCAATTGCTGCACCAGCGATTGCGCCAATGATTGCATGCGAAGAACTACTTGGAATGCCATAGTACCAAGTGATCAAATTCCAGACTATTGCCGCAAGCAAAGCAGCTAAAATTACAAGAGAACCATTTTGCAAAGCAAACGGGTCAACAATATCTTTTGTAATCGTTTTTGCTACACCTGTAAATGTCATCGCACCTAAAAAGTTCATAATAGCTGCCATAACAATTGCATGTCTAGGCTTTAGAGCTTTCGTTGAAACAGCCGTTGCAATAGCGTTTGCTGTATCGTGAAATCCATTGATAAAGTCAAAAGCTAAAGCGCAAATGACTACTAAAACGGTCAGTATCAAGAGTGTATCCATGATCAAACTCCTTACGCGTTCTTCATAATGATTGTTTCTAATACGTTTGCAACGCTTTGACAGCTATCAGCTACTTCTTCAAGCTCTTCGTAAATCTCTTTAAATTGAATAATCTTAATCGGATCTTTCTCACGAGAGAATAAGTGCTTAATCGCATGACGGCGAATATCATCACATTGTGACTCGTAATCCTTAATCTTGATCGCATTTGTACGAATATCGACTAATTTCTTTTTAGAAAGTAGTTCAACAGAATTTGCAATCTCAATCGCACATTGATTAATTGCTTCAACGAATTTAATCATGTATTCATCAGCTTCTGTAATAGAATACATTTCGAATAGACCAGCACTGTGATCTAATCCGTCTAATACATCATCCATACTCATTGCAAGTTGTAGGATGTCTTCACGTTCAATAGGAGTAATAAACGCTTTGTTTAGCTCCATAATGATTTCGTGAATGAATGAGTCACCTTTTGACTCATACTCTTTCATGCGCATAGAAAACTCTTTTAAATCGCTAGCATTTTTAATTTTATACTCCACGAAAAACTGCGCGCCTTCTTTTAAATTTTCGGAAACGTTCATAAGCATTTCAGAAAATTTATCTTTTTTTGATTTAAAGACCATTATTGTTACCCCCACAAAAGTAATATATGTAAAATATATTGGCTAATCAATTCTAACAAAAAACTGTCGTTTTTTAAAACATTTTATCGAAAAGTTTACAAAAACTTAACATAACTCTCATTGTTGTATTAATAATATTAATACTCAACAATGAATATCTTACTTGTAGAATGTCCTTTTCTTGCAAAAAGTATGAATGTGAAAGAAAAGCTTTACACTATAGGAACGACTACGTTATTATAATAAATTTAAAAGGAGGTATATTCTTCCTTTTAAAAAGAAGAGTGTAAACAAATGAAGGAAGTGAACCAATGAAATTGAAGAACACTCACTTTAAAAAAACGCTTGAGTGGTTCAATAAGAGGAAGAAACTACGCAATTCATTAATTGTATTGGGAAGTTTACTTGCTACTCTATTTATTGTTGTAAATATAATAATTTCCATTCAAGATATATCTGAATTAAAACAAGCTGTTCCACAACCGACTTTAATTTATGATGCAAATAATGAAGTTGCGACTAAATTAGCTTCTTCTAAAACAGAAGGGGTCAAAAGGAAAGATATTCCTGATATTATGGTTCAAGCAATTGTTGCAGTAGAAGATAAGGAATTTTTTAGTCATCATGGTATTTACTATAGTGGAATTATAAGTGCTGTATTTAAGAACATTACAGCCGGTGAAGTTGTGGCAGGTGGTAGTACAATTACACAACAACTTGCGAAAAATGTATTTTTAACGCAAGACCGTACATTCTCGCGTAAAATAAAGGAATACTTTCTAACGAAAAAAATAGAACGTACTTATACGAAAGATGAAATTGTTGAAATGTATATGAATCAAATTTATTTTGGTGAAGGTGCTTGGGGGATAAAAAGAGCAGCTAAATCTTATTTTGATAAAGAAGTAAAAGACTTAACGATTTCAGAAGCTGCAACGATTGCAGGATTAATTAAAGCGCCATCTGCGTATTCGCCGTATAAAAACTTTAATAAATCAATTGAAAGACGTAATGTCGTATTAGGTTTAATGAAGGAGCAAGGATATATTTCTGAAGAACAATATAATCAGGAGAAAGAATCAGGTCTTGTATTACGACGTGGTGTTGACGATAAATATAAGGGAAAATATTCTCAATACGTAGATTATATTGTTAGAGAAGCGATGGACAAGTATGAATTAACACAAAATGAAATTTTAGCAGGTGGCTATCGTATTTATACGGAACTTGACTCGAAAAAACAACAAGCGGTTGAAGATGTTGTGAATAATGATAGTTATTTTAAAGATAGTGGCTCAGATCAGCTTATGCAAACTGGAGTGGTCCTTATGAATCCAAAAACTGGCGGTGTTCCGGCTTTAGTTGGAGGCAGAGGTCCTTATCAATTTTTGCAGTTTAATCATGCAACACAATTAAAAAGACAGCCAGGTTCAACGTTAAAGCCTCTTGCAGTGTATGTACCAGCGTTAGAACAAGGATATGAAGTATACGATGTCTTAAAAGATGAACCGTTTAATATTAAAGAATATGCACCACAAAATAGTGATCATACGTTCCATGGTAATGTGACGATGTATGAAGCGGTGGCAAAGTCATATAATGTTTCAGCAGTTTGGTTATTAGAGAAAATTGGATTAGATAAAGGATTGAAATCTTTAGAGCGGTTTGGTATTCCATTAGAGCCTGAAGACCATACGTATCCGATTGCTTTAGGAGGTATGCATGTAGGGACTTCACCATTTGTAATGGCTCAAGCGTATAGCGCACTTGCAAATGATGGTGTCCAAGTAGAAGCTCATGCCATTAGAGAAATCCAAAATGCTGAAGGGGAAACAATTGGAAAATGGTATAAGAAAGAAACTCGTGTGACGAACGAGAAAGTTGCCCAAAAGATGACATACTTATTAAAAGGTGTTATTGAAAGGGGAACAGGTGAAAAAGCGAAAGTTAATAATATCGATACCGCAGGCAAGACAGGGACTACCCAGCTTGTAAATGGACCAAGCACTGGTGCGAAGGATTCGTGGTTTGTTGGATACACACCGGATTTAGTAGGTGCGATTTGGGTAGGGTATGATAAAACGGATAGTGAGCATTATGTGCCAGGAGGCAGCCAAATTACAACGACAATGTTCCGGGATATTATGAAGAAAGCGAATGGAAATCCAACTCAAAAGGCATTTCAGTTATCACTAATACCTGAGGCGGATTATACAAAACAATTAAAAACGATTGAGGAAGAAAAACGAAGGAAAGAAGAAGAGAAAAAACGAAAAGAAGAGGAACAACAAAGAAAAGAACAGCAAAATGAATGGATAGATAAAGTGAAAGAGTGGATTCCATTTTGGTAAAAAAAGAGGCGAATAACGAGTTCGCCTCTTTTTTATGAGAAATGAGCGGTATTATCTCGGTTCAAAATGTGGCAACAGAAAAGAAGTTAGGTGAGAATCGAGCTGCCTATAAAAATTTGATGGGTTTAACTTAATAATCCGTGGGGATGGGAAAAGCGCCACGGATTAAAGCTTCAGTTTATTTATTTAGCGTAACATTGGTCCTACCGAAGGATTGAGAATCATACGTGACGGTTATTATTCCCTTACTAATAGGTTCATATGGCAATTCCTCTTCGAAACTTCCAGTATTTTCATTATGGATAGAGAGTGTTATTTCATCAACGTCTTTATTTTTATATTGATCTTTAATCGTTTCAGCGATTTGAAGTAGGTTTTCATAACTAGAAGCTTCTGTAATAAGCATTCCTTTTATAACTTTTTTTTCATTTTGTGTGGAAGAGGAATACGGGATGTTGTTTTGTTTTGTATACAGAAGTTCGTATGGAATTGTTTTTCTTTCTGCTTTTGAAACATTTGAATAGTTTAGAGTTAAAAGAAACCCTATACATAAAATTATGCATACCATAAGAACAAACCAAAAACGTGTCAGTGATATAATTCGCATTGTCATCCCTCTTTCATGTCTTTGTCTTCACTATTCATCATACAAAAAGAGGATTAAGCTAGAGTAAATTTGAAGTAAAGAAACGTAAAGAAGGAGCACTTATCCTCCAAAATAAGTGCTCCTTTTTATTAAAAGAAAGATTTAACATACAATCAAAATAATACAAATTACTATAAATCAAACATTCTTGGTCGTTCAAAAATAAAATGAAAACTAAAATTAGTAAATTCGGAAGACTGATAGTGTAGCTGTTGTGTCACCAGTGTTAGGGATGGAAATAGTATTTACTGTAGGTTGTACAGAGATTGTTGTACCAGCTGTTAAAGTAACAATTGTGGAGAAAGAAACCGCACTACCGATAACGTTAGTTGAAAAATTACGAGTAGGTGGTTGACCGTTGAATGAAATACCGAATCCAAATGGTGAAGAACTCGGGAAGGTTGTAGATGCTGAGAAACTAATATCGTATACTCCTGTTTCTAAAATAGTTAAAGTATCTGAAGTGTCATTAAAAATGAGATTATTTAGTTCGAAAACTTGATTAAATTGGATGTTCGTTCCAGGTGATATAGTTTGTGGATTAGAATTTCCTATTGCTGCTATAGTTACAGGGAGTGGTTTGCCCGATGGTCCAGTAGCCCCACGAAGTCCTTGAGGTCCAGTAGCGCCGGTAGCACCAGTAACGCCACGAAGTCCTTGAGGTCCAGTAGCGCCGGTAGCCCCAGTAGCACCTCCACCAAGGCAACCAGAGCCATATTTAACTAAAATGGTTTGGATTTCTATAATCAGCTTAATAAGTTTGTCTATAGTACAGCAATTAACTTTAAATAACTTAGCGATATACAGTAAAAAATTAAGCAGGCTTTGCAGTTCAACGTATAATGCTCCGCACGAGAAAGGTTTTGTTTTTAGAATAGTTAATAGGTGAGTAATAATAGAAGTTCCGATTTTTTCTTGTGCAGGTGATAAGTCTAAACATTTGAGGGATTTTTGTAGATTATCTAGGGTAGCTATAAGTTTATCAATATTACTTTGAGAAGGATTTTGGAATATATCTTTAATATTTTGTCCAAGAGCTTGAAGGGTTTTAATAAATTCTTTAAGTTCAGATTTAGAGATGTTAATAAAACTACAAGCCCGGACTTCGCAACAATCGTTACCGAAGAATACTTTCCCTCTATTTTTATTGTTCATCTTTTCATTCCTTTCTTTTATAGAATAAATAGTCTCAATATAATAAAATGAAAATAAAACTAAATTCGTGATGGACAAACTACTATTTCAAAAAAAATAAGGGTTTTACCTACTTAGTAAGGGGAATTAAAGAGATTGAAAGATTTCTATCTAGCAAAAGGCTGATTAGTTAGGGTTAATAAGCAGTAGGAGATGCAAAAAACGCTGATTAAAGTTTCATTTTGTATAGTTTTTTAGGAAAATGATGAGTTAAACAAAAACAGTGGGGGCAGTTAAAAACTGCCCCCACTGTTTTTGTTTATCGACACTTTAACTATCTCTTTTGGGCAACGATGGGATAGATATTGTAAAAGTTGTCCCACTGTGATTACTAGTAACTTTTAATGTACCGTTATGATTTTGAATAATTTTCTTCGTTACTGACAAGCCCAGTCCTGTTCCTGAATCTTTTGTTGAGAAGAATGGATCAAAGATATATTCTTGAATAGCTGGAGGAACCCCAGTTCCGTTATCTGTGAAAGTAATCCGAACAAAGTTATCTAGGCGATAACTAGAAATTTGAATGGAAAGAGGTCTTTCGCCTCGAGCATCGATAGCATTTTGAAATAAATTTAAAAAAACTTGCACAAGTTCATGACGATCGATATTGACAAGTACACCATCTAATTCCGTAGAAAATTCATAGTCAATAGAAATGTTGTGTAAAAAAACTTCACTAGCAAGTAGTTGTTGAATATATTCGCGTAAAAACGTATTGATGGGAAAAGGTTCTCTAGTAAATTCACGCGTTTTTGAAATGGCTAAAAATTTTGTGATAATACTATTTGCACGATCTAGTTCAGGAATGAGTAGACTTTTAAACAATTCTTTATTGGATGGAGAAACGTTATCTTGTAGAAATTGCAAGTATCCACGTACCGTTGTAAGGGGATTTCGTACTTCATGAGCAATCCCAGCTGCGATTCGTCCTGCTAATGAAAATTTTTCTGCATCACGTTCTGTGTTTAAATAATGGAAGACACTAATAACTCTAAAAATCTCTCCGTTATAATCCCGAATAATTCGATTGTTTAAAATACCATAGTTTTTGTCTAACACTTCTTCATTATATATTTCTGTTCCTGTTCTTAATGTTTCAATCGCTTTAATTTGTTCTTCTGGCAAGTTTAGTAATTGTTGAATTGGCTTTCCAATTATATCATTTCGTACTACACCAAAATCATCTGCTGCAGCTTGATTACATAAAGTTATATTTCCTTTACTATCAACAAAGGTGACATGATGTGAAAAAGCATCAAAAATATGAACAAAGTATGTTTCAAGTTGTTCAAATAAAAATAATGAATCGCAAGTAAGTTGAAAATCAGCCTTTTTATTCTCTTTTTGTATGTTTTGAATGGAATGAGTCGTTCTCGTTTTCTTAATTTGTAAACCAATATGTGGATTTTTGTATGTGAAATGATGTGGTAATTGATTCACAAGCTCTTCATATAACCGCACTTTATTTTCTAGTTCTTCTATTCGTTTTTCATGAGATACAATATCATCGTTTGGAAGCATAAATAAATAACCCCTCAATTTAAAAATTCTTCCATTTAGTATATCATATTTTTATACGGATACTCTTAAAGAAGGGGCTACTTAATGAAATTGATTAGCTGAAATGTCCGGGAAGTGAGTAGAATGGATAGAAGGTGAAGTTAAAAAGGGAGGGATATATTTGCTTTTCATTGGAGTGACAGGGTGGGGAGATCATGATTCTTTATATATAAATCCCTATGAAAATAGAAATAAATTGCGAACTTATAGTGAACATTTTCCCATTGTGGAAGTAGATAGTTCATTTTATGCGATACAACCTGCGCGGAATTATACAAAATGGGCGATGGAAACGCCGAAAGATTTTTCTTTTATAGTAAAAGCCTATCAAGGAATGACAGGACATATGAAAGGGGAAATCCCTTTTTCTACGTTCGATGAGATGTTTGATGTGTATAAACAATCCATTCTTCCTTTAATAGAAGCAAATAAATTAAAAATGATTTTATTTCAATATCCACCATGGTTTGATTGTAAAGTGAAAAATGTAGATTTACTTCGATACACGAAAGAAAAAATGGAAGATTTACCATGTGCAATAGAGTTTCGAAATCAAACATGGTTTTATCCAGAAATGAGAGATAAGACGTTACAGTTTTTAGAAAAAGAAAACTGGATTCATACAATTTGCGATGAGCCTCAGGCTGGAATAGGATCAGTACCGCTTATATTAGAGGCAACAAACTCGGACATGGCGTTAATACGTTTTCATGGCCGAAATGTTCATGGTTGGCTGGATAAAGGAGAAAATTGGAGAGCGGTTCGCTGTTTATATCGTTATAATAGTAAAGAATTGGCGGAATGGGTAGAACGATTAGAGCGATTGAAAAAGAAGACGAAGGATATATTTGTATTGTTTAATAATAATTCGGGCGGAGATGCAGCGGATAATGCGAAACAGCTTATGAAAATGATGAACATTACATATGGTGAGCCGAAGCCTGAGCAATTAAATTTGTTTGAATGATGATAAACAAGAAAGGCACTGTACAAACAGGGGGAATGTACAGTGCCTTTCTATATGAAAAAGAGGGGTAACAATGTTACTGAGCGTTTGGTTGATTCATCAATTGTTGGCTTCATAATAAATGATAATGGTTATCATTATCATTGTCAATGGTTTTTCGGAAAATAAGTAAAAAACTTTTTATCCCGCTATTTGCGGCAGTAAAACTCCTACCTCAAAATTCGGCTGGAGCAAAGAAGTTAGGTGGGAGCCCTGCTGCCCGTAAACCCCCACTGATTATTAGCCTTCACTTTATATTTTAAATAGTAATAAAAAAAGAACAGCAATTACTGCTGTTCTTTTCCATTGATGATTTGTTGTAAATCAAAAGGAGTTATCGCTTGGATAAATTCCTTTGAGATAAGTGTTTGAACGAGAGTGCTTTCAGAAATTGTAGCACCTGTTTTCTTTTCATAAGATTTCTTTAATAAATCAAGTTTTTCAGCCGTTTCTTTCGGTAATTCAATTATTAATGTGTTCATAATTTCTCCCCCTTACTATTAGAGTACCACTACAGTATAGGAGAGACAAGAAAAGAGAATATGAAACATAAAAAAGGTTACCAAATTTACAAATGGTAACCTTTTTATGTATAAGAGTTATTAAGCAATACCGATATACTTTAAAGTTTTGGATGGAGTACTGTGATCAAAGAAGTGTTGTAAAAATGCAATATCAACACCTGATTTGTATGCACAATAGCCCCAAGTTTTTCGAAGTGTATGTGAGCTAATCCCTTCTAATCCAACTTCTTTTGCAGCTTTGTTTAAAATGTACCATGCATGTTGTCTCGTAATAGACTTTGTTCCTTTTTGAGACTTTAATAATGGTTCATTACGTTTCCAAGTTTTACGTTCTTTCATGTAGTCTTCGATTGCGTGCTGTAAGTCTTCATTTACAGCAAACCATTTATGTTTCTTTACTTTTTCATTGTAAAATAAAATGGAATGGCGAACATTTTCGTCTTCATCGATTACATCACTAACTTTTAATTGTAAGATTTCACTTACTTTTAAGCCAGAATTTACAGCTAATACGAATAATAAGCCATCACGTTTCGAAGATTGTAAAAGTATATTTTTGATAGTTTCTAATTGTTTTTCATTTTGAATAGGTTGTCCTGCTTGTTTCATTTCACGCACTCTCCTCTTTTATATGTGTAAAGGAAAGGATTAACTTGTTTCTTACTATAAAGGGAGAGTGTGAATTTCATGTGAACTCCTAGTGAAATTAAGACAAATTATTTGACTTCTTTTCCTTTTTGTAAATTAAAATAAAATACAACGCTATTAGTGGTATTATACACGCCGTATTCAGCGTGATGGAGATCTAAAATGTTTTTCACAATGGATAACCCAAGGCCAGTACCCCCAGTATGACGGCTACGAGAAGCGTCTAAACGGTAGAAGCGGTCCCAAATTTTTTCAAGGCTTTCTTCTGGAATAGGATTACCTGTGTTTTCAATTTTGATTTTCACTGTATCTTCCGTTTCTATAACAGAGACGTGTATTTTTTCACCATCTGGAGTATATCGAATTGCATTGCTAAGTAAGTTTACAACGACTTGCTCAATACGGCTACGATTTGCTTTAACAAATAGAGAAGAGTCAGCATGGATGTCCACTTGTAAATGCTTTTCCTCCATGCTAAATAATAACTTTGTATAGACTTGTTGAATTAATTCACCGATTGAGAATGTCGTCATATCTAGTTTGTACGTACCAGATTCTAGTTTTGCTAATTCTAACATTTCAACAATAAGTCTGTTCATGTTTTCTGTTTCTTCTAAAATAACATCTGTGTAATACGTCGTATCTTTACTAACGCCATCTTTAATTCCTTCTGCGAAACTTCTAATTACACTAAGTGGTGTTTTTAATTCATGAGATACACCAGAAATGAATTCTTTTCTCGTTTTTTCCAATTGACGTTCGCGTTCAATATCTTGTTGTAATTTTGTATTGGCAACATTTAATCGGTCGATTCGATCTTTTAAATTTACAGAGAGTGTATTAATACCACTTGATAACCCGCCAATTTCATCGTCTGCCGTAACAGGTAACTTCTCGCTAAAATCAAAGTTGGCCATTTTTTTTGTAACACGATTTATCTTAATTAATGGTTTAACAATGATTTTTGAGTAGTAGAAGGATAACAAAATAATAACGAGAAACACGATAATTAAGGCATAGACATAATAATCTTTTAAAACGAGCATCGCTTCATTAACAGGTTGTAAAGATGCTATCGCAAAAGCGTATTCTGTAATTTTTCCATTTTCCACAATAGGTTTTACAAAGATACTATTTTTTATATTCTCTCCACCATCTATTATATAAGTGTTTAATTGGTGTGAGTTAGCAGTGCCATTTCTAATAATCTCTGCAAAATATTGAACGGCTTGTAATGTTTCAAAATCATTTGCAAGACGAACATCTGCTTTGGATGGAAGCTGTAACTTAGATACGATACCAGTAAACTCAATTTGAGTCACAGTTTTGGATCGGCTTGTAAGTCTATTTTTAGCAGGGTTTCCATTAATGGATTGAAAATCTGAGTTGACATTTTCGTTTTGCCATCGATTATAGTTTGTTGTCAATTCTAGTGGTGTTATGGTGGAATCTTGTACAAAACCGACGACGTTTATCATCCCATCTTTTTTCAATCCTAAGTTTTCGAATTTATTATATTCTTCTGGCGTTAAAACATTATTGAGTGGAATGGAATATGCTTTATTATTTTTAGGATTAATTACATCAATGTAGAAATTATTGTCACTTTTAATAATGCCGTTCGTATTTAAAAACTGCATTTCAGCATTTGTTTTATCATGAAATTCTTGTTTTAGTTTTCGAATTTCCTCATAAGTTTTACCACTTTCTTCGTAAGTATTTACGAACTTCTCAAAAGCAGTTTGAACTGTTTTTACTTTTTTATTAATATAAAATTTCTCTAAAAATAGAGATTGTCCTAAGAAAAAAAGGAGGAATATGATTGTAAATAATGTTGATGTTAATAAAAATAGTTTAAAGACGATACTTCTGTTTTTCACTGCGTCACCTCTTGTGAGAAATACTGTAAATGATTTCTTAATTATAACAAACGTTACAAAAAAGTAGAGGAGAAAATCTGTCTCTTCTGAAAGTAGTTTTTAATAAAAAGTCACATAAAAAGAACTCGACAGACGTATGACGAGTTCTTTAATGTATTATTGTTGAATTGCTGCATCTAAAGCGATTTCAATCATTTCGTTAAATGTAGTTTGTCGCTCTTCAGATGTTGTTTCTTCACCAGTGAAAATGTGATCGCTTACTGTTAATACAGATAACGCATTTACACCGTATTTCGCTGCTAATGTATAAAGAGCAGTTGTTTCCATTTCTACTGCTAGTACACCATAATCTCCAAGTTTTTTAACCATGTCCATGCTTTCGCGGTAAAATACATCTGCTGTTAAAACATTACCAACACGAACGTGTAAGCCTTTTTTAGTTCCAGCATCGTAAGCTTTCTTTAAAAGGTCAAAGTTTGCAGCTGGTGCAAAATCAAAACCTGGGAATGTTAAACGGTTCATATTAGAATCCGTACAAGCTGTCATTGCAATAATAACGTCACGTACTTTTACGTCTTTTTGAATCGCACCGCAAGTTCCAACGCGAATTAAATTTTTAACTCCGTAGCTTTGAATTAATTCGTTTACATAAATAGAAATAGAAGGAACACCCATGCCTGTACCTTGAACAGATACACGCTTTCCTTTGTAAGTTCCAGTGAAACCTAACATGCCACGCACGTTATTATAACAAGTAACATCCTCTAAAAATGTTTCAGCAATATATTTTGCACGTAATGGATCACCAGGTAATAGAATAGATTCAGCAATTTCGCCTTGTTTTGCTTCAATATGTACACTCATGAAAAATCCTCCTTATAATGTATTGATAGAAATCAATATCATTTGCATTATACACTACGACTCCTTTCAATTAAAATCTTTTTTATTTGTAATATGTGCAAAAGAGCAGGATTTCATAAATCATAATCTAGAATATATATTTAAGAAGTTTTGCATGGATAAAGACAATAAAAATGGTAGGTGATATTTTGAAAAATCTTGTCATTGGGCTTATTGCACTAGTACTTATTGTGGCAGGAGGATTTTACATAAAAAAATATCAAGAAACTGAAGAAACGACCGGAGATGTACAAGAAGTGAAATGGGATGTAAAAAATAAAAAGGGAAATGAAAAAGTTGATATTTCGTTTCAATTGCTAAATAAAATGAATAATGAAGTTCGTGGTGTGAACGATCAAATTCGAGCAGTGATAGTGGATGGGAATTTGAAAAACATACAACAAACGAAGCCTATATTTGCCGGGAATGGATCGTATAAGCTATCTTCAAATGTAGCAAAAGGTGAAGAGTACACGATATTTTTGTATGAAGATGAAAACAAGTCCGTGGAATCATTTTCTAAGAAAGATTTTGGTGAAGAAAAAAAGGAGAAAAACAAGGACAAGAATAAAAAGAAACTACCTGTCGATACTGTACTTACAAAAAATATAGGAGAGCATCAAGTGTCTCTTTTATTTGGTGCATTACATCCGAATGAGGCAGCGACATTAACATTTCAGTTTCAAGCGAAAAAGGGAGAAAAGCTGAAATTAAATTCAGGGAGAGGTGAAGTCAACGCTCTATATATCATTGATGAAACGAGGGAACATTTTTTATATGCGATTCCTGTTGATACGGATGAGCAATTACAATATCGTATTACATTTCCAGAAGAAGGAACATATAAAATATGGGGGGATTTCTATATAAATAGTAAGAAGTATGAAAAGGAGTTTAGTATACAAGTGCAAAAACGAAAAAACAGCTAAGTACTTAGCTGTTTTTTCGTTTTCCTATTAATTTTGTTACAGAGAGCATTGTAATTGGTAAAGAATGATTCTTTCGAAATGCTAAATATTTTCCACTCCATGCAGGTTTGTATTTTTCTTTGAAATGTCGTAAACCGCTGAAGCTATATGTGTAACGAACGTTATTAAATATTGCAGCAGCAACTCGTTCAGACCAGAATGATTGCGTTGATAAACCGACATTTGAGAGTGGTGCCATACCAATATTAAAGGAATGGTATTCATTTTCTTTTGCCCAGTGGAATAAGTGGATAAAAATTGCATCCATAATTCCGCTAGGGGCATCTGGATAATAACGCATTAAATCAACAGATAATATGCCACTTTGATATACTGGCATAAAGGTTGTGAATGCAATGATTTTTCCTTCTGCATCAGATAATGTAGCGATAGGGGCACGACTAATATACTCACGATCGAAGTACCCAAGTGAAAATCCTTTCTCTTTTTTTCCGCCGAGCCAAGCATCAGACACCTTCTTTAATTCCTCGTATAATTCGTCTGAGGATGGTGGCTTATGAATAGAGAATGTATAACCTTCTCGTTCAAAACGGTTGAAAGTAGCTCGCATACCAGCACGTTTTTTTCCTGTTATTGTAAACGTATTTAAATCAACGACAGCCTCTTCGCCAAGTTTAAAGAAGTTGTAGCCGAAATCGTGGTATAAACTCATCCATTTGCTTTCAATTTGATAGAATACGCAAATATACCCAAATCGATCAGCTTCAGCTAAAAATTCTTGCAACACAGTGCGGTAAGAGGATGGATCACCAATTGGATCACCGAGTACAACAAGACGTTTTCCAGTAATTGAAAAGAGAAGAAGTGCTTTTCCGTCACTACTGAAGAAGAACTGTTTATCTCCTAAAAAACCTAAATGACTAAGTACGTTCCCACCATGTTCATCTAAGAAGTTTTCTAACCTTTTATCATTAGCTGGTTGCCCGGGAAATTGACTACGGTAACGATTGGCAATTAGTGAACCAATAAGTAAAAAAGTAGGAACGAAAAAGGCTGCTGCTAATGCACTTCGTTTAACTTGTGTAATATTTCGAACGACAAAATCAGGTTGGAACGCTTCTTTTGCACCTGCAAATAAAATACCTAAGTTTTTATATAAATATAACGTAAGTAATAAGAAGATAAACACTTTTACGATGTCAGAAAGAGAGACTTCCATTTTCTCGCGTGCAAATCTTTTGCGAAGCATATACAACACAGCAAGTACGATTAATAAAATAAAGGTTTCTTCAATATCAATTCCTTTTAGGGTATTAAAGATTGCTGCTCCAATTAAAGAAACAATCGTCATATAGTAAGAACGCTTTGTTCCATAATATATGCCTCGCGAAAGAATCAAGAGGAGAATACCGAATGTTAATGATAAGCTAAAAGAAAATTGAATAAGATGCTTTGGAGCTAAAATATGTAAGGCGTGAGCTCGATTTATACTAGTCGGTAAAATTGTTGATAGAATAACCATTAAGCCAGCGAATATGGTTAAAGCGGCGGATGCCCATGAACCTAATTTCCCTAAAAAATCACGTTGTAAAGTCCAAATTACACCAGTTGTTTCTAATGCAGGTGCAATAAATGGTTTGTCTTCAATTTTTTTTATGGCCGCTCCTGTCATTTCAAATGCTGCAAAAATGAGACCAAGGCAGAATGGTAAGATGTAATAGACAAGTCGATATAATAACATAGCGGGTAGTAATACGCCTGTATCAACTCCGTATTGTCCTAGTCCGGTTAAGAAAACAAGATCAAATGAACCAAGGCCACCAGGGACAAGACTTACGACACCAGCTAAAGCAGCAATTACATAGACACCTAAAAACTTTTGAAATTCGATATCAATTCCAAACAATATTAAAATGACGTACATAACGATACCAGCTGATACCCACTCGACTAATGAAACTAATGAATATAAAATAGTTGGATTTTTCTCTTCTTCTTCTTCTTCTTGTCCGTCAGTCTGTTTTGTTTTTCTATTTTTAATTTTAGAAAACCCAATGTATATAGGAACGAAAAGAGCAAAGAAGATAAGAACAGGCCATAACCACGGTTTTTCGTGCAGAATAAAACTAGTGTCTAATATTCCAATAAGGCCGAGGAATGACAGAATGGCTAATCCGTTAATAAAAGCGGTTGTCATCCAAGCAATGCTTTTAATAAGTTTTCCATTATCTTTTATATGTGGACGATATAGCATTGTACGTACACCGGCACCAACAAGACCACCAAAACCGATAAATCCATTTAAAGTGTTTGCAATCCATGAGATACGGAAAATCTTTTGTACAGGTATATCTGCTTTTAAGTAACGAAGCATAACAAAGTCATAAAAGAACATTGTTGAAACGGCAAATGCACCGAGTGTAATCGCTAAAAATACCCCACCAGTTGGAATGTTTTTAATTGTTTCAATTGCTTCTAAAAAAGAAATGCCCGCTAATTCTTTTTTAGCTTGAAAGAAAACAATTGTTAAGACAACAAATGGGAAGATTATTTTCCCGATTTGTAAGAAACGTTTCCATGAAAACGACATAAATACAACTCTCCTTGTGTAAGAAAACTGAGACAATAATATTATTATGACAAACTTCAAGAAAAATAAAAAGGTAAATTCCTGTATAGGGAAGCTATTTTTTATATAGGTTATATTTAGAAGAATATTTCGTTTATCGGAAAATTAAGTTAATATAAGATGAAAGAAGGAAGGAAGAGAGAGAGGGGAAGTAGATGATTATAATAGGTTATGCAGGATATGAGTTAGAAAAAGCACAACCGAATACATCAGAAGATTTTTTCAATAGATCTGAAGTAACATATATATTAAATAATCAAGAGAAAACCTTTTCTGTCTTATATGTTCGATATTTTGAAGAAATTTTACAAGAAATTACCTCTTTTGAAGGAAATCCAGTTTATAAAGTAGAAGAACAAGACGTATATTTACGAGATATTGTAGCGATCGCTTGTTTAGTGAACAATAAAGAGCTACGCGCGCAGAAGCGCTTGTATCTCAATGAAGTAACAGACTTTCAACGATACTTTGACGAGGGAACAGTGGTGAAAGTACAAGAAATATTAGCTGAATTACATAAAAATAAAAGAGTAGAAATAGCGTAAAACGGCAAAGGAGAGAGAAGCCATGTCTAATTTGATGGTTGAAAATCAAACAGAACAAGTTTCTATATTTTTAGAAGATGTAATTTCCTTGATAACTAATTATGTAAATTATCATACGTTACCTTCTTTATTGGAGGAGGCACCAACAGGAAACGAGCAATACTATAAAGGAATATTAGCATCAATAAGAAGACTTCTTGTTTTTTGTGAAGAAGGACTTGATGCATGTTTTGTTTTGTTGAATAGCCAACCATTTCGAAAGACCGCAGCTGAAAAAGTTTTATATAAGATTTACCATCAAGTAATTGCAGAGTTTTTTTCGCCAAAGAATGATCATTGGTATGAAAATAGTCGTTCTGCTTATACAGGGAAAAATTCTATTGTTTTTCAGCAAAGCCCCCCTGGATCTATAGAACGAATGATGAAGGATTTAGAAGGGAAATTTCAATTGATGCGTGAAGAACTAGAATATTATGAGACAGATTACCAAACAAAAATGTTGCACAAATATTAATTAAGGAAAAGAAGCTAAGGACACTTAGCTTCTTTTCCGTTTGTCCAGTTATATAAGGGATTTTAATTGAATATAGTTAAAGTGGGTAGCATCAAGGAGGTGTGACATGAGTCAGCAAGGTGTATTTACAGATTACTTTCATGAAGTAGAGAGCTGGTGTGAAAGTGTTCTTCAAGTATTAGATAGCCGTGCAATGGAAGTGTATGATGTCCATATGCTTGCTTATAAAATTCAAACTTTATTAGAGCGTATGAAAGAGCATGAATACGACACAGATGCCGAGTTTATGTATGAAATAAGTGAGGATGTAGAACATATTCAACACCATTTACAGGAAGTATTTATGCAAGAAGGAGAGGAATATGAACTATGTGAAAGAGGGGATAGCGAACGAGCTGTTCCGATTGGGGGGCATACCCTTCCGCCATTACCTTATCCATATAATGCGCTAGAACCGTACATTTCACGAGAAATTATGATGTTACACCATGATAAACATCATCGTAGTTACGTGGAAGGATTAAATAAAGCAGAGAAGATGATGGAAGAAGCGAGAAAAACAAATCAATTTGATTTAATTAAGCATTGGGAAAGAGAAGCGGCTTTTCATGGATCAGGTCATTACTTACACACGATATTTTGGAATAACATGAAAAAAGATGGTGGTGGGGGTCCACGAGGGGCATTATCACAAGAAATTGAGAAGGATTTTGGGAGTTACTTACGTTTTCAAAAACATTTTACAGAGGCGGCTTCGAAAGTTGAGGGGTCTGGATGGGCAATTCTTGTGTGGGTGCCTCGGTCGGGAAGGTTAGAAATTTTGCAAAGCACGCTTCATCAATTGTTTACACAGTGGGATACGATACCGCTCCTTGTACTGGATGTATGGGAACATGCGTATTATTTACAATATCAAAATCGAAAAGATGAATATATTAAAAATTGGTGGAATGTTGTAAATTGGCCAGATGTAGAAAAGCGATTTGAAATTGCGAAGCAAGTTGAATGGACACCGTATTAGACGCATATCCCATGCGTCTTTTTTAGTGGAGGTGGAAGGAAGATTTCGTTCATATTTTAAAAGGCCAAGCATAAACTTGTACAAAAAGTGCCAAAAGGACGTGGGGGGAAATATGAGACGAATTTGTATAATAATTACGCTAATTATAATGTACGCAAGCGTTATGCCGATTCCTACATATGCAAAAATGAACGGTGGTGTCAGTGCTCGTAACGCAGTCTTAATGGAACAACAATCCGGTCGTGTGCTATATGGAAAATTAGAACATGAGCCACAAAAAATTGCTAGTATAACAAAAATTATGACAGCATTGTTAGCTGCTGAATCAGGAAAAATGAAAGAGCTAGTATCGGTTAGTAATGAAGCGGTACGAGTAGAAGGGTCGGCAATTTACTTAAAACCTGGACAAAAAGTGAAGTTAGAAGATTTAGTTTACGGATTAATGCTTAGATCTGGTAATGATGCAGCACAAGTAATTGCTGAAAATGTGGGAGGGAGTATAGAAGGGTTCGTATATTTAATGAATGAAAAGGCGAAAGAAATTGGAATGAAAGATACGCATTTCTCAAACCCGCATGGCTTGGATGGGGATGGATCGCATTATTCGTCGGCTTATGACATGGCATTATTAACGAAATATGCAATGGGGAACGAGACCTTTAAGGAGATTTTTGGAACAAAAACGTATAAATCGGATTCTTGGGATTATCCGTGGAAAAATAAACATAAGCTTGTGACATCTTATTATGAATTTGCAACAGGGGGAAAGACAGGTTTTACGAAGAAAGCAGGACGGACGCTTGTCACAACAGCTTCAAAAGACGGACTAGATTTAATTGTCGTAACTTTGAGTGCTTCTAGTGACTGGGATGATCATATGAATTTGTTTGATAAAGGCTTTGAACGCTATAAGCAAGCGAAAGTTTTAGGACAAGGCGCACTCGCTGAAATAAATGAAAAGAAATATGCCAATCATGTTTATACGAAAAATAGTTTTTCTGTACCTTTAACTGAAGAGGAAAGAAAGAGCGTGTTATTGAAAGTTGAGCTCGACAAAAGTGCAAAACTTACGGATGGAGTAAAGGTTGGGAAGACAGAAATTTATGTAGGGAACGAGAAAGTTGGAGAACGCAATTTGTTTTACAGTAAACGAAAGTTAGTAGCTACAACGGGATTGTATTGGAATAACGTAAAAGAAATCTTCTCTTACATGATAGGTGTTGGGATAGATGGTTAATCTCGTATGGGCAGCGATGGCAGTTATAGGGATTGTGTATGCCATGATAAATGGAACGATGGAAGAAGTGACCAAAGCAGTGTTTGAAGGGTCAAAAGATGCTGTAACGATTTGTATTGGACTTATTAGTGTTTTAGTATTTTGGCTCGGTTTAATGAAAATTGCTGAGGAAGCTGGATTGTTAAAGAAGTTAGTATCACTTTTTATGCCGATAGTAAAAAGATTATTTCCAGAAATACCGAAGGATCACCCGTCAATGGGATTCATTTTATCAAATATGATGGCGAACTTTTTTGGGTTAGGTAATGCAGCAACACCTTTAGGTATTAAAGCAATGGAACAACTGAAAGAGTTAAATGGTGGAAAGGATTCAGCAAGTCGTTCTATGGTGACGTTTCTAGCATTAAATACTTCAGCGATTACATTAATTCCGACTACTGTCATTTCGATTCGAATGACTTATGAATCAGCAAACCCTACTGAAATCGTTGGCGTAACATTTATAGCACAAGTGTTATCTATGATTGGAGCGATTTGGATTGACCGCTATTTTTACCGGAGAAGGAGTAGAAAGGGGCGGAAAAAATGAGTATTGTAAATACAATTTCATTATGGGTAATTCCTTGTGTAATTGGTTTTATCCTTTTGTATGGCACGATAAAGAAAGTTCCAACGTACGAATCGTTCGTTGAGGGCGGAAAAGAAGGGATTCAAATTGCGGTTTCCATTTTGCCGTTTATGGTTGGAATGCTTGTATCTATTTCTATTTTCCGGGCATCAGGTGCTTTAGATGCGATGATATCGGTAATGAAGCCGATGTTAGACTTTATTCATGTACCAGCCGAAATCGTTCCACTTGCACTTATACGTCCGATTTCGGGATCTGCTGGTTTAAGTATTACGACCGACTTAATCGCTACATATGGGCCAGACTCGTTTATTGGTAGGTTAGCTTCAACGATGCAAGGTAGCACAGATACGACTTTTTATATATTAACAGTATACTTTGGGGCTGTCGGTATTAGAAAAATGGGAGATGCATTAAAGGTAGGACTTTTTGCAGATTTAATCGGAATTATTTGTTCAATTGTGTTTGTTTCCCTATTGTTTCGGTAATGCTATTCATTTTTTGCGCTATTTAGCTTATAATACGTATACGACCACTATTAACGTGTAGTTTAATAGTGGTTTTTTTATGCGGTGTTTTTGACAAAATGATGAACTTTTATCGTGGACAACATGAAAAAGTGTAAACAATAATAAAGGGTGAAAACGTGATATGCCTTTAGACGTTTATCATCATTGCTATGTTGTTAAAGATAGGCGAAGTAAATGGCATAAAGCTTAGGCGGTTGCCAAGTCTTTCTAATGTAAGGTAAGATAAATTTGAGGTGAAAAAAAGAAATGGAACGATTACAAAAAGTGATTGCGCAAGCAGGTATTGCATCGAGAAGAAAGGCTGAGGAACTAATTCAGCAAGGGAAAGTGAAAGTTAATGGGAAAATAGTGAAGGAGTTAGGAACAAAAGTAACTCCTCAAGATAAAGTGGAAGTAAATAACATCCCTCTTGAAAAAGAAGAACCTGTTTATTTTTTACTATATAAACCAACTGGTGTAATTTCAAGTGTATCAGATGATAAAGGAAGAAATGTTGTAACAGACTTTTTCCCTGAAATTAGACAACGTTTATTCCCAATCGGACGCTTAGATTATGATACGTCTGGCGTATTATTGATGACAAATGATGGTGAATTTGCAAATGTATTAATGCATCCGAGATATAAAGTTGAAAAAACGTATGTTGCGAAAATTAAAGGGCCATTAACAGGTGAGAAAATTCGCATGTTAGAACGAGGTGTTGCATTAGAAGATGGGAAAACAGCACCAGCACAAGCGAAAATTATTTCTTGGGACAAGCGTAAAGAGATGGCAATTGTACAATTAACGATTCATGAAGGACGTAACCGTCAAGTACGCCGCATGTTTGAAGCGTTAGATTGTAAAGTAATGAAATTAAAACGTGAACGGTATGCCTTTTTAGAAGTGGGTAGCTTGCGTCCTGGCGATGCAAGAGAATTGACACCACATGAGGTGAAACAATTACGTGCATTGGCTTCTACAAAGCCTCGCTAATCTATATTGTGAAACTTTCACCAGTGGAATGCTCCGCTGGTGATTTATTAAAAAATACATATATTTATCACTCGTCGAAGAGAGGGGAGACAACATGAAAAAAAATCGCTTATTATTTCGTGTTATCATTTTGCTCATTTTAAGCGGTGCGGTAGGGTTTACGCTATATCAAGGATTTTTTACTGATAAAGAGAAAATGCAAATTGGAAAAGAAGCACCTAACTTTGTTGTAACTGATTTAGAAGGAAAGAATATTGAATTAAAAGATTTAAAGGGAAAAGGTGTATTTTTAAATTTTTGGGGAACTTGGTGTAAACCTTGTGAAAAAGAAATGCCTTATATGAATGAGTTATATCCGAAATATAAAGAAAAAGGCGTTGAAATTATTGCCTTAGATGCAGATGAAACGGATATCGCAGTGAAGAACTTTGTGAAACAATATGATTTGAAATTCCCAGTTGCAATTGATAAAGGGCAAAAGATCATAGGTACATATGGAGTGGGACCATTACCAACAACCTTTTTAATTGATAAAGAAGGCAAAGTAGTAGAGCAAATTATAGGTGAGCAAACGAAGGAACAATTGGAAGAGTACTTAAAGAAAATCACTCCATAATTAAGAAAGCCTTTACATAAGAGGTGCTTACGTATAGCGCCTTCGCTTTAAAAATTCTGAGTATTGCGGTAACTCTAGGCTGGAATATACAATAGTACATATAGATAAAAGGGCGGTGAGAGCTTTGAAAGAAATTAAGTGTGAATGTGGACATGTTAATCCGATAGGAACCATTTTTTGTGAAGCATGTGGGAAACCATTTGAAAGTAATGAAAATATAAAATTATTGGATATGAGATATGAGGGGAGTGCACGGAGATCTCTCACACATACAAAAACGATAGTCGATAAAATTTGGAGTTTTTTCTCTTCTGTAAAAGTAGGTGTATGGTTAATCGTAATAACTTTAGCTTCATCGGCAATAGGAACTATCTTTCCCCAAGAAATGTACATAACTCCAGGAATCGAACCAGCTGAATATTATAAGACCGAGTATGGATTTTTAGGACAATTATACTATCAATTAGGATTTAATAATTTATATGGATCATGGTGGTACATGATTTTAATTGCTTCCATTGGTATTTCACTTGTTATATGTAGTTTAGACCGTGTCATTCCTCTTTATAAAGCTTTAAAAAAACAAGGGGTGAAAAGACACCCAAGTTTTTTGAAAAGACAGAGAGTGCACGGGACTGGTACGCCGCATGAAGGTGACTTAGAACGAGTTCAAATTAATTTAAAGAAACGTAATTATAATGTAAAAGTGGAAGACGGGAACGTTTTAGCGGAAAAGGGACGTTTTTCACGTTGGGGTCCATATGTAAACCATATTGGTCTTATTATCTTTCTATTCGGTGCAATGCTACGTTTTTTACCGAGTATGTATGTAGATGAAGCACTTTGGTTACGTGACGGTGAAACGAAAGAAATACCAGGAACAGATGGTCAATACTATTTGAAAAACGAAAAGTTTATCAAGGAAGTTTATGATAAGAGTAAGGATAAAGAAGTTTTTGATGAAGCAATTGATCGTGTTGGTGATAAAATGATTGCGAAAAACTTCCAAACAAATGCTGTATTATATAAAGCGGTAGGAGAAAATATAGCGGGTCAAAAACCAAAATTAGAAAAGGTAAAAGAAGCTGAAATTCGAGTGAATGAGCCACTGAAATTTGATCAATTTGCTGTTTATCAAGTGGATTACAAAGAAAGTGAATTTAAAAGCATGTCTTTCCATTTGCAAAACAAAGAAAATAATCAAAAGTTGGGACCGATTAAAGTAGATTTAGCGAATCCTACAGAAAAATATGATTTAGGAAATGGGTATTCTCTAGAACTATTAAGCTATTTTCCTGATTTTTATTTTGATGAGAATGGAAGGCCGAATACGAAAACAAAATTACCGAATAATCCTGCATTCGTCTTTAAAATGTTTACCCCGGAAACACCAGATGGTGAAGTTAGTTTCGTCGGTATTCAGCAAAACATAGAGCCTGACGGGAATAATAAATATAAAATGTCATTTGCAGGTGTGGAAATGCAAAATGCAACAGCTCTTACAGTAAGAAAAGATTTGACGCTTTGGATTCTCGGTATTGGAGGATTTATATTTATGGTTGGTGTGATTCAAGGTATGTATTGGAACCATCGCCGTATTTGGATACAACGTGTTAATGATGAATGGTGGGTTGCAGGCCATACGAATAAAAATTGGTTCGGCTTAAAGAAAGATATTGAAAGAGTACTAGAAGGAACAGCGATTCCACAACCACACGATAAAATGAATGAAAAAAATTAGTTAAGGTGGGGAAACGATATGGTACAAATAAGTAGTAATTTTCTGTTCGCGGCGTTTATCTTATATTTAATTGCAACTTTATTTTTTGGAGGAGCAATTAAAGAAAAAGGTAACAAGTGGGCAAATATAGGTATAACTATAACAATTTTGGGGTTTATTGCACAAATAGTATATTTTGTTACAAGATGGATCGCATCAGGACATGCACCGGTTAGTAACTTTTTTGAATTTGGTACATTTTTTGGCATGATGCTTGTGGGAGCTTTTATCATTATGTACTTTGTATATCGTGTAAGTATTATTGGTTTATTTGCTTTACCGGTAGCTCTTTTATTAATCGCTTATGCAAGTATGTTCCCGAGAGAAATTTCGCCGCTTATCCCATCTTTAAAGAGTAATTGGCTACATATTCATGTAACGACAGCGGCAGCGGGACAAGCAATATTAGCAATTAGTTTTATTACAGGCGTAATGTATTTACTGAAAAATGTAGATCAATCAACAAGAAGTAAGCGTACATTTTGGTTAGAGACAGTAGTTTTCACACTTGTTTGTACAGTTGGGTTTATTGGAATAACAACGGTATTTTCTAGTATGAAATACGAAGCGAAGTTTCAATGGATTGATAAAAATGAACAACAAGTTGAAATGAAGTATAATCTCCCTGCTTTAGTTGGACCGCATGAAGGGAAGTTAATGACAGAAAATAAATTAGAGCCAACAGTTGAAGTTCCAGCGATTGTAAATGCGAAAAAATTAAATACTGTTATTTGGTCAGTGTTAGTCGGAACGCTACTTTATATTGTATTAAGACTTGTTTTACGTAAGCGAGTGTCAGCGGCACTTCAGCCGTTAGTAAAGAATACGAATAGTGATTTATTAGATGAAATCGGATATCGTTCTATTGCGATAGGATTCCCGGTGTTTACATTAGGAGCATTAATCTTTGCAATGATCTGGGCTCAAATCGCTTGGACGCGCTTTTGGGGTTGGGATCCAAAAGAAGTTTGGGCGCTTATTACTTGGCTCTTTTATGCTGCGGTATTACATTTACGTTTATCTAAAGGATGGCATGGAGAAAAATCCGCCTGGCTTGCAGTGATTGGTTTTGCAATCATTATGTTTAACTTTATTGTAGTAAACTTAATTATCGCGGGTTTACATTCATATGCATAGAGAAATAAAATAGGAGAGTGTATGTCACTTTCCTATTTTATTTTTGTCAAATTTTCTTCTTTTTTGAGAAAAACATGACAAAGTAGCGGTTGATTCTGTAAAATGATGTCGAGGACCAAATATACTGTTCAAAAAAAATACATAGTTTTGGAAGAAAAATGAACAAACTTTATTATTCTTGTGAAGCATAATATGGGAAGTGGAACGTTAAAAAATGCTTAATTAAACGAGGATAGGTGCAACATTATATTGTAGAAGGGTAGGTGTAAACCGTTGTGGTAAAAGTACGCAGCGGGTAGAAATGGAAAATGAATCAAGAATTTTAATTGTAGACGATGAGGATCGTATTCGTCGTTTATTAAAGATGTATTTAGAAAGAGAGCAATACACAATTGAAGAAGCGGATAATGGTGATACAGCTTTAGAAATGGCGTTACAAAATGATTATGATTTAATCCTACTGGATATTATGATGCCTGGTAAAGATGGTATCGAAGTGTGTAAAGGGATTCGTGAGAAGAAAGCGACGCCAATTATTATGCTGACAGCAAAAGGTGAAGAAGTAAATAGGGTACAAGGGTTTGAAGTTGGAACTGATGATTATATTGTAAAGCCGTTTAGCCCGCGTGAAGTAGTACTTCGTGTGAAAGCGGTATTACGCCGCGCTGTACCAACGACATTCTTTACACAAGATACAACGACGAAAGATGTTACTGTTTTCCCTCATTTAACAATTGATAATGATGCGCACCGCGTTACAGCGGATGGTAATGAAGTAAACTTAACACCGAAAGAATATGAATTACTATTATTCTTAGCGAAATCCCCGGATAAAGTTTTTGACCGTGAGCAATTGTTAAAAGAAGTATGGCAATATGAGTTCTTCGGAGATTTACGTACAGTTGATACGCATGTAAAGCGTTTACGTGAAAAGTTAAGTAAACAATCACCAGATGCAGCGAAAATGATTGTTACCGTTTGGGGCGTAGGTTACAAGTTTGAGGTTGTGAACGACTGATGCTTTGGAGAAGTGTAGTAGGGAAGTTATGGATGACCATATTACTTCTCGTTTCGTTTGTTCTTGGATTTGTTGCTATTTTACTTTCACAGTTTTTTAGAACGTATTATGTTGATATGAGTGAAGCTAGGCTTCAGAAAGTTGCAACAAGTGTCACGGAATTAATTGAAGAAGGTGCCAATGTAAAAACGATTGAGGATATTGCTTACAAATTTTCTGATCCACTTTCAAGGATTATCATTGTAGAAGACGGTAAGGAAATTTCTTCTTCGCCGAAACAAGAAGGATTAGTTACTCTTACAATAGATGATTTGAAAAATGATAAAGAATTAGCAGCTGTTTTTACAGATAAAAAGGATATTAAGAATACTATTAGAAAAGCTTCTAATAGTAGGAAGAATAAAAATACTGAAAATGATATTATGATCGTCGGGAAACCAGTACAGTCAAAAAATCAAAGTGCAGTGTTTGTATATGAATCATTGCAAGTTCCAATACAAGGTATGGAGAGAACGACTGATTTTATTTTCTTATCAGCCGGGATTGCGATTATTTTAACAACTTTCTTTGCATTTTTCTTATCTACTCGAATTACGGCACCGCTTCGTAAAATGCGTGAGGTTGCATTTGAGGTAGCACGCGGGAAATTTGATACGAAAGCCCCTATGGTGTCGCAGGACGAAATTGGTGAGCTTGCAACTGCTTTAAATCAAATGGGGAAACAGTTGAAGTTTAATATGAATGCCCTGCAGCAAGAAAAAGAGCAGTTAGCTAGCATTTTGAGTAGTATGGCAGATGGTGTTGTTACGTTAAATCAAGAAGGTGAAGTCGTTGTTATCAACCCACCGGCAGAACACTTCTTACAAGTTTGGCAAGAAGAAAAAGAAGTAGAGTTAA
Source organism: Bacillus sp. SRB_331 (assembly GCF_003264175.1). Taxonomy (NCBI): domain Bacteria; kingdom Bacillati; phylum Bacillota; class Bacilli; order Caryophanales; family Bacillaceae; genus Bacillus; species Bacillus sp. SRB_331. Next base: position 95,350 of record NZ_NADV01000008.1, on the reverse strand, counting down.
TTAAAAAACTGCCTTCTGAACTTGTTGAACTATTCCATCTCGTTGTAGAAAGTGAGCAACAACAAGTTGTTGAAATTAATTTGCAAAAAGGTAACTACGTAGTTCTTATGACACCGCTTTACAATCAAACAAAAATTCGTGGAGCTGTAGCAGTATTGCGAGATATGACGGAGGAGCGTCGTCTTGAGAAAATGCGTCAAGACTTTATTGCGAATGTATCACATGAACTTCGTACACCGATGGTAATGCTTCAAGGATATAGTGAAGCGATTTTAGATGATATTGTGCAAACGAAAGAGGAAATTAATGAGTTTGTTCAAATTATTTATGATGAATCTGTTCGTTTAGGTAAACTTGTAAATGAGTTATTAGATTTAGCCCGTATGGAAAGTGGACATGTAGAGTTACATATAGGTGAAGTAGATATTCATCCATTTGTCGAAAAAATTGGCCGTAAATTCCAGGGGATTGCAAAGGATAAAGAAGTCCAATTAACAGTGGATTTCCAAAGTCCAATTGAACAATATCCGTTTGATGCAGACCGTATGGAACAGGTACTGACGAATTTAATTGATAATGCAATCCGTCATACAAATGCAGGTGGACATGTTACACTTGTAATTAATACGAAAAATAGTGGCCTTACTTTCGAAGTGCAAGATTCAGGTGCTGGTATTCCAGAAGAAGATATTCCGTTCTTGTTCGATCGATTCTATAAAGCTGATAAAGCGAGAACGCGAGGGAAAAAAGTTGGAACAGGACTCGGGCTTGCGATTGCTAAAAATATTGTTCAAGGTCATGACGGGAAAATTTCTGTATCAAGTGTCGTTGGAGAAGGAACTACATTCTCTGTATATTTATCAAATCGTATAATTTAGATGTATATGTTTTTTAAAAGTTGATCATGAATAAAAGCTTTACTGTTTTTTTATTTTTTTGTAAGTGCAATTAAATAAAGAATGGTAGAGTTTTTTTTCTTTAATAATCAGAATGAAAATAAAAAGAGAGGTGTCATAATGAAATGAAACTTTATACAAAAACAGGTGATAAAGGGGAAACGAGTGTCATAGGTGGCCGAGTGGATAAAGATCATATACGTGTAGAAGCTTATGGAACAATTGATGAGGCGAATTCTCATATCGGATATGCCATGTCTAAATTACAAGAGGAATGTTTTCGTAATATTTATAACGAACTTGAAAATATTCAACATGAACTATTTGATTGTGGAGGGGATTTAGCAATAGTAGAGAAGAAAATCCCTTATAAAGTAACGATAGAGATGGTCGAGTATTTAGAGAGACGAATTGATTCGTATACAGAAGAAGCGCCGCCTTTAGAGCGTTTTATTTTACCAGGCGGTAGCGAGGTATCGGCTGCACTACACATTGCACGTACAGTTATAAGAAGAGCAGAACGTTGTATAGTGTCATTGCAAAAAGAAGGAGAAACCAATGAAATTGTTCTAAAGTATATAAATAGGTTATCTGATTATTTATTTGCGCTTGCTAGAGTAATAAATGCGCGTTTACAAGTGAAAGATGTGGAGTATAACCGCAGTGCACTTGTTTTTCGTAATAAAGAAGAGAAGGAAGTGGAGTAATACACTTTCTTTTTTTTGTATACTTTTTTCTGTAATATCCCACAATAGAGAAGGTATGACGGTTATTAGAAAACGGAGGATGTATATGAAAGCGTTAAAATGTGGCGTGGTGATATTGAGTGTATTATTTTTATCTCAATTACATGTTTACGCTGAAGGGAATCAGTGGATATGGCCTGTTGATGGGCAGATAAGTGATTATTTTGGGACAAGACATGGGAAACACTATGGTATTGATATAGCTGCGCCTATTGGAACGCCTGTTGCAGCTATTCAAAATGGTAAGGTGACAAAGTCTTATTTCTCAAGTAGTTATGGAAATGTTGTGTTTATTAAACATGGAGAATATGAGGCTGTTTATGCGCATTTAAATAAGAGATATGTAGTTCAAGGTGATAACATTTCAAAAGGAGAGCTAATTGGAGAGGTAGGGAATACAGGAGAATCGCGAGGAGCGCATTTACATTTAGAAGTGCATCAAGGGATATGGACGATGGAGAAAAGGAATGCGATGAATCCGTTGCTTGTTTTAAATGAACAAAAAAATCAAGTTGTGTCATCATCACTATATATTGTACAAAAAGGTGATACTTTAGTTGGTATTGCCCGGAAATTTAGTATGACAGTTGAGGAAATTAAAGTGAGGAATGGATTGCGACAAGAGCAAATCTATCCGAACCAACAACTATACGTCAAGTAAAGGCAACGTCTCAAAAGCATAACTTTTGAATAAATTTATTTTTTTCTTATTTAAGATTGCGATAGTAAATGAAATTATATCGACAAAAATTTATATCGAACATAGCTATTAGTATATCGATATTTTGACAAGAAATATCGACTAACAATAAAATGCGACAGTAAGAGCAACCTATTCCTAACGAAAAACCGTCCCAAAAGATCTTTTGGGACGGCTTCTTTTACCAAAAAATAAAGACACATATAAATCCAGTAATAGCTAAGTAGCTATATAAGTAAAAGACTTTTGTTCTTGTTTTTTCTTTTGTCCGAAATAGTACGATAGTTGGTTCGATTAGACCAATTGTAAGACAAAGTAAACCAAGAAGCATAAAGCCAATTGAAAGAGAATACAGGGCGATTTGTGGTGCTTGAAATGGAATCATCCATTTTAATAAAAATGCAATAAGTGCAGTGTAACAAATGCAACCGATGTATTTATTCAATGGTGTATCAGAACGGAAACCAGGAAGTTTCTTGGAAAACGGACGGGAAACAACTTCCGTTTGTAAAGATGTATGTTCTTCAATTATTTTTTGAGCTTCTTTTCCTTTTTGGAAAAGGGATAAAATCCAGTTTCGCTCACCTTGGAAAATAAATTGAGAAGTTGTTAAATAGTGATCAACTTTTACCTTATTCCAACTCTTCCATGGATGACGCTCACACAATTTTAATTTACTTTCTGTTTTTTTATCATACTGATAAATACTTATGCCATCTTGGTCAAAAGTAGCGTAGTATGTCTCTCTTGAGAATGTGCCTAGATCAATTGGACAGTAGAAAAGTAATTCTTTTTTCAAATAAAAGTATTCTTTTCTTAAGTTCTTTTTCATTGCTTCTCGAATAGAGTGTCTTTTATCTTTCTTCATGACATTTCCTCCATAACTCAGAAAATGTTCTTATCTTAACAATTCAACATCTTATCACTTTTGACGACATATGACTAGGGGGATTCATAAGAGAAATACCGAATTATAAAAAATATGGGTTGTATTGTAAAATATAGTGATCGTTTCTTTGATTATATAAAATTAATAACTTATTTATAGTAAGTTACACTTTTTTTGTTCACAATACGATCATGTTGTTGTATAATGAAGTGGAAAATAGAATATCGGTCTATCTTCGGGGCAGGGTGAAAATCCCGACCGGCGGTGATGAACATTTAATAATTTCGTTCTAAGCCCGCGAGCCGTTAAGGCAGGATTTGGTGTGATTCCAAAGCCGACAGTACAGTCTGGATGGGAGAAGATGGAGGTTCAAGCGTTCAAAAAAGATAAGTATTTGAACGTCTGTTTGATGTGCCTTAAAATTCTCCCTTTGTGTAAATCACAAAGGGTTTTTTCGTTCTATGAAAAAATAGGCATAGCAGAACCTTTCCACTTTCCATGAGAAGATCGATGGAAAAGGAGAGAGAAAGATGAAACAAAAAAACAGTGTAGTGCAGATGGTGAGTGTAGCGATGCTAAGTAGTATTGCGTATTTACTAATGATGTTGGATTTTCCATTCCCAGGGCTTCCGCCATTTTTAAAAATTGATTTTAGTGATGTGCCAGCTTTAATTGCGGCGATAATTTTTAGTCCAATTGCAGGTGTAATTGTAGAAGCGATAAAAAATATTTTGCATTACGGAATTCAAGGAAGTTTAACGGGAGTACCAGTAGGAGAAGTAGCAAACTTTATAGCGGGATGTTTATTTATTGGTCCAGCAGCATTCTTATTCCGAAAGTATCGCACAGTAAAAAGTTTAACGACAGGATTAATGCTAGGTACAATTACTATGACAGTTATTATGAGTGTGTTAAACTACTTTATTATTTTACCAGCGTACACTTGGTTTTTAAATTCACCAGCTATGTCTAGTGATATTATGCGACAAACTATTGTAACGGCGATATTACCGTTTAATGTAATTAAAGGAATTGTTGTAACAATTGTATTTGTAGCATTATTTTCACGCTTGAAAGTATGGGTATTTGCAAAAATGAAAAATGCTTAAAAATATTAAACCATTGGCAGCGTAACTGCTAATGGTTTTTTGTTAGTGAGAATGAAAAAGAGTGCAAAAAATCCCCCTCATAAGTATGAGGGGGATTTTTTGAAGTTAATAAAAGACTATTCGAATTTTAAAGAGTCGCCATCAAATGATTCGTCAGCAACTTTAATTGAGTCAGTTGGACAACCTTCGAATGCATCCATCATATCTTCAATTAATACATCTGGAATTTCAACGATACCTTGGTTATCGTCTAATGTTACAAATGCAATGCCTTCATCATCATAGTCATAAATGTCTGGTGCAGCAGCACCACAAGCACCGCATGCAATACAAGTATCTTTGTCAACGATTGTATATTTTGCCATATTTTTTCCCTCCTGATAATATGTATGTGAAAAGTTCGCCAAAAAATTATAATCTTATTGTAAAACGGTTTTAAAAACTTTTCAACATAAAATTATAATGATAATGCTTATCAATTAGAGTGTCAACTTATTTTTGAATTATTTCATAAGATTTTCAAAATACTTAAATGTTATTTCGTTTGATACAATAGAATATATACAAGCATGTAGTGTGAATATGATAAGTTAAATGAATAGCAGTTAATGTGCAATCGTATTGAAAAAGGAATGAAGTTAGACTGAGAGGTGGAAGCGGTAATGCAGCTACAATATACTTTATTATATTGTTTAAAACAATTGAATGGTGAAAGAACCGTTTCTTCGATTTATTATTTATTAAAAGGAAAGAGATCGTCGCAAACATTACAAGATGGGAATATGTTTCAAATTTCTTTTTTGTTTGGGATTTATAAGTCATTAAATAGAGCTGATTATGATCAAGAAGTTGCAAAGTTGTTACAAACGGATTTAGTTCAAGGTATACATGATAATACATATGTGTTAACGACTGCTGGTAACGTGCAATTAAACAAATGGGAAGGTGACTTTGCCTTTCCGACATATTTAAATGGTTTACACTATGGTGAAATAGGTGAAACGTTTTGGAAGAGATTATCATTGATCGTTCAAACCATTTCGAATTTACAACAGGCGAATACGAAATTTATTCCAATTCAACAGGATACAGAAATAATGATGTGGGTGAAACGTTTTCTCACTGGAATACCGTATATGAGAAGTGAATTGGCTAAAAGATTATGGAAGGAAATGCATACTCTTTTACAAAAAAATAATCCAGTAGAGGCGACAATCGTAATATATCGGTTAACTGGGTATAAACGTATTGGGTGTACTTTACAACAATTAGCGGAAATTACGAAACAAGATATATTTCGAGTGTATTTTTTATTTTGGGGTACAATTCATTTCCTTATTCAAGAAGTTCGCAATAAAGAAAATGAGTTTCCATTATTAGCTGAAATTATATCTTATCCAAATGAGAAAGCTGATTTATTTAGTTTATCAACGAAAAAAACATATAATCTTTGGAGACAAGGACGCTCTTTAGAAGAAATAGCAACAATTCGGAATTTGAAGGTTGCCACGATAGAAGACCATTTTGTAGAAATTGCTTTACGAGAAAAAGAATTTTCTATTGAAATGTTTATGGAAAAAGAAAAAATGGAAAAAGTAACAAAAGTAATTGAAGCATTACAAACACGTAAATTGCGTGTGTTGAAGCAAGCGGTTGGAGAGGAAATCTCTTATTTTGAAGTACGTCTTGTATTGGCACGGATGGAGGGTATAAATGAAGCTTGAGGAATATTTATATAAGTGGTTTGGATATTCTGAATTTCGTCCGGGGCAAAAAGGAGTTATTACGGACTTATTGGAAGGAAAAGATGTTGTAGCAATGCTTCCGACTGGAAGGGGAAAGTCAATGTGTTATCAACTTCCGGGGCTTCTGCAAGAGGGTACGGTGCTTGTTGTATCACCATTATTATCTTTAATGGAAGACCAAGTTACGCAATTAAAGTATGTCGTGAAAAATCGAGTTATTGCATTGAATAGTTTTCGGACGTTAATTGAAAAAAGAGAAGCAATGAAAAAGCTATCTTTTTATAAATTTGTTTTCGTATCGCCAGAGATGTTGCAGTCGGAACTTCTAATAAGAGAATTGAAAAAAATTCATATTTCATTATTTGTCGTAGATGAAGCGCATTGTATTTCACAATGGGGCTATGATTTTCGGCCAGATTATAAAAAATTAGATAAAGTAATTGAGAGTATCGGATCTCCGGCAGTACTAGCATTAACAGCAACTGCGACAAAGGATGTATTGCGAGATATAGCGGAAAGTTTAAATCTAAAAAATATTGCTGAGCATGTGTACTCAATTGATCGTCCAAATATTGCGATGGAAGTGCAATTTGTGGAAACAATAGAAGAAAAAAAAGAGGCGCTTTTTGAGCATGTAATGTATTTGCAAGGGCCTGGTATTGTTTATTGTTCAAGTAGGGCCTGGACAGAGCGTTTAACCGAGTATTTAAGAGGAAAAGGAATTACAGGTGTAGCTTTTTATCATGGTGGTATGGAACATGAAGAGCGTATGTTAATTCAACAACAGTTTATGAATGACCAGTTGCAAATTGTAATATGTACAAGTGCTTTTGGGATGGGGGTAAATAAGGCGAATACAAGATATATTATTCATTTTCAATATCCGACAAATGTAGCTTCCTATTTACAAGAAATTGGAAGAGCGGGAAGAGATGGAGAATTGAGTATAGCCATTTTATTATGTAGTCCATTGGATCACGATTTGCCAATTTCAATCATTGAAGATGAATTACCAAGTAAATCGCAAATACAATTTTTATTTTCGTTACTACAAGAAAGAATGTTTCAAACGAAAGTATTACCATTAGAAGATGTAGAAGAAATTTGTTATAATGCAGCAAGATTTAATGAACAGTATTGGCGCTTTACACGTTATCATCTCGAACATCTTGGAATCATACAACAGCGAAATCTCATGCTAGAGAGCTTGTCAGATGAAATAATGCACAGATTAATAGCGGAAGTGGAAGTGAGAATGCGTAATAAATATAGTGAGCTAGAAAATATGAAGTCATGGATACAAGTTCAAGGATGTAGACGTGAATATTTATTACAACAATTCGGTTATAGAAAAGAAAAAGAGATAGAAAACTGTTGTGATTACTGTGGTATTACAAAAACGGATTATAAAAAAAGACGAGCGCAACAGTTAGTTTTCGACTATAATTGGGAAACAGAGTTACAAAAGCTTTTCGGCCTAGGAAAGATGGAGGAATGATGAACATTCAAAGGCATAATGTTGAAGATATGAGTCCGAGAGAAATAAGACTGAATCTCTACATAACACAACTAATCATTATTGGTATCGGTTGTTTACTAGCATATATATTATTTCAAGATAAAAGAGAAGTTTATAGTTTATGGAAATGGGAACCGGTTTCTATACTTTTAATAGGTAGCTTGTTAGCGATTTGTATTGTGTTATTAGATTATGTTGCAATGCGAGTGTTTCCAGAATCTTGGTTTGATGATGGTGGCATTAACGATAGAATGTTTCAAGGGATTTCTGTCATGCATTTACTCGTTATCACGTTTATTATTGGCTTTGCGGAAGAGTTTTTATTTAGAGGTGTAGTGCAGACTCATTTCGGAATTGTAATAGCGAGTTTAATTTTTGCTGTGTTACATATTCGGTATATAACGAAGCCTTTTTTGTTTTGTTTCGTCTGCTTTATTAGTTTTGTTTTTGGTTATGTATTCGAGTGGACAGGAAATTTGTTTATAACAATCTTTGCACACTTTCTTGTTGATTTTATAATGGGGCTCCAATTAAGAAAATAAATGGAAGGTGGTGGTGAACAACATGAGAAAACGAATTCCTGATTTTGAAGAGGAGTTAGAAGTTGAGCAAGTGGAAGAAGATGAAAGTTTACCGCCGCGTAGTGAAATTCATAGAAATAAAGAGAACAAACCAAAGTTTAAAATGAATCACATTTTCGTCCGAGTGTTAACATTTTTGTTCATATTGTTACCTATTAGTATCCTATGGTATACGGATAAGTATATACAGGTAAAAAGTGATAGTAATAATGCTGAGAAAAGTGCGTTTGAAGTAATTTTCTTTGATTCCGCTAAGACTGAATCAAAGAAGCAGCCTGAGAAAGTAGCAACTCATGTTGTGAAAGATGGAGAAACTTTAGAAAGTATAGCGAAGCAATATTTCTCAGATGAAGATGGGATAGAAATAATAAAAAAGTATAATGATTTACAAGAAGACGAAGTGAAGGTAGGACAAGAATTGAAAATTCCTATAAAAGATAAGTCCACGAAGTATGAGAGCTAGCTAAATGAGTGATATATAGCTCCACATAAAATTAAGGACTATACTTTACGAGGAGGGAGAGTAAAAAATATATGTCATGGATTATATTATTATGTACTCTCATAAGCATTGGTTTTGTATGTCTTCTTGGAATGTATAAAGAAGCGATGCGTAATACAGTGTTGGAACATACTTTAGTATTCGAAGAATTTCCGGAAAGTTTTCAAAAAGTTAAAGTTTTTTTTATTTCGGATATTCATAGAAGGATCATTTCTAGCTCGCTAATTGAACGAGTGAAAGGAAAAGCAGATATCGTAATTATTGGCGGTGATTTAGCTGAAAAAGGAGTACCTTTATCGCAAATCGCTTTAAATATTCAAAAGTTAAGAGAAATAGCCCCTGTATATTTTGTATGGGGAAATAATGACTATGAAATTGAGTATCACGAATTAGATGCTTTATTAATAGAAAATAATGTGAAGGTATTAGATAATACAAGAGTTGTATTTGAGTCTGAATTAGGAGAGAAAATTTGCTTACTCGGTATCGATGATGTTGGATTAGAACGAGATCGTTTAGATTTAGCGTTGTCTGATTGTAAAGAAGAAGGTTTTCGCATTTTAATTAGTCACAACCCAGATATAATAAAGAAAATGTCTGGTAATGAACAAATTTCGCTCGTATTAAGTGGACATACACATGGAGGTCAGATTCGGTTGTTTCCATCTGAAAAGTATTTAAAGGGTGGCGTATATAAGCATTCTAATACGACTCTCTTTGTTAGTAATGGGTATGGAACAACATTGTTCCCTCTTCGTTTTCGGGCACCTTCCCAAACACATATCATTACGTTATGCGGAGGGAAATAATGCCGAATTCAAATGGAAAATATAATATAAAAGCTGTCTCAAATATACTCGGAATTCAACCGAGTACACTTCGCGCATGGGAAAGACGCTATCATATTATTGCCCCAAAGAGAAATCGTGCGGGGCATCGTTTATATACAGAAGAGCATATTCATATTTTGAAATGGTTAATGAACAAAGTTTCTGAGGGGATGATGATTGGACAAGCAGTTCAGTTATTAGAAGGGAATCGGTTGCAGAACAACGTTCAAAAAGAAAAAATTACTGATACAGAAGTTGTTTTAGTGGACGATATACTACAAGCTTTGTTAGAATTTGATGAAATTACAATTTCTGCATTATTAAACGAGGTTTTTAGTATATATTCAACGGAAAAGGTTGTTACAAGCATCATTCTTCAAGTGGCAAACAAGTTGTTAACTTTAAAAAGTAATAATGAGATTACAATGTCGCAATTCAAATATGTTGTATCATTCTTACAAACACGTTTAGGGATGATCTATCATAATGCGTCGGTGTATTCTTCCGTTAACAAAGTTTTCGTTTTAGAAAATAATATATTAAAAGGATTTATTTTCGCGACGTATTTACGACTAAAAGGATATCAAACAATGTATATGGGGACAAGTTTAGATGAAGAAGGTATTTTACTAGCTATTGAACAATTACAACCTAAATATTTGTTTATATCTTTTGATGATGAACGAGAACTTGAAGAGGCAGTAGAATTTATTGACTTGTTGCAAGAAAAAAATGAAAACATCTCTGGTGGTTTTATAGGAAGAAAAGGCATTGGAGATCAATTAAATCTTCAAAATATCCTAATTGGTAACACGAAAGAAGAATGGGATGGATGGTTAAAGATGCCGGAATAGTCGTTCGAAAAGAACCATCTATTTTCTATTTCATATAATAAAAATTAGATGCAATGGTTACGTAGGGAGGGTATGAGATGAGACTGGAACGTTTAAATTATAATAAGATTAAAATTTTCCTAACATTTGATGATTTATCTGAACGAGGATTAACGAAAGAAGATTTGTGGAGAAATGCACCGAAAGTACAGCAACTATTCCGTGATATGATGCAAGAAGCAAATACAGAATTAGGGTTTGAAGCGGATGGACCGATTGCTGTTGAAGTATTTTCTCTACAAGCTCAAGGTATGGTTGTAATTGTAACAAAAGAAAATCACGAAGTGGACACAGAAGATGAGTTCCGTGACGAGTTTATTGAAATGCAAGTGACTCTTGATGAAAGTGAACATATACTTTACGAGTTTGCTACATTAGATGATGTAATCAATTTGTCAAATCGCTTATATAACCTTGGTGTAACTGATGGGAAGTTGTATACGTGGGATGATCGTTTTTATCTTTGGATAGAAGAAGAAGAGCAATTTCAATTATTGAAGGCGGATTTTATAGCTATTTTAGCGGAGTACGGTAATCCGTCAACAGCAACAATTTACCGCGTAATGGAATATGGTAAAGAATTAATGGATTCTCAAGCGATTGAACAAATATACAATTACTTTGTGAAAAAACAAAACCTCAGCTAATGTAACGTAGCTTGAGGTTTTATTTTTATTCAGCTGAAAATCTAAAATCTATAAAACGAAGTGTAGGTAACAAGACTAGCCGATCTGTATGTTAAAATGTAATCATTATTTCTTGATGAAATAATGGTTTTATCGAATGTATTTTGATGAAAATAAAAAATATTTAAATATTTAAGTATTTTACTTTTCTAAAAGCGATAAAAGGACTATAATAATAGTGAAAACGCTTGCAATACAAAATAGTTTGTATATATTTGTTAGCGTTTTCTATTGCATTCCAAATTTAACGGTGTATACTAGGCAATGAAGGTTTACTAAACAAGTGAAATTACAGGGGGTTTACTTACTATGGTAGCCGAAAAGGGAACTCAAACGAAAACACAACAACAAGGGGAACAACATTTTGAATTGTTAAATTCAACACAAATTGTAATTAATGAAGCATTAGAAAAATTGGGTTATCCAAACGAAGTATATGAATTATTGAAAGAACCAATTCGTATGATGACAGTGAAAATTCCAGTTCGTATGGATGACGGGACTGTTAAAATATTTACAGGATATCGTGCACAACATAATGATGCTGTTGGTCCAACGAAAGGTGGAATTCGCTTCCATCCAAACGTAACAGAAAATGAAGTGAAAGCACTTTCTATTTGGATGAGTTTAAAATGTGGTATTGTTGATTTACCATATGGTGGAGGTAAAGGTGGAATCATTTGTGACCCACGTGAGATGTCTTTCCGTGAATTAGAAAGATTAAGCCGCGGTTATGTACGAGCAATTAGCCAAATTGTTGGTCCGACAAAAGATATTCCGGCTCCAGATGTATTTACAAACTCACAAATTATGGCATGGATGATGGATGAGTATAGCCGTATCGATGAATTTAATTCACCAGGATTTATTACAGGTAAACCACTTGTATTAGGTGGATCACACGGACGTGAAACAGCGACTGCAAAAGGTGTAACAATTTGTATTCGTGAAGCTGCGAAAAAACGTGACATTGATATTAAAGGTGCACGCGTTGTTGTTCAAGGATTTGGTAATGCGGGTAGCTTCTTAGCTAAATTTATGCATGATGCAGGCGCGAAAGTAATTGCAATTTCAGATGCTTACGGTGCATTACATGATCCGAATGGATTAGATATTGACTACTTACTAGATCGTCGCGATAGCTTTGGTACTGTAACAAAACTATTTAATAATACAATTTCAAATACAGAACTGTTAGAACTTGATTGCGACATTTTAGTTCCTGCTGCAATTGAGAACCAAATTACAGAAGAAAATGCTGATAAGATTAAAGCGAAAATTGTGGTTGAAGCTGCAAATGGTCCAACTACATTAGAAGCAACAAAAATCTTAACAGATCGTGGTATCTTACTTGTTCCAGACGTATTAGCAAGTGCTGGTGGCGTTACGGTATCTTACTTTGAGTGGGTACAAAATAACCAAGGTTACTACTGGACTGAAGAAGAAGTAGAACAACGTTTAGAAAAAGTAATGGTAAAATCATTCGATTCAATTTATGAAACATCACAAGTTCGTAAAGTGAACATGCGCTTAGCTGCATACATGATTGGTGTTCGTAAAATGGCTGAGGCTAGTCGCTTCAGAGGTTGGGTATAATATATAATGTTTTGAGAAAACGTGATTTCCTTTCGAGGGAATCGCGTTTTTTTGTTGAAGTATTAAATGAGGTGTTGTATATGGGGAATGAAATAATGGAACGAGTAGACCAATTAGAAGAAAAGGTTAAGGTGTTAGAGGGTGAACTTGCAAGAGCTAAGAGAGCCCGAAAAACAAGTGTCGTTCGGGTGTTCGGCGAAGGATTATTATTTTTAATATTTGGTGCAGTTGTAGTTGGACCAATTATCGCGTTTATATTCACAATTATTACTTGGTTTGGTGAAAAATAGAATAAAAAATAAAAAAGAACGCTTGTTCTGCACGAACAAACGTGCTATACTTTCCTTAGATAAGCAAAACGGAAATGATTTTAAGGAGAGATAAATGATGAAAATGACAGTAGACCAAAGATTTATGATGCCAGCAGATGTTGTAGAACGAGTGGAAGTATTACGAAACAAACAAAGCAAGCGTGGCACATTATTACAATCGGTAAATAAATTTTTCGGTTTAGATACGAAAGAAGATTGTATTTGGTTTTACGGTTTTTACGGAGTGGCTGTAAGTATTGTATTATTTATGGTATTCACATCAAATATTTTCGATGTTCTCTTCGCATAAGAAATATGCCATAAGGACATTGCCACCGAATACATATATAAGGAAGTAAGGTAATTTTTTAGAGCGGGAGTTGGTAGTAATGGCGATGTTCCCTATAGAGCGTAACTATATTGGGTATGGAAATTCACGACCAGGAATTCCTCTTTCAAAAGTAAGATTTATTGTAAGTCATGACACGGGGAACCCTGGTAGCAATGCGATAGGAAATCGGGATTACTTTAATGAAATACAACCGAAAGCTTCAGCGCATACATTTATTGATGATAAAACAATATTAGAAATTGTCCCTATAAATGAAGTTGCGTACCATGTTCGATACAATGTGCCAACGGATAATGAGTTATTCGGTTATGATGCGAATAAGGCTGCAATTGGGGTTGAACTTTGCTATGGTGGCGACGTAAACTTTTGGGAGGCGTATACTCGTTTTACGTGGTATCACGCTTATTTATGTCAAAATTTCGGTTTAAATCCTAAAAAGGCTATTGTGTCACACAAAACGTTGGATCCTACTCGGAAAATCGATCCTGAGAATGTATTAGGGCAACAAGGAATTAAATTTCAGCAGTTTTTAGCAGATGTCTATCGGATGTATGTTTCGTTTAGATGACAAATATATGAAAAATGAATACAATAAAGATAGATGCCTACTGCTGTAAGTAGGTTTTTTCTTGTTTATATAAATAGAGCAGAGGTAGAAGACTAGGAGTGAACTAAGTATGCAAAAAGAAACAGTTATTATTATCGGAGGCGGTCCATGCGGATTAGCAGCGGCGATTTCGTTGCAAAAAGTGGGGTTAAATCCGTTAGTAATCGAAAAAGGAAACATTGTAAATGCAATTTATAATTATCCAACTCATCAAACATTTTTCTCCTCTAGTGAAAAATTAGAAATTGGTGAAGTTGCTTTTATTACAGAAAATCGTAAGCCATTTCGTAATCAGGCGCTTGCGTATTATCGTGAAGTAGTAAAGCGTAAATCTATACGTGTAAATGCATTTGAACGAGTGGAACAAGTTCAAAAAGATGGTGATGTTTTTAAAGTTGAAACGACGAAGCGTGACGGAAACAAAGAAATATATGTTGCGAAATACATTGTTGTCGCAACTGGATATTATGATAATCCGAATTATATGAATGTACCTGGTGAGAAACTTGAGAAAGTAGCTCATTATTTCAAAGAAGGACACCCTTATTTTGATCGAGATGTCGTTGTAATAGGTGGTAAAAATTCAAGTATAGATGCAGCGTTAGAGCTTGTTAAATCGGGTGCACGTGTAGCAGTTCTATACCGTGGTGGGGAATACTCGCCAAGTATTAAGCCGTGGATTTTGCCGGAATTTGAGGCGTTAGTACGAAATGGGACAATTCAAATGCATTTCCATGCGCATGTAAAAGAAATTACTGAGCATACGTTGACGTATACAGTAGATGGTGAGGCAAATACAATTCAAAACGATTTTGTATTTGCTATGACGGGTTACCATCCAGACCACAGCTTCTTAACAAAAATGGGAGTTCGGATTGATGAAGAAACAGGGCGCCCGATTTATATAGAGGGTAGTATGGAAACAAACGCTGAAAATATTTTTATTGCAGGTGTAATTGCTGCGGGGAATAACGCAAATGAAATATTTATCGAGAACGGTAGATTCCATGGAGATGCGATTGCGCAAACCATTGCATCAAGAGAAGAATAAAAAGAAGCTGTCGAAATCTTCGACAGCTTCTTTTTAATCGTGCATAAACATATGTTGGATTGTTTCGTGAGAGTTTGTGTTTTCTAGTGCGACTAGTAATTTAATTCGCGCCTTTTGAGCGTTTAAACCGTAGGTGAAAACAATGCCCATATCTTTTAATTGTTTTCCGCCACCTTCATAAGAGTATACGTCTTGAACGATACCGTTAAAGCAGCGTGAAACTAATACAATTGGAATGCCTTTTTCTATTAATCGCCCTAGACTAGGAAGTGTTCTTGGTGGTAAATTACCTTGTCCAAGTGCTTCAATAACAATTCCGTCTACTGGTAGTGTTTCGATTGCTGATAATAATGTATCATCCATACCTGCGTATGCTTTTAGAACGACAACGTTTTTAGAAATCTGTCGTACTGTGCATGTTTCGTGATGCACTAAAGCATGATGGAAAACAACACCACGTTTTGTTACCATGCCAATTGGTCCGTACTGTGGACTTTGGAATGTCGCGACATTACTTGTGTGCGTTTTTGTTACATTTGTAGCACAATGTATTTCGTCATTTAATACGACTAGAACGCCTTTTTCAGCAGCTTCATTACTACTAGCAACTTTTACAGCTGATAAGAAATTATATAGACCATCGGCACCTAATTCATTACTAGAACGCATTGCCCCTGTCACAACGATTGGGATAGTTGCTTGAACTGTTAAATCAAGAAAATAAGCTGTCTCTTCTAATGTATCGGTACCATGCGTGATGACTACGCCGTGAATATCGTCTTGTTTTACTCTTTCGTCAATGATGACTTGCAATTGTAGCATTTCGCTAGGAGTCATGTGAGGAGATGGAAGATGGAACACATCTTCGACAATTAAATCAACATCGCCTTCTAAATCAGGAATGAATTTTAAAAGAGGATTCTTTTTACCTGGTTGTACGACCCCAGTTTCTTTATCTTCCTCCATTGCAATTGTTCCACCTGTGTGTAAAACTAGGATTCTTTTCAATGCTTATACCCCTTTCAAGTTGAAAAATACATTTAGAACATAACATGTTTTGAGTAAATTCGACAATGAAAATGTATAAAAGTATGCTTAGAAAATGACAATAAAATAAATTACCTTAAGTGTGCTCCGGTAAGTGTTTATTAGGTTAGGTTTTGTTTATGGGAATTTATGAGAGTAGATGTGTAAGTGTAGAGAGGGAAGGAGTGAGTTTTTTTGAAAAAAGTGGAGAAAATTATAATTCGTATATTACTGATTCAATTTATTTTTCTTTCTGTCGTCCAACTGCTTTTTATACATAAATCTTCAGTGAAATATTTATCGAAAATTGTTTATTACGAAGGTGTCGTCACGAAAAATAAGGCGGAAATCTTACAGGTGAATAAGTAGTTTTCATTTTCTTCTATGATGGATTATGCTACAATTATTGAGGATTTAATGACGTGAGGCAAATGAGAAGAAGCAGGGGGAAAATACCTGCTTTTCGTTTTGTTTTATAAGTGAAAAATGAGGTGTTACAATGGATAAACGAATTTCAATTGCTATAGATGGTCCAGCGGCTGCTGGGAAAAGTACAGTGGCAAAAGTTGTTGCAAAAAAACTTTCATATGTTTACATTGATACAGGCGCAATGTACCGTACTATTACATATGCAGCCCTTGAACAAAAAGTGGATATTGAAAATGAAGAAAAGTTAATGGAAGTTGTAAAAAATGTAAACATTGAATTTCAGCAAGGGGAAAATACACAACTTGTATTTTTAAATGGACAAGATGTTTCTGAAGTGATTCGTACGCCAGATGTGACGAATCGTGTATCTATTGTAGCAAAGCATCGTCTTGTTCGTGAAGAAATGGTACGTCGTCAACAAGGATTAGCTAAAAAAGGCGGAGTAGTAATGGATGGCCGTGATATTGGTACACATGTACTACCAGATGCTGAAGTGAAAATCTTTATGCTTGCTTCTGTAGAAGAAAGAGCGGAAAGAAGACATTTAGAAAATATGAATAAAGGTTTCGATTCTAATTTAGAGCAGTTAAGAGAAGAAATTGCTAGGCGTGATAAATTAGATTCAGAACGCGAAGTTTCTCCTTTGAAAAAAGCTGATGATGCATTGGAATTAGATACAACTTCTTTATCAATTGAAGAAGTTGTCCAAAAAATTATGGGTATTGTTTCAGGAGTATTTGCGAAATAAAGAAAGAGGACTATCCTCTTTCTTTTTTTTTTTGAAATGTAAAGGATAAGTGAATTATAAGTCTCTTTTCTTGACAAATGGGCTAATTTGTAAGAAGTTAGTTACAGAGGAAAAAAACTGTCAGAATATATTCGCTATTATATTTCAAATCATACTTTCTTCAAGATGATTTTGCTGTATACTATTTATATAGATTTAATATAGTTTCTTGTGAACTGTATTGAAACAGAATATGTGATGATAAATTCTTAAACATGCAAATGAAAACATTTGTTTTCATTTCGTATATACATAAAAATGCTTTGTCAATTCTGTAGGGAGGTATTTCCATGGTAGAGAAAATGAATGAAGAAGTTATGAATTCAAAAGAATTACAAGTTGGTGACGTTGTTACAGGTTCTGTAACGAAAGTTGAAGAGAAACAAGTTCTTGTAAATGTTGGATACAAAACAGATGGCGTAATTCCGATTAGTGAATTAGCTAACGTTCATATTGAAAAAGCAAGCGATGTTGTAGAATTAGATCAAACACTTGAATTGAAAATTATTAAATTAGAAGATGATGATCTTGTTTTATCTAAGAGAGCTGTTGATGCAGAAAAAGCGTGGGTAGAATTACAAGAAAAATTTAATTCTGGTCATGTATTTGATGTTATTGTAAAAGATATCGTGAATGGTGGGTTAGTTGTGGACCTTGGTGTTCGTGGTTTTATCCCAGCTTCACTTGTAGAAGTACATTATGTAGAAGACTTTGCTGACTATAGAGGAAAAACATTAGCGGTGAAAATTGTTGAATTAGACCGTGAAAAAAATCGTGTTATTCTTTCACATAAAGCGGTAGTAGAACTAGAACTAGATTCTAAGAAAAAAGAAGCAATCTCTTCGTTAAAAGAAGGGGACATTGTTGAAGGAACAGTACAACGATTAACGGATTTTGGTGCTTTCGTTAACGTTGGTGGTGTGGACGGTTTAGTTCACATTTCACAAATTTCACACGAACGTGTAGAGCAACCTTCTGAGGTATTAGAGCAAGGTCAAAAGGTAAAGGTAAAAGTGTTATCTGTTGATGCTGATACGCAACGTATTTCTTTATCAATTAAAGCAGCTCAGCCAGGACCTTGGGAAAATGTTGCTGGCGAAATAAAAGCTGGAGATATTCGTGAGGGAGTAGTAAAACGCCTTGTTACATTCGGTGCGTTTGTTGAAATTTTACCTGGTGTTGAAGGGCTTGTACATGTATCTCAAATTGCAAATCGTCACGTGAAAAATCCAAATGAAGTATTGGAAATGGGACAAGAAGTAAAAGTGAAAGTACTTGAAGTCCATGTAGCAGAAAAACGTATTTCTTTAAGCATAAAAGAAACGCTTGAAGAAAATAATGTAACAGAAGATTATAGCCAATATGAGCCAAATGCTGATTCGGCTACTTTCCAGTTAAGTGATATTATTGGTGAACAACTGAAAAAATTAAAGAAATAAAGAGGGGTACAAGTGGTAAGGGCAAAACGTAAATTAGATCATATTGAATATGCTCTTTCTACTGGTCAGTCTCGTACGCATGGCTTTCATGATATTGATTTTGTGCATCAAAGCTTGCCAAATTCAAGTTATGACACTATAACATGTGAAACAAAAATCGGCGAACTTTCACTAAGTTCGCCGATTTTTATCAATGCGATGACTGGTGGTGGAGGAGAGCAAACATTACATATTAATGAGCAATTAGCATATGTAGCGAAACATCATAACCTTGCTATGGCTGTAGGTTCGCAAATGGCAGCTTTAAAAGATGAAAGTGAAGCGGCTTCGTATAAAGTTGTTAGGAAAGTAAATCCGAATGGGATTTTTTTCGCAAACTTAGGAAGTGAGGCAACTGTCGAACAGGCAGAGCGTGCCGTTGATATGATTGAAGCGAATGCACTGCAAATTCATTTAAATGTCATACAGGAGTTAACGATGCCAGAAGGAGACCGTGATTTTACTGGTGTACTTCAGCGGATTGAAAAAATAGTTTTAAAAAGTAAAGTACCTGTCATCGTAAAAGAAGTCGGTTTTGGAATGAGTAAGGAAACAGTACAACAGTTAGCGAATATAGGTATAACAGCAATTGATATTGGCGGACAAGGTGGTACGAATTTTGCTGCTGTTGAAAATGAAAGAAGACAGCGAATGCTTTCTTATTTTAATAACTGGGGCATACAAACAGCTACCTCGATTATTGAAGCAACCTCTACAAATAATAACCTCTCTTTTATTGCATCTGGGGGTATACAAACAGCACTTGACGTGGCGAAGGCAATCGCATTAGGGGCGAATACAACTGCGTTTGCTGGATACTTTTTACGTATTTTAATGCAAGATGGTGTTGAGAATTTAGTGGATGAAATTGATCTTTTACATACAGATTTAAAGTTTATTATGACAGCTCTTGGCGTGAAGACGATAGAAGAGTTACAATCTGTACCTCTTGTTGTAAAAGGTGAAACGTACCATTGGTTAGCGCAGCGAGGGATTGACACTGCACATTATAGTAGGCGATAAAAAATCAACCATCCGGTTGATTTTTTTGCGTTTTATTTTCGTAAAATGAAGAGGGGAGGCGAGAAGTTATCATTCTATATAATTCTATAAATGGAAAAAAGAGAGAGTTTACATTATAATAAAAGTATATATAAATATCGTACAGAAAAGCTAAAATTGAAAAAAAGGGTTATAAAAATGAAGAAATGTAGAAAATATGCCGCTGAATTATTGGAGTATTCTTACTTTTGCCATGTTTGTGGAGAGAAACATGGCAAAAGTAAGAAAGTATTCCTCTCTATATAGCTGGTTAGCGATAAAACAAGATAAGAGATTGCTATTTAAGAGTCAAAAGAAACAAGGAAAAATTTACGATAATTTAGGGGATGAGGATGTTAATAAAAAAGGAGATAATGTATCTTCAAATAGTAAAAATACAATAGGACGCATTACATATAATAGTGAAGATTTTAACATCCATGCACGAAATATAAGAGAAGATACAGCGGTTTCTGGATATAAGAAAAAGGTTGAAATTTCATTAACTTCAAATGTAAGAGAAGGAGATTCTAGTTCAACAACAGCACAATCAGCAATTAAAACGGCGAATATTGCAATTGCAGTCGGGAATAAATTGTATAGGAATCCAACGGTGAATGCAGGAAGTGGAATAGAAGCACTAATTTTGCCAAGGGAATTAGGAGAAGACAAAAATCCATCGGAAGATTCGTATACAATTTATTATTTTAATATACCAAATGAAGTGAATTTAAGTAATGCTGAAGTAGTATTACTTTCTGATCAAGGAAATACCATTGTGAGTAGGGAGATTAAAGGAGAAAAAGAAGATATTGTAGGTGCGAAAAAAGAGGTTGAGCGAAAGTTAAATGAGATAAGAGAGACGGATTATGTACGTGTAGAGGTAAAGAGTAAAGATCCTTCTCTACATACGTATTATGTTATTGCATATTCTAAAAACCAACAGGTGTAGTTACGATTAATGCCTCGTTGAGTGATAGGGTTTATAATGCGAAAACAAAAGAATTATATTACGAGTAGAAATAAATAAAATAATTGTGTAAAAAGACGGTTTCGTACAATATCGAAACCGTCTTTTTGTATTGCCTATTTGAGGGCAGCTTGATTGGTGTGGGCTAATAATCCCCCACTGAGGTTTCACTTTATTTAATGCTGATTCTGCTTTCGAGCTTGCTCCGGTGTATCAAGACTTGTTGCACCGGGATATTGAAGTGATTGGTCGCGATCAGATTCAACGCGGCGTGATTCTCTTAGCTTTCGTTCTTGGCGATCTTTACCCATTGTGAGTTACACCTCCTTATTAAAAGTTTTGCTGTTATGAGAAAAACTATGCACAAAGAAAAGGAGGATTAACTTTCATAAAAAGTTCCCATAATGGAAATCATAGGAGGTGAAATGATGGATGGGAGTACTTTTTATTTTGTTGCTTGGATAGGGTGGATTGTCGTGACCTTTTTTATGAAAAAGGAATCTATTCGTTGGAAGATAAGTGCTTGTATATTAATTTTTATTATTTGTTCTCCGTTAAATGTGACGATTGCTTCTTTCACGATATCGGTAAATGCCCTTTTGCTTTGTATTATTTCTTTTGTAGGTATCGCGTTATATTCTATTTGGAAAAAATTATATACCTTACTTTCGGCACTTATTATCGCAATGTTATATACAAGCTTTCATTTGTTAGAAGTATATGATCCAATTTGGATTGTGGTTGATAGGTTGTTGCTGTTAAGTGGTGCACTTGTGTATGCATCGGTTTTATTGCACGGGGATCGCATATTACGATTATGCTCCTTATATATAGGGATGTTACAAGGAGAATTATTGGTGACGCTTATTTTTCGTAAATTACATTTTCCTTATGAATACGGCAGTTTAGCTTTTTTAGATGTTGCTGCTGTTTCCACTTTATTTATGGCGATTTTACTTTGGATTACAAAGGCATCGGTATATATGGAACAATTTAAGAGGAAAACACGTAAAAGAAAGGCGAGGGTAATACATGACTGAATATACACCAGCTATTTTATGTGGCGTAATTGCAGGTACAATAACTAGGTTGTTAATGCTTCGTACCGATACGAGGCAATATCCGACGAGGCTTCACGGGAAAATTATTCATATCGCGATGGGATTAATTGCGGCTGCCTTAGGAGCAATTGCGATTCCGTCTGTTTTGAAAAAAGATTTCTCTGCAATTACATTTCTTACGTTAGCAGCGACGCAATTTCGTGATGTGCGCAATATGGAAAGAAATACACTTCAACAATTAGATGGATATGAGCTCGTACCACGTGGTAATACATACATTGAAGGAATTGCATTAGTATTTGAAAGTCGTAACTACTTGGCGATGTTAACGTCGTTTGTAACAACGTTTGCGTATATAGGATTCGATTCATGGATTGCCGGGGTAATTACTGGTATAGTAAGTTTTTTCATTGCGAAAAAATTAATGTCAGGTAAAAGACTTCATGACCTTGTAGAAATAGAGCACGTTCCACTTCGTTTTGAAGGAGCGGGACTTTATATTGATAATATTTACATTATGAATATTGGATTGCCAGCAAGGCAAGAAGAAATTATGAAATATGGAATGGGATTTATTTTAAAACCGAAATCGATAGATGCGATGGTTACAATCTCAAACTTAGGACAACGGCAAGCTATTTTACATGATGTTTCGGTTGCTTTAGGAATATATAGAGATTCTGGAACGCCGGCACTTGTACCGTTAGCGAAGCGTGATTTAGAGGATGGGAGAGTTGGGATTTTTGTTCTGCCGCAAGATCAAGATGCAGAAAAAGCGATAGGGGTAATCGGAAATGTACCAACATTAGAGAGTGCTGTTCATATGTCATCAGAAGCTCCGAAAGGAAGGGGAGATAAGAGATGATGTTAGAAAGTGTTATTCTCGCAGTCATTACAACAACGCCAGAGAAATTTGCAGGTGGTGCCCCTTTATTTATTTGCGAGTCGACAGAGGAACTGGAATTTGTTGCAAATAATTTAGAGGCTATTTTAGATGGTATTGCACATCGCTTACAAGATAATGTATATATTATTGTGAAACATTAGTAACGTGTGGTATAATGTGAGGTGTTTTGATACGTTGAGAAATATTCTGGAATGCAAATCCCTTCTTGCACAAAGAAGGGTTTTTTACATAATAAACAGAAGCAAGTTGAAAGGATGAAAGTATATGCCGAAACCAGTAATAGCGATAGTAGGCCGCCCGAACGTAGGGAAATCTACTATTTTCAATAGAATTGTTGGAGAAAGAGTTTCAATCGTAGAAGATATACCAGGTATAACGCGAGACCGTATTTATAGTGCGGGAGAATGGTTAAATCATGAGTTTAACATTATTGATACAGGTGGAATTGATATTGGAGACGAGCCGTTCTTGACACAAATTCGTCAACAGGCGGAAGTAGCGATTGATGAAGCAGATGTTATCATTTTTATGACGAATGGTCGCGATGGTGTAACTGCAGCAGATGAAGAAGTTGCTAAAATTTTATACCGTTCTAAAAAACCAATTGTACTTGCGGTAAATAAGGTTGACAATCCAGACATGCGTAGTGATATTTATGATTTTTATGCATTAGGATTTGGCGAGCCATTCCCGATTTCAGGTACACACGGTTTAGGACTTGGTGATTTGTTAGATGAAGCTGCAAATCATTTTCCAAAGATTGAAGAAGAAGCGTATGACGATGAAACAATCCGTTTCTCTTTAATTGGACGTCCAAACGTAGGGAAATCATCACTTGTAAATGCACTTCTTGGTCAAGAACGTGTAATTGTAAGTAATATAGCGGGAACGACACGTGATGCTGTTGATACACCATATAGTAAAGATGACCAAGATTATGTAATCATCGATACAGCTGGTATGCGTAAAAAAGGGAAAGTATACGAAAGTACAGAAAAGTATAGCGTACTTCGTGCACTTAGAGCGATTGAACGTTCTGACGTTGTTTTAGTCGTTTTAGACGGAGAAGAAGGAATTATTGAGCAAGATAAAAAAATCGCTGGATATGCTCATGATTCAGGACGAGCTGTTATTATCGTTGTAAACAAATGGGATGCAGTGAAAAAAGATGAAAAAACAATGAAAGCATTTGAAGAAAACATTCGTGCTCATTTCCAATTTTTAGAGTATGCACCGATTGTATTCTTATCTGCGAAAACGAAAAAGCGTACACAAACGTTATTACCGGTTATCAATGAGGTAAATGAAAGCCATAGCATCCGTGTACAAACGAATGTATTAAATGATGTAATTATGGATGCGGTAGCGATGAATCCAACGCCGACACATAATGGTAGCCGTCTGAAAATCTTCTATGCGACACAGGTTGCGGTAAAACCACCAACATTTGTTATATTTGTAAACGATACAGAATTAATGCACTTTTCATATGAGCGCTTCTTAAAGAACCGTTTACGTGAAGCGTTCGGTTTTGTAGGAACGCCGATTCACATTATCGCTAGAGCAAGAGACTAATGGAGAGGATGTGATTTTATGACAAAAATCACAGTAATAGGAGCAGGTAGCTGGGGAACAGCGTTAGCGATGGTATTAGCTGACAATGGGCATGATGTACGTATTTGGGGAAACCGTCCTGAACTCATGAATGAAATTAATACGAAGCGTGAGAACAGTAGGTATCTTCCAGGGATTACATTGCCAAGCACAATCGTAGCCTACTCTTCTTTAGAAGAAGCATTAGTAGATGTAAATACAGTACTGCTAGTAGTACCGACGAAAGCGTACCGAGACGTATTGCAAGAGATGAAAGAAATTGTTACAGAGCCAATTACTTGGATTCATGCAAGTAAAGGAATCGAACCAGGTACGTCAAAACGTATTTCGGAAGTGATTGAGGAAGAAATTCCAGAGAGCTTGATTAAGGATGTTGTTGTACTATCTGGGCCGAGTCACGCTGAAGAAGTTGGATTGCGTCAAGCGACAACTGTTACGTCTGCAGCAAAGCGTATGGAAGCGGCTGAGGGAGTACAAGATTTGTTTATGAATAGCTATTTCCGTGTATATACAAACCCAGATATCGTTGGAGTTGAACTTGGTGGTGCTTTAAAAAATATTATTGCACTAGCTGCGGGGATATCTGACGGGCTTGGATTAGGTGATAATGCGAAAGCGGCATTAATGACACGTGGTTTAACAGAGATTGCTCGTTTAGGAAGAAAAATGGGCGGAAATCCGTTAACGTTTGCTGGTCTAACTGGTATGGGAGACTTAATTGTAACTTGTACAAGTGTGCATAGCCGAAATTGGCGCGCTGGAAATATGCTTGGAAAAGGGCACTCTTTAGAAGAAGTGCTAGAAAGTATGGGTATGGTTGTAGAAGGTGTAAGAACAACGAAAGCTGCTCATGAATTGGCGGAGAAAATGGAAGTTGAAATGCCGATTACAGCTGCTTTATATGACGTGCTGTTCAATGGGAATAATGTGAAAGATGCAGTAGGCTCATTGATGGGACGTGTTCGAAAACATGAAGTTGAAGCGATACCTGATTTGTTATAAAGAAAGCGGTAGAAGTACATTTCGTACTTCTACCGTTTTTTATTTTTTATGGGTCTTTTCACCAATTTTTCATCTCTGCATAGGATGAAGAGTAACTTGAGGAGAGGGTGAAAAGAATGGATAACAACATTTTTAATAACATTGAAAAAGAAGCGAAAGTGAACAAAGAAGATATTTTTAAATTAGCGTCGTCTGTTCAAAATGCGAACTTACGTGATGAGACAGTGCTTCGCCAATTGATTCATCAAGTTGCTCTAATGGCAGGACGCGAGGTGCCGAAAGAGCAAGAGGATCAAATTGTAAAAGCGATTATTAACAATAATATGCCGGCGGATTTTGGTTCGTTAAGTAAAATGTTTAAAAAATAAATTATGAGAAACAAAGAGTTTAGAGAATGCATATGATAGTTATGAAAGAATGGGAATAGAGCTGTTAAGGGCATATTTGGTCAACCGAAGCGCATCATTTCGTGCTTCGGTTTTATTATTTTAAATAAAAATCATCAATTCACGGAAAAATGATGATTTTTATTTGTTTAAATATTTTAATTTGTTAAAATAGTATAAAAATAGATTGAAAGTAAAGGGGTGTATATATGTCGGAAGGGCTTATGAAAATGTGGTTTGCTTTAGGGGCAATTGGATTTATGTTTCTTGCAGTAAGTTTTATTTTATTGAGTAGGCATAAAATGAAGAATAAATTTTTGAAAGGGATTACAGCTTTAGTAGCGTACACCCTCATGATTGTATCGGGAATTGTTATTTTCCTTGTTGTATTTAGTGGCCCTATTGAGCAATAAAGGATGTGTAGTCGGTAAATGTTACAAAAGCAACAGTCCATACTAGCATGAAAAGGTGATTGTCAGTGAAAAAAATCCATATTATTTTAATATTTTGTTGCATGAGCATTTTAACAGGGTGTATGTATCCAAGAGAAAATATGAAACAAAGTGCTATTCCTTATGAAGACCAGTTGCAAGTTGTACAAAAAGCCATTAATACATATAAGGAGCAAACGGATGGTTTATTACCAATTAAGACGCGTGATATGAGTACGCCGATTTATCAGAAGTATCCAATTGATTTTCAAAAAATTGCTCCAAGGTACATACAAGAGGCACCAGGGAATGCGTATGAAAGTGGTGGAGTATATCAATATGTATTAATAGATGTTGAAAAAAATCCGACAGTAAAGTTAATTGATGTGAGAATGGCGGAACAAATTCAAGAAGTGGCATTGAAGCTAAGAATGTATCGTGATGAACATCAATATCCACCTTTTAAAAAAGTGATCACAGATGGTGTTTATGAATTAGACTTCAAAAAACTGGGATATAAAGATGTACCACAAGTGACAAGTCCGTACTCAGGAAAAGGTCTCCCTCTTGTAATTAATGAAAAAGGAGAATTGTTTGTTGATTATAGAATCGACTTATATGAAGCGTTGAAAAAAAATGAAGGACAATTTAAAGAAGGTGAAGATATCCGGAGTATACTATCGAAGGATTCCCCGTTTGTTCCTGCATACTCTTTGCCGTATACAGTAAAAAATGGAGAACCAATTTTTTTGAAATCATAAGTCATGAACCTTTCTTTTAGTGAATAAGTTCTAGAAGAAAGGTTTTTTATGTTATACAACTTGCGATGCAAACAAAAGGTATTTTTAAATAGTCATATGAAATTGGACAAAATTATATGATATATTGTCCGAACTTCTAGAATACCATTATATTATATCAGATATTATAGGCAACGTTAGAGAAGGTATTAGTTGACTATAAACGTGGAATTATTCCCAAAAATATTGAGGGAGGGAATCACTTGGAAAAGGTAGATATTTTTAAAGATATTGCGGAACGCACAGGCGGTGATATTTATTTTGGAGTTGTAGGAGCTGTTCGAACAGGGAAATCAACATTTATTAAAAAGTTTATGGAACTTGTTGTTATTCCCAATATTGAAAATGAGTCAGACCGTCAAAGAGCGCAGGATGAACTGCCTCAAAGTGCTGCTGGTCGTACAATAATGACGACGGAACCGAAGTTTGTTCCAAACCAAGCGGTTTCTATCGAAGTAGATGAAGGTCTTGAAGTGAATATTCGATTAGTAGATTGTGTTGGATATACGGTTCCAGGAGCAAAAGGCTATGAAGATGAGAATGGTCCGCGCATGATTAATACTCCTTGGTATGAAGAGCCTATTCCATTCCATGAAGCTGCAGAAATCGGAACACGTAAAGTAATTCAAGAGCATTCAACAATTGGTGTCGTTATTACAACAGATGGAACAATTGGTGAAATTCCAAGAAGAGATTATATAGAGGCAGAAGAACGCGTTGTAAATGAGTTAAAAGAAGTAGGAAAGCCTTTCATTATGATTATCAATACTGTACAGCCATACCATCCAGATACGGAGCAGTTACGTCAAAGTTTATCAGAAGAATATGATATCCCAGTAATTGCGATGAGTGTAGAGAGTTTAAGAGAAACAGATGTGTATAACGTACTGCGAGAAGCATTATTCGAGTTCCCGGTTTTAGAAGTGAATGTAAACCTTCCGAGCTGGGTAATGGTGCTAAATGAAGGGCATTGGTTACGCCAAAGTTATCAGGAAGCGGTTCAAGAGACTGTAAAGGATATAAAACGTCTTCGTGATGTGGACCGTGTCGTTTGGCAGTTTAGTCAATATGAATTTATTGATCGAGCAAGTCTAGCTGGCATCGATATGGGGCAAGGTGTGGCAGAGATTGATTTATATGCGCCAGATGAATTGTATGATCAAATTTTAAAAGAAGTAGTAGGAGTAGAGATTCGAGGGAAAGATCATTTATTAAAGCTTATGCTCGATTTATCTCATGCGAAAACAGAGTATGACCAAGTGGCGGATGCCCTGCGGATGGTAAAACAAACCGGATATGGAGTAGCAGCGCCTGCATTAGCTGATATGAGCTTAGATGAACCGGAAATTATTCGTCACGGCTCAAGGTTCGGTGTTAAATTAAAAGCGGTTGCGCCGTCTATTCATATGATTAAAGTGGATGTAGAATCAACATTTGAACCAATTATCGGTACTGAAAAACAAAGTGAAGAACTAGTTCGTTACTTGATGCAAGATTTTGAAGATGACCCGCTATCAATTTGGAATTCTGATATATTTGGGCGCTCTCTTAGCTCTATTGTTAGAGAAGGAATTCAAGCGAAGTTATCTCTAATGCCAGAAAACGCTCGTTATAAATTAAAAGAAACGCTAGAAAGAATTATTAATGAAGGATCTGGCGGATTAATTGCGATTATATTATAAGAAAAAAATCCCTCTAATTGTAGAGGGATTTTTTTCTTTTTGAGTACGTAATAGAAAAATAAACAGTCATTATCTAATATTTTGTTGTAAATTGTCAAGTTTCATCAGAATTTCACATTTTTAGAGTAACAATTTCCTTAAAAATATTGAATTATAAAGGAGAATCGTATAATATAGGCGTTGATAATGATTTATCTACATCTTTGTAGTATAGAATTTGTAAAAATTGCCTACAAATGAAAGTAAGACTCATTTTATGATCATTATACAGTCTTATCTTTGGGAGGAGGTGAATGGCATGAACAAGACAGATTTAATCAATGCTGTTGCAGAAGCAAGTTCCCTTTCTAAAAAGGACGCAACAAAAGCAGTGGACGCTGTTTTTGATTCTATCTTAGAAGCTTTAAAACAAGGTGATAAAGTACAACTAATCGGATTCGGTAACTTCGAAGTTCGTGAGCGTGCGGCTCGTAAAGGTCGTAACCCACAAACAGGTGAGGAGATTGAAATCGCTGCAAGTAAAGTACCTGCATTCAAACCTGGTAAAGCGTTAAAAGATGCGGTTAAATAATCCTTACATATTAACAGGGAAGAAGAGTTTCCTTTTTGGAAACTCTTCTTTTTGCTTTTAAAAACATAAATATGCTAGAATGTGTTCGTATCACTTTTAGGTTTTTCGGGAGGGCTAGCGGATGGCAAAAGTTAATTTAGAACAAATTGAACATGCAGTACGTCTTATTTTAGAGGCAATCGGAGATGACCCAAATCGCGAGGGAGTACTTGATACACCGAAACGTGTTGCGAAAATGTACGCAGAAGTATTCTCAGGAATGCATGAGGATCCGAAAGAGCATTTACACAAAGTATTCGGAGAAGACCACGAAGAGCTTGTGCTAGTAAAAGATATACCATTCTATTCGATGTGTGAGCATCATCTTGTTCCGTTTTATGGAGTTGCTCACGTTGCATATATTCCGCAAGGTGGAAAAGTAACGGGACTAAGTAAATTAGCTCGTACTGTAGACACAATTGCGCGTCGTCCGCAACTACAAGAACGTATTACATCAACAGTAGCTAACTCTATTATGGAAGTACTAGAGCCGCATGGTGTAATGGTAGTAGTAGAAGCAGAGCATATGTGTATGACGATGCGTGGTGTGAAAAAGCCTGGTGCGAAAACAGTAACGACTGCAGTGCGCGGCGTGTTAGAAAATGATGCAGCAGCACGTAGTGAAATTTTATCGTTTATTAAGACGAATTAAAGAAGAGCGGGAAACTGCTTTTCTTTTTTTTATATACAAAAAAATGATATAGTTTTAATGTTAAAGAGCAAGAATATAAAGGTTGAAAATTACTTCTGCCTTTTGTGTAAATGAATGTTTGTAGTTGTTAGAGACGAAGATAACTTGTATGAATAAAAGTTGAGGCTTTATTCGGTGGCAGTTTGGCAGAAGTAGCCAAGTTTTGATTATAGAAAATAGAATGTATGTGTTATAATAAATTTTATGAATTAGAAAACAAGGGTGATTTTTTGTGTGTGACATCTACGGAGGGTATGCGGGTATTAAAGAGAAATTGATGGAGAAATTACGCCATCCTTATTTTATAAACTATATTGAAGAACCATTTATTGATGAAGAAAAAATAGCGCTGTTATACGGTGCATTAAAAAGTGCAAATATACATAAAGAACAAATTGATCATTATGTCGTAACGATTATGCTTGTACAAATTGCTCTTGATACACATGAAAAAGTATCAAATAAAGCAAACGAAGAGACGAGTGGATTCCATAAGCGTCGTCAATTGACAGTTCTTGCAGGGGATTATTATAGTGGTCTATACTATTACTTATTGTCAATGAATTGTGATATTATCTTAATTCGTGCACTTGCTGAAGGAATTAAGGAGATTAATGAACATAAAATTATGCTGTATCAAAAAGCACATGTGACGATTCAAGACATAATGGAAAGTGTAGTAATAATTGAATCTGCGCTTTTGCAAAAAACATGTGATCATTTTCAGTTATCTAATTGGAAACCATATATAACTTATGTGTTAGGAAAAAATCGTCTTCAAAAAGAGTGTCAATTGTATGCTGATAAACAAAATTCACCTGTTTTTCAAGCAGTCCAAAAAATCTCATTGGATGATGATAAAAATTTGGAAACAGTTATTAATGAATGGCTTATGGAAATGAGAAAGCAAGAAGAAAAAATTTTAGAGAATCATACAGAAGTTAATGAGATAATTTCTATGTTAAGAGATAAATCAAGGACATAAGCAACTTTACATTGGAAGAAGGTACGAGCATGCAACAATCAAAAGAAGAAAGAGTACATGACGTATTTGAGAAAATTTCTGATAAATACGATGTGATGAATTCTGTAATTAGTTTTCAAAGGCATAAGGCATGGCGCAAAGAAACGATGCGAATTATGGATGTGAAACCCGGGAGTAAGGCACTTGATGTATGCTGCGGGACGGCAGATTGGACAATTGCACTAGCGGGAGCTGTAGGTGAAGATGGGAAGGTTTACGGTTTAGACTTTAGCGAAAATATGCTAGCTGTCGGTAAACAAAAGGTAGAAGCTTTAGAATTAAAGCAAGTAGAACTTATGCATGGAAATGCAATGGAACTTCCTTATGAAGATAATACGTTTGATTATGTAACGATTGGTTTTGGGTTACGTAACGTTCCGGATTACATGCAAGTATTAAAAGAAATGACGCGTGTAGTAAAGCCTGGTGGAAAAGTAATTTGCCTGGAAACATCTCAACCAACGATGATAGGTTTTCGTCAAGGATATGTCTTATACTTTAAATATATCATGCCGTTATTTGGAAAGATGTTTGCGAAAAGTTATAAAGAATATTCATGGCTTCAGGAATCTGCTAGTACATTCCCAGGGATGAAAGAGTTAGCGCGTATGTTTGAAGAAGCTGGGCTTAAGAATGTGCAAGTGAAACCATTTACTTTTGGTGTAGCAGCTATGCATTTAGGTATTAAACCAGAATCAAAATAGAAAATAGAAAAAAGACGTTTTAGGTTAAGGTGAACAATATGAAGTTACAACTTATGTACTCTTTTTTACGATCGGATATTAATGTTATAGAAAAAGAATTGAAGAAGACAGTTGCTTCTGAGCAGCCGTTAGTAGAAGAAGCGGCATTACAGCTTATTGAAGCAGGTGGGAAGCGGATTCGCCCTGTTTTTGTTTTGCTTGCAGGGAAATTTGGGGATTATAAGTTAGATGCAATTAAGCATGTTGCGGTTGCATTAGAACTAATTCATATGGCTTCGCTTGTTCACGATGATGTCATTGATGCTGCGTTTTTACGACGCGGTAGCGCAACAGTGAATGCGAAATGGGGAGATCGTATTGCAATGTATACAGGAGACTACTTGTTTGCGAAGTCTCTTGAATGTATAACAAATATAGAAATTCCAGATGCACATCAAGCGTTGTCTCATACAATTTTAGAAGTTTGTAAAGGTGAAATCGAACAAATTAAAGATAAGTATAACTATGATCAAAATTTAAGAACGTATTTAAGAAGGATAAAACGAAAAACAGCATTGTTAATCGCCGCAAGTTGTCAGTTGGGAGCGATTGCTGCTGGTGCTAATCGTGATACTGTAAATCGTCTATTTTGGTACGGATATTTTGTTGGTATGTCTTATCAAATTATTGATGATATTTTAGATTTCGTATCGACAGAAGAGAAGCTTGGAAAGCCTGCTGGTGGTGATTTATTACAAGGTAACATTACATTACCTGTTTTGTATGCCATGGAAGATCCAGTTCTTCGTCAAAAAATTACATCTGTGCATGAAAATACAACAGCAAGTGAAATGAAAGAAATTATTGATGATATTAAAGCGAGCGAAGCTATTGATAAAGCATTTTCGTTTAGTGAACGTTATTTACATAAAGCATTAGAAATAATAAAACCACTCCCTCGTGGACAGGCGAAGTATGCGTTGCAAAATGTCGCAAAGTATATTGGAAAACGAAAATTTTAGTGTTTTGTCTAAAAAATAAAATAATCTCTCTATTTCAAAACTATTGCGCAATTGTGATAAGGGTGTTAATATGTGTGTGGGGATATACAATTACATACATAATTCAGAAGTGGAGAGATTTTTTATGGAAAAAACATTTCTAATGGTAAAACCAGACGGTGTACAACGTGCCTTCATTGGGGAAATTGTAGCTCGTTTTGAGAAAAAGGGCTTTCAATTAGTTGGTGCAAAATTAATGCAAGTTACTCCGGAAATTGCTGAACAACACTACGGTGAGCATAAAGAAAGACCTTTCTTTGGTGAATTAGTAGACTTTATTACATCTGGTCCTGTATTCGCAATGGTATGGCAAGGTGAAGGTGTAGTAGATACAGCACGCAATATGATGGGTAAAACACGACCACATGAAGCTGCTCCTGGAACAATTCGTGGAGATTTCGGTGTAACTGTTGCGAAAAACATTATCCACGGTTCGGATTCTTTAGAAAGTGCAGAACGCGAGATTGCTATTTTCTTTAAGGAAGAAGAATTAGTAGACTACTCAAAATTAATGAATCAATGGATTTACTAATTATTTTGAAATAATTTGTAAACGCTTTAATAACTGTGATAATAGTAAAAAGTGCGAGAAGAATAGGGGTATTCTTCTTGCACTTTTTTTATTTCAATCAGTTACGAAGTTAGGACTGTTATGATATATTGGTATGTAAAGTAAAAGGTCTAATATTATGAAAATAATCGAACAATTACAAGTAGGGAAAGCAAACATTCGATTTACTATATAATTTCTTTGTATTTTAAAGAGTGATGGAAGGTAATATAGCTGCTTTATGTAGCGGGATAAATACATATGCGAAAAGAGGAATAACGTATGCGATATATTACAGCTGGTGAATCCCACGGTCCGCAACTTACGACAATTTTAGAAGGTGTTCCGGCAGGGTTATCTTTAGTAGCGAATGATATAAATGAAGAATTAGCTAGAAGACAAAAAGGATATGGACGCGGTAGACGCATGCAAATTGAGAAAGACCAAGTACAAATTGTAAGTGGTGTTAGGCATGGGAAGACGATGGGGTCACCGATTGCACTTGTTGTTGAAAATCGTGATTTTACGCATTGGACAAAGGTTATGGGTGCAGAGCCGTTAACTGAGCAGGAAGAGAAAGAAATGAAAAGGCAAGTTACGAAACCTAGACCTGGACACGCAGATTTAAATGGTGCGATTAAATATGGTCATAGAGATATGAGGAATGTATTAGAGCGTTCTTCAGCACGTGAAACGACAGTTCGTGTTGCAGCTGGTGCAGTTGCAAAAAAAATATTAGCGGAATTAGGTATACAAGTAGCGGGACATGTTATCGAGATTGGTGGTGTACAGGCAGCAAATATTAAATATAACTCTATTGTGGAATTACAAAGTACTACAGAAGCATCTCCTGTACGTTGCTTAGATGAAGAGGCCGGTAAAAAGATGATGCAAGCAATTGATGATGCGAAGGCAAATGGTGATTCTATCGGTGGTATTGTTGAAGTAGTTGTAGAAGGAATGCCAATTGGAGTAGGTAGCTATGTACATTATGATAGAAAATTAGATGCAAAATTAGCAGCGGCAATTATGAGTATTAACGCTTTTAAAGGTGTTGAAATTGGAATTGGTTTTGAAGCAGCACATAGACCTGGAAGTGAAGTGCATGATGAAATCCTTTGGGATGAAGTGCAAGGGTACAGAAGAAAAACGAACAATGCAGGTGGATTAGAAGGTGGCATGACAACTGGTATGCCGGTTGTTGTGCGCGGTGTTATGAAACCGATACCGACATTATATAAACCGCTTCAAAGTGTTGATATTGATACGAAAGAACCTTTTACAGCGAGTATTGAACGTTCAGATAGTTGTGCAGTGCCAGCAGCTAGCGTTGTGGCTGAATCTGTTGTGGCTTGGGAGCTCGCAACAGCTTTAATTGAACAATTTGGATTAGATCGTATCGATCTTATACGTGAAAATATTGAGAAACATAATGAATATGCGAGGGGATTTTAATGGAGAACATACATATTCAAACGAAATCAAAAGAATATGATGTACATGTTGGAAGGGAGGCGTTGTCACACTTAACAACGCTTATTCAAAAAATGAATCCTGCAGTATCTAACATAATGATCATTTCTGATGAAGCTGTTGCATCACTGCATTTACAGACAGTTGTTGATGCATTGCAAGTAGAGCAAAAAGTATTTTCGTTTGTTGTACCCAGTGGCGAAAAAGAGAAGTCTTTTGAAAATTTCTATGAGGCTCACACTTCGGCTCTTGAAAATAAATTAGATAGAAATTCTTTAATCATCGCACTTGGAGGCGGGATGATTGGAGATTTGGCTGGATTTGTTGCCGCGTCGTTTATGCGTGGTATTCGCTTTGTCCAAGTTCCAACGACTTTATTAGCTCACGATAGCGCAGTAGGCGGGAAAGTAGCAATTAACCATCCACTAGGAAAAAATATGATTGGAGCGTTTCATCAGCCAGAAGCTGTTGTATATCATACGCCATTTTTACATTCACTTCCTGAAAAAGAGTGGCGATCAGGTTATGCAGAAGTGATAAAGCATGCTCTTATTGGTGATGTAGAGCTATATCATTGGTTAAAAGAAGAAGTGCAAACGTTAACGGATCTTCGTGATGAAAAGTTAATTCATATATTAACGAAGGCGATTCCTGTGAAAGCGAATATTGTGTCGCAAGACGAAACAGAAAAAGGTGTACGTGCCCATTTGAATTTTGGGCATACGTTAGGACATGCTCTTGAAAAAGAGTTAGGATATGGGAATATTACTCACGGTGATGGAGTAGCGGTTGGCATGCTATTTGCTATGTTTTTAAGTGAGCAAGTGTACAAAGTTGATCTTTCTTATGAAGAAATGAAGCAGTGGTTCTTGAAATACGGTTATCCAAAAATGCCAAGTGACTTGAATGTAGAACGTCTCGTTCGGTTGATGAAACAAGATAAAAAAGCAAATGCTGGAACAATTCATATGGTGCTTATGCAGGAATATGGGGGAGTGAATGTCGTATCTATTTCAGATGAGACTGTTCATATTGCGTTAGAAGCATTTCAAAAGGATATGGTGTAAAAAAGTCATAGAACAGGTATGAAATGCATATTTAAAGGTATTCTCGTAATGGTGACGGTTATGATTAAAGATGACAGTAAGACATTATAAATCATATCAATGACTGGGGGAAGAAAAGTGAGAGTAAAAGAGCAATTGTTAACTTTGAGAGCATATGTACCTGGGAAAAATATTGAGGAAGTAAAAAGAGAATATGGATTGTCAAAAATTGTAAAACTAGCCTCGAATGAAAATCCGTTTGGCTGCTCTGCGCGTGTGACAGAAGCATTAACTTCGTTAGCTAATCAATATGCACTCTATCCGGACGGGGCGGCATTTGAGGTTCGTGAGAAAGTAGCAGAGCATTTAGGTGTAAAAGCGGAACAACTTTTATTTGGTAGTGGGCTAGATGAAGTCATTCAAATGATTAGTCGTGCTTTGCTACATAATGGAACAAATGTTGTAATGGCGAACCCTACGTTCTCGCAATACCATCACCATGCTGTTATTGAAGGAGCAGAAGTTCGTGAAGTACCACTTAAAGATGGCATTCACGATTTAGATGCAATGTTACAACAAGTAGATGAGAAAACGAAGATTGTATGGGTTTGTAATCCGAATAATCCGACAGGTACATATGTAGAAAAACAAAAATTACTTTCATTTTTAGAATCAGTTCCAAAGTCAGCGCTCGTTATTATGGATGAAGCATATTATGAATATGCTGGGGCAGAAGATTATCCGCAAACATTACCTCTTCTTGAAAAGTACGAAAATCTTATGGTGCTACGCACATTCTCAAAAGCATATGGATTAGCTGCTTTTCGTATTGGATATGCGATTGGTGATGCAAAGCTTATTGGGCAGCTAGAGGTAGCAAGACTACCATTTAACACATCAACTATCGCCCAAGCGGTAGCATTAGCGGCAATAGAGGATCAACAGTTTTTACAAGAGTGTGTGAAGAAAAATGCCGGAGGATTAAATCAATATTATGCATTTTGTAAGGAATATAACGTATTCTACTATCCATCTCAAACGAATTTCATTTTCTTGAAACTTGGTATACCTGGTAATGAAGCTTTCGAACGATTAATGAAAAAAGGATATATCGTTCGTTCTGGTGCAGCATTTGGTATGCATGATGGTATTCGTATTACTGTTGGATTAAAAGAAGAAAATGATGAGATTATTGAATTACTTACGGAACTTGTAAAAGAACAAGTGAAGAAAGAAGAAACGTATTCTTAAGAAATGGTGGAGGCTCCTGTTACAGGAGCCTTTTTCATTTGAACTGCAATAAGGGGAGTTGTTTGCACGTTCAAGAAAGAAAACGTTACAATAGAAGTAGACGTATAAGAAGAACTATTGTACATATAACTTATTTAAAATGTGAGGAGGATACAGTTTGAAACTAGTAGGACGAAAAAATAGTTTGAATGGGAAAATTGTTGTTCCAGGTGATAAATCTATTTCGCATCGCTCTGTTATGTTTGGAGCGATAGCGGAAGGGACGACGAAAGTATCAAATTTTTTATTAGGAGAAGATTGTTTAAGTACAATTGCATGTTTTCAAAAACTAGGTGTCCAGATTGAACAGTTTGGTAACGATGTCACGATTTACGGTAAAGGATTACATAATTTACAAGAACCGAAAGAAGTATTAGATGTGGGGAATTCAGGGACGACTATTCGTCTTATGCTTGGGATTTTAGCAAATACGCCGTTCCATAGTACGATAATTGGTGATGCATCAATTGGAAAACGTCCTATGAAACGTGTTACAGACCCGCTTAGTAAGATGAATGCTCAAATTGATGGTAGAGAAAACGGACAATATACACCTTTATCTATTCGCGGTGGTAAGGTAAAAGGTATGCATTACCATTCACCAGTAGCAAGCGCACAAGTGAAGTCAGCAGTTTTACTTGCGGGTTTGCAAGGGGAAGGGATTACTACGGTAACAGAGCCTATGCAATCTCGTGATCATACGGAAAGAATGTTGCGTGCATTCGGTTGTACCGTAGATGTTAATGGACGGACTGTTTCATTACAAGGTGGACAACAACTTAAAGGTGCAGACATAGAAGTTCCAGGAGATATTTCTTCGGCGGCATTTTTCTTAGTAGCTGGTGCAATTGTCCAAAATAGTAAGCTTGTATTGGAAAACGTTGGTTTAAATCCGACGAGAACAGGGGTTTTAGATGTATTAACAAAGATGGGTGCACTTATTTCTATCGATCATATTAGAAATGAAGAGTTTGAACCGTGCGGGGATATTACGATTGAAACATCTAAACTAAAAGGAATAGAAATTGGTGGAACTCTTATTCCAAGATTAATTGATGAAATTCCTGTAATTGCTTTATTAGCAACGCAGGCAGAAGGAATTACTGTTATTAAAAACGCTGAGGAGTTAAAAGTAAAAGAAACAAATCGTATCGATACGGTTGTAGATGAATTAGGCAAATTAGGTGCGAAGATTGAAGCTACACCAGATGGTATGATTATATATGGTAAACAAAGTTTAAAAGGAAATACTGTTAATAGTCAAGGCGATCATCGTATTGGGATGATGCTTGCAATCGCATCGTGTATTATAGATGGAGAAGTGAAAATAGAGAATAGTGATGCGGTCGCTGTATCGTATCCGGAATTTTTCGAACAATTAGCTGCGCTATGAGAGAAAGTATAGGAAGCGGTAGCTCACTCAAAAGGTTGCGTTCTTACACCTAGTTGCTTATGATAAATGAACAGAAGAGAATATTTTTTGAATTAAAGGAGACGTTTATGCAAAAGTTTGAACAGGCTGTTTCTTATATTGAAAACGGTGAAGCAGAAAAAGGATTACAATTATTAAAAGAACAACTACGAGTTGCTAATGATGAAGAGAAGTATGATATCGCTCGTTACTATCATACACTTGGGTTTATGGATGAGGCGTTAGCAATTACTGAAGACTTACGCTTGCTATATCCGGAAGAAAGTGAATTTACGGTATTTTTAGCAGAATTATATATTGATTTAGATAAAGAAGATGAAGCGATTGAAGTGCTTCATGATATTCCAGAAAACGATGATTTATATGTTCAATCGTTATTACTTGTAGCGGATTTATTCCAAATGCAAGGTTTTGATGATGTAGCAGAACAAAAACTATTAAAGGCGAAAGAAATGATGCCAGACGAACCTGTTATTACGTTTGGGTTAGCAGAATTATATAGTAGTAAAGGTGAAGAGCAAAAGGCGATCACTTATTATGAATCGTTACTAGCAGAACATAAAGTTATGGGTGGTGTTGTCATTGCGCTTCGTCTAGCAGAAACTTTAAGTGCTATTGGAAACTGGGAAGAGGCAATCTCTTACTATGAAGCGGGGTTAGAAGAGCAAAAAGATATTCACTCATTATTTGGATATGCCTTCACATTATACCAAGGAGAAGAATATCAAAGAGCAATTGGTGCTTGGCAAGAATTAAAAGAATTAGATCCTGAATACGCATCGTTATACATGTATTTAGCGAAAAGCTATGAAAAAGAAGGCATGCTTCAAGAAAGCTATGAAACACTTCAAGAAGGAATTAAAGTAGATGAGCTGTCTGTTCCTTTCTATGTAGAATTAGCGAATATTGCGGCGAAATTAGGTAAAATAGCGGAGGCAGAAGAAGTGCTTCAAAAAGCGCTGGAGCTAGATCCGGGACATTTAGGTGCGATATTAAAATATGCGTATATTTTAAAAGAACAAGAGAAATACGAAGAGCTAATTGCAGTTGTAGAGCGTGCAATTGACAGTGGAGAACCAGATACACAACTACTTTGGGATCTTGCATTTGCAAAAAAACAATTAGAAATGTATTCGGATGCATTAAAACACTATGAAAGTGCATATACTTCTTTTAAGAATCATCCAGATTTCTTGGAAGAGTACGGTTATTTCTTATTAGAAGAAGGAATGCGAAAAGAGGCGAAAGAAGTATTTACGCAGTTAATACAACTAGACCCGACACAAATTCATATTGAAGAATTGTTATATAATTTAGAGGATTTTTCATAAGTTGGAAGGAAACTGAATGCCGCTTCTTGAATCTAAAAAGAAAAGAGAAAGACAGAGGAGGGACTTAATCGCTATGAATACCCCTGTTTCTGTAAACGAGAAGAAGGATTTTGTAAAATGGTTTTTGAATAATTACCAACTGAAACAGCGTGAATGTGTATGGATTTTGAATTATTTAATGAGTCACGATCAATTAATGCATAAAGTCCACTTCGTAGAACATGCAAAATATTGTCCGCGTGGCTTAGTAATGTCAGCAAATTGTGTGAAAGACACACCGTTTCACTTTTTCAAACAAAATGTAATGACAACAGATGCAGAAAAATCGTTTCATGATATTCGTTTGAATCGAGATGAGGATATTTATATTCAGCTTAATTTTAAATCATCGTTCCAAAATGCAAACTATGTAGCTGTATTAGAAGAAAACCCATATTTGCCAAAGCATATTGAAGTGAATGAAAAAGATCGATTGCTTGCAGAACGATTTTTAGAAGAAAGTGTATTCTCATTTAGAAGAGAACGTCTTTTGAAACAAATTGATGAAGCTTTGGATAAGCAAGATAAGGAAGCATTTCATAGGTTAACAGCAGAGTTAAAAATTTTATAGAATTCATTTTGATTATGTAATCTTTACGAAATTCAGACTTTTTAAGAAAAACTACTTAATAATAGGTAGTTTTTCTTTTTTTACCTCTTTTAGTATGGTTTAATATATATAAAGTGAAAGTTCTGTTATTTCGAATGGAGGAGGGGAGAAAAGGTGAAATGGATTGTAAAAGATGTAGAACAGTTTGAGCAAGCGAGGGAGTATGTAGATACAGGGATTATACCCCTTTTGTCTATTTCGGCAGCAAAAGAAATGAAAATGGTTGTAGAGCAAGGTGAATTTATTGAGGCTTTGAGTATGGAGTTGGAAAGGGAGTATAAAGGAAGAGTGCTTTTACTGCCCGCATTTACGTATTTGGTAGAGAGCCAAAAGAATGAAAAAGACCGTTTGCAAGAATGGACAGATCATTTGCAAAGGCAAGGTTTTAAGCATATTGCCTATGTGACAAGTGACTTTTCATGGAAAGAAGATATGAGAGATGTGCAGGGTGATTTATTTTGGTTTCCATCGTTATCATTAGAGCAATTTAGTGACCAAGCGAAAAGGGAAGTTATTCGTGCACACATAAAAAATATTAAGGAAATGTTGGAAGAAAGATGGATAAAATAATAATAAACAGAAAGTTCTTATTATTATGAGTAGTATGATATTGACCTATACAAGAGGGTATTATATCATGATAGTGTCCTAGTTTTTATTTTTTATATAATTTTTTCACGAGGGGACAATTTCTGATAGAGGGGGGAAATTTTCGTGAGCGAGAAAGAACATCGTGTGTCAAGAAGACAGTTTTTAAATTACACACTTACAGGGGTAGGAGGCTTTATGGCGGCGGGTATTTTAATGCCGATGACGAGGTTTGCGCTTGATCCGGTGTTAAGAAAAGAAGCGGGAACAGATATGGTTGCTGTTGGACAAGTAAAGGATATTACAACAGAGCCGAAGCGCTTCGATTTTAAGGTGAAGCAGGTTGACGGGTGGTACAAGTCTGAAGAGCCAAAATCTGCTTGGGTGCATAAAGATGAAAGTGGAGAAATTGTTGCGTTTTCGCCAGTATGTAAACATTTAGGTTGCACAGTGAACTGGAATTCGGACAAAGCACATCCTAATCAATTCTTTTGCCCGTGTCACGGGGGACGTTACACAAAAGATGGGATGAACATTAAAGGCACACCGCCTCTTGCTCCGCTGGATGTGTACGAGTCTAAAGTGAAAGATGGAACGCTGTATTTAGGAAAAGCGAAGCCAAGAGGGGGTGCAAAGTAGATGCTAAATAAAATTTATGATTGGGTGGACGAACGTTTAGATATTACACCGATATGGCGTGATATCGCTGATCATGAAGTACCTGAGCATGTTAACCCGGCACATCACTTTTCTGCATTCGTCTATTGCTTTGGAGGACTTACCTTTTTCGTTACAGTAATTCAAATTTTGTCCGGAATGTTTTTGACGATGTATTATGTGCCGGATATTAAAAATGCTTGGGAGTCGGTTTATTATTTACAAAATGAAGTAGCTTACGGGCAAATTGTTCGTGGTATGCATCACTGGGGTGCTAGTCTCGTAATTGTAATGATGTTTTTACATACACTCAGAGTTTTCTTCCAAGGTGCGTATAAAAAGCCTCGTGAGTTAAACTGGATTGTTGGTGTTCTTATTTTCTTTGTTATGTTAGGTCTTGGTTTTACCGGATATTTATTACCGTGGGATATGAAAGCGTTATTTGCTACGAAAGTAGGGATTCAAATTGCAGAGCAAACGCCGCTCATTGGTCCTTATATTAAAACATTACTCGCTGGTCATTCCGAAATCGTTGGCGCTCAAACATTAACTCGCTTCTTTGCTATTCACGTCTTCTTCTTACCAGCAGCACTTCTAGGTTTAATGGCCTTCCACTTCATCATGATTCGCAAACAAGGTATTTCCGGTCCGCTATAAGAGATTGCTAAATTAAAGGGGAAAGAACAAAAGGAGGGAGATTATGCATCGCGGCAAAGGGATGAAGTTTGTAGGAGATTCTCGGGTACCAGTAGCCCGGAAACCAAATATTCCAAAAGATTATTCTGAATATCCAGGGAAAACAGAAGCGTTTTGGCCGAATTTCTTGTTAAAAGAATGGATGGTTGGTGCAGTTTTTTTAGTCGGTTATTTATGTTTAACAGTGGCGCATCCGTCACCGCTTGAGAGAATGGCGGATCCTACAGATGCAGGATATATACCACTTCCAGATTGGTATTTCTTATTCTTGTATCAGTTATTAAAGTATTCGTATGCTTCAGGCTCATTTACTGTAATTGGTGCGTTTATTATGCCGGGGATTGCGTTTGGAGCGTTACTATTAGCTCCGTTTCTAGATCGAGGCCCAGAAAGAGCACCATTGAAGCGTCCTGTAGCAACGGGGTTTATGCTTTTAGCAATTGCATCGATTATTTTTTTAACTTGGGAATCTGTAGCACACCACGATTGGGAAGCTGCAAAAAAACAAGGAGCAATTGTAAAAACAGCACCAGTTGATAAAAATGATGACGGCTACAAGTTGATGCAAAAAAATACTTGTTTAACATGTCATGGTGACAATTTACAGGGCGGAGCGGCAGCACCGGCTTTGCAAAACTTAACTTTAAAACCAGAAGAAATCGCTAAAATTGCGAAAGATGGAAAAGGTTCAATGCCTAAAGGTGTATTTAAAGGTACAGATGAGGAACTGAAAAAGCTTTCGGAATTCGTTGCAAAGTATAATAAAAAATAATAGAAAAGCTGACTACAAAATCTGTGGTCAGCTTTTTATTTTGCGTGCCCAGCTAAGCTGGGCACTGTTTGATGGTGAAAGGTTTAAATAGAATTCTACAAGGATTCAAAAATTATTATAGCCTATCTTCAATTGGACAGAAGTGGCTCGGTAAAATAGATTGGTACTTCTTAGAAAG
Source organism: Bacillus sp. SRB_331 (assembly GCF_003264175.1). Classification (NCBI taxonomy): domain Bacteria; kingdom Bacillati; phylum Bacillota; class Bacilli; order Caryophanales; family Bacillaceae; genus Bacillus; species Bacillus sp. SRB_331. The sequence goes on along the minus strand of NZ_NADV01000008.1, from coordinate 51,992 downwards.
GCTTAACCTTTTCTGGAATAAGAAAAGAAATGTTCGAAAGAAACATGGTCGTATCAAGGACTTGATGAAGAAAATAACATACACACTCGTGAAAGTAGGAAGCTAGAACAAACTGAAAGCTAAAGAAGGAAGAGCATCGGAAAGCCGTATGAGGGAAAACCTCACGTACGGTTTGATGAGGGGAAGTTGAAACAGAAAAGGGATAGCAAAGCCATCTCTAAAGAAAATTTAATCTGTTTCAGTTTTCTACTCTACGATGACGGAAAGTTTGCTATATAATAGAGTAGAGTTCGATGAAAGAATTACTTTGTTTGAAAGGTGTTGGACATACAGATTGGCTTACTTGTATGCAATGTTAAGGCAACGTTCGGTACTATTATTTTTATTGGTTGTTAACATATTAGGTACAATTTACGGATTCATATGGTATGGAAATCAATTAAAAGAAACCTCACCTATATTTTGGCCGTTTGTACCAGATAGCCCTATGGCGACTCTCTTTTTTGTCTTTGTTTTAATTGCTTTTTTGATGAAGAAGAACTGGGGGTTAATAGAAGCGCTAGCGATAGTTACTTTAATAAAATATGGTGTTTGGGCTGTTGTTGTAAATGCAATTATGATTTATGTAAAAGGCCCTATTGGCCTTATGGGATATATGTTAATGTTATCTCATTTTGCGATGGCAGTGCAGGGAATGTTATATGCTCCGTTTTATCGGATAAAAAAATGGCACTTCACTGTAGCTGGCATATGGACATTACATAATGATGCAATTGATTATTTATTTTGGCAAATGCCGAGATATGGGATTATGCATTTATTTGTAGAGAAAATTGGTTATTTTACGTTTTGGTTAAGTATTGCTGTACTGTGTATTACATATTATTATTGCTTACGTGAGAACCGAAAACAGTTTTCTTTATGATGGTGAGGACATTTAGGGGGAGAAAATGAAGAAAAATAAGAGCGGTATAAACATATTGGATCGATTGATCACTTTAGTAGTTTCCTATAGCATAGCATTTTCTATTTTCGCTCTCGCGACAACGGTAGTTGTATATGGAAAATGGTTGTATTATTTTGAAATTGATTTTTTAAATATTCCAGATTTAGCGGATATGACGAAAGATGAAATTAAGAGAAACTATGATGTGCTTATTACATATTTATCGCCGTTTTATGAAGGTGCATTACAATTGCCGACATTAGATATGTCCACAAATGGACGCATTCATTTTGTAGATGTTAAAAATATTTTAGTAAAGATTCAATATATAATGTATGGAACGATTGTAATTGCTGTATTAGGAGGAGCGTATTTATTAAAAAAGAAAAAAGAAAAGTTTTTACTTCACGGAGCGATTCTTACAATTATTTTTCCAATAGCTCTTACGTTACCAATTGCTATTAATTTTGAAAAGAGTTTCGTATTATTTCATAAGCTTTTATTTAGCAATGATTATTGGATGTTTGATATTGAAACAGATCCGGTTATTTTAATGTTACCGGAAGAATTCTTTATGCATGCTGCATGTATTATTTTATTATTGATTTTAGGTGGTAGCATGCTTTGTTACGGTGTGTATAAATATTTAGTGAAAAAGAAAAGGGTTTCAAAGAAAAAATTCTCTGCTTAAAGAGAATTTTTTTGTTTTCATAGAGATAATATATTTTTTGGTTTTGTTCTGTTCTATTCTTGTCCAATTCCACATATTTTGTACTAGTAGTTATAGGGGGGACCGGGATGAAGAGAACATTAATTGGACTGATAGCATTTCTAATTATAATGTTTCCAGTACGTATATATGCTGAAGAGTGGAGTGAACTAACTGGATTGCTAGATGACTCTTTGCAGTTAGTGAAGAAAAAAGAAGATGAAAAGGCAATACAAGTACTGTACCATTTCTCAGAGCAATTTCTATCAAAGGAGAATGAAAATAATTCAAAAGTAACTCCGGGACAAATTAGAGTCGTTTCTTTAGCATACGATAAGGCGAAACAATCTCTCGCGGAAGATTCAGATAGGCAAGTTAAAGTGGATAATATGTTAGCGTTACAACTTGCTGTTGATGCACAAGTATCTAAATATCAGCCACTTTGGATGGAAAGAGAAAGAAAGATAATGAATGCTTTTTCTCAAGTAGAAAAGGCGATGGAAAAAGAAGATGATGGACAGTTCCAACAGACGCTAAATACATTTTTAAATGAATTTAATATTATTTATCCTAGTTTAATGATTGCTCTGCCAGAAAACGAAGCGCAGCGTGTAAATGCACATTTATCTTATTTGGATGAATTTCGTAACGTTATGTTAAAAACGAAAGGTGGACAAATGCAACTAGGGATTATTAAAGGTGATTTGCAAAAAATATTTCATACAGTAAAAAAAGATGAGATTGCTCCCTCTCTCATTTGGTTTATGACAATTACTGGAGGACTTATTTTGTTCACTTTAACGTATGTTGGATGGAGAAAGTATAAAGGGGAGAGAGAGAAGCGGAGAAGCAACTTGCATTCTAAAGATAGATAATACGCATAAATAAAGATACGGATTGTAAGGTTTATTTATTGACAACGGTGGAAGAAAAAAATAGAATGAGTAGTACTATAATTAAAACTTCAATGGAGGTTTATGATGTTTTATTTAATTTACTTCGCGATCATTTTGATCATACCGTTGTATGCACAGTCAAAAGTACGTAGTGCCTATAGCAAGTATTCACAAGTTTATTCAACATCAGGTATGACAGGAGCGGAAGTGGCTCGAAAAATTTTAGATGAAAATGGATTGTACAATGTAGCCGTAGAAGAAACGCCAGGTCATTTGTCAGATCATTATGACCCGCGTGTAAAGACGGTTAGATTATCGACAGATAACTATTATGGTCATTCAGTTGCTGGTACAGCTGTAGCAGCACATGAAGTAGGACACGCAATTCAAGATGCGAAAGATTATAACTTTATGCGTGTACGCCATTCGTTAGTGCCAGTTGCTAATTTTGGTTCAAACATGTCATGGGTTTTTGTCCTAATTGGTGTATTTGCACAAATGTCTGGTTTGTTGTTACTAGGAATTATTTTAATGGCAGCAGGTGTTATTTTCCAACTTGTTACATTACCAGTTGAGTTTGATGCATCAAAACGCGCAATGCAACAAATTGAAGCACTTGGTATCGTATCAACAGATGAGTACGGTCAAGCTCGTAAAGTATTAAATGCGGCAGCATTAACATATGTAGCAGCAGCTGCTGTAGCAGTATTTGAATTATTACGTCTCGTATTAATTTATACTGGTATGCAGCGTAGCGACGATTAAAGACTATCAATTTTGATAGTCTTTTTTTGTTTTGTGGATTGAATCTTATAATATGTTACAAATGGAAATAATAGAGAGGATATGGGGTATAGAACTAGTTAAAATAAAGATAAGTATGGAATGATGAAAGAAGGTGACGGACATAGAATATCCATATTATTTAGTTAAACAAGTGAAGGAGCGTAGTGCTACATACCAATTAGAAGGTTTTTTAAGTGGACAGGGCCCTAAAAACCCGAAATTAATGCTTGTTGGAGAAGCACCTGGTGAAACAGAAATTCATAATGGGATTCCATTTAGTGGGAGAGCGGGAAAACATTTAATGGAATTTTTAGAACGTATTCACGTTACAAGGGAAGAAGTATATATTACGAGTGCGGTCCGGAGTAGACCTTATAAATGGAGAGAGAAAAGGGAACGAAATGGCGAAATAATACAGAAGAAGTACAATAGAACACCGAATCAAGGTGAGATATTTGCCCATGCACCTTTGCTAGATTATGAACTGGAATTTATACAGCAGCCGGTTATTGTCACACTTGGTAATATTGCATTACAGCGTTTAGTTGGTAAAAATAATAAAATTACGGATGTTCATGGAGAATTGTTAAAGCAACCTGTGCAGCGATTGAAAGATAGCAGCAGTACAGAATTTATTTGGTCAGAAAAAGAATATCATATTTTTCCGACCTTTCATCCAGCTTCTATTTTCTATAATCGTAGTTTGTTGGAGCTTATTTATGAGGATTTGGAGAAACTTAAAAGATTTATAATAAAAAACTAGAAAAGCTACAGAGCTTTTCTAGCTGAATTTAATTATGTAACGGTTTTTTATTTTCATCTAATGTAAATCCTTCACCAACAACATCGTGTACATCACTTACAGCGACAAAGGCATGTGGATCTACTGAAATAATGATATTTTTTAATTTTACGATTTCATTTTTAGCAACAACACAATATAGTACATTACGTTCTATTTTTGTATAGGATCCAACTGCTTTTAAAAAGGTTGCTCCGCGCTCCATTTCTGATAAAATTTTTGAAGCAATTTCATCGTTTTTATCAGAAATAATAGTTGCTCCTTTTGCTGCATAAGCACCTTCTTGCATGAAATCAATAACCTTAGCCCCGATAAAAACAGCAACTAACGTATACATGCCCTCGCGATATGATAAATATGTAAGAATAGAGATAATGATAACGACCGCATCAAACATAAACATCGTTTTTCCCATACTCCAGCCAACATATTTGTGAGCTAGCCTTGCGATAATATCCACACCGCCAGTAGTCCCGCCGTATTTGAATATAATTCCAAGTCCTATGCCGATAAATGCCCCAGCGAATAAAGCAGCCAGTGTCATATCATTTTGCAAGTTTAAATGTAAGTTGAGAACCTCGTAGCGCTGAAACACCCAAAGGAATAAAGAGACGCTAAATGTACCGATTAATGTGTATAAAAATGTTATTCGGCCGAGTAATTTCCAGCCAATGAAAAATAGAGGGACGTTTAAAATTAAGTTTGTATAGGAAGGATCAAGTGAAAATTTAAAATATAATAATAGCGTAATGCCGGTAAATCCACCCTCTGCAAGATGATTTTCAATATTGATATTCACAATACCGAAAGAAAAAATAGCGGAACCGATTAAAATAAAAATGATATTTCGAATCTTCAAATTTGATGTCATTTAGAAATCCCCCTAATTATGTAATGATTGCATTGCTCCTCTTAAACGATAGAACATAATAATAAGTTATTTCTAGTTGATAGTAAAAATAGAGAATGGTATAAGAGCTTAATTAGTTCAGCCTGATATTGTGCGGAAAAACTGCAAAAGAAAGTTTCACTTTATCCCGTCCCAACGGCTGGTAGAGGGAAAAGCGAAGAAGAAAAGGGCGAACCAGCTGTAGGGACCCGATTGGTTCAGGCTGATCTTTTGTAAAAATCACGCAAAAGAAGTTTCACTTTATTATAGTCTATCCTAAAAAGAGTCGTAAATAGTGATATGAGGGAATAATATTTGTCAAATCGCGATGAATTGGCTAACATGAAAGAGGAAGGAATAAGAGGTGACTAGTATGGAAACAAAAACGATGAAAGATATGCAGAAAGAAGTAGATGCATATATCGGTCAATTTAAAGAAGGTTATTTTAGTCCGCTTGCAATGATGGCTCGTTTAACTGAAGAAATGGGAGAGCTTGCAAGAGAGGTTAATCATTATTATGGTGAGAAACCAAAGAAAACGACTGAGAAAGAACGAAGTGTTGAGGAAGAGCTTGGAGATGTTTTATTTGTTATGATTTGTATGGCAAATAGTTTAAATATTGATTTAGAAACAGCGCATAACATTGTAATGAATAAATTTAATACACGTGATAAAGATCGTTGGACACGTATTGATGAGGGAGAGAAAGACGCATGAAAGAAATTAAAGTAATTATCGCTGGACCACGAGGACGCATGGGATATGAAGCAGTCCTTCTTATGGAAAGAACAGCGCATTTCAATTTAGTAGCAGCAATTGATTATAAGCATGGCGGAGAAAAAATTTCTGATTTACCGGGAATGCCAGCGCTAGATGCACCTATTTACGCGGATTTACATACTTGTTTAGATGAAGTAGAAGCAGATGTATTGTTAGATTTAACAACACCAGAAATTGGAAAGAAACATGTGACACTTGCAGTCGAACGTGGACTTCGATCAGTTATTGGTACAACTGGATTTACTGAAGAAGAACTAAAGCAATTAACAGAAAATGCAAAAGAAAAAGAAGTAGGAACAATCATTGCTCCAAACTTTGCGATTGGTGCAGTTCTTATGATGAAATTTTCACAAATGGCAGCGAAGTACTTCCAAGATGTTGAAGTAATTGAATTACACCATGATCAAAAATTAGACGCACCATCTGGTACAGCTGTAAAAACAGTAGAATTAATCCGCCAAAATCGTGTACCAAAAGAGCAAGGGCATCCTAATGAAACGGAACAATTAGAAGGGGCACGTGGTGCAAATGTAGACGGTATTCACATTCATAGCGTACGTCTACCAGGGCTTATTGCACACCAAGAAGTAATGTTCGGCGGAGATGGACAAATGTTAACAGTTCGTCATGATTCATTCAACCGTGCATCATTTATGTCAGGTGTAAAACTATCAATTGAAACAGTAATGAACCTTGATCATCTTGTGTACGGTTTAGAAAATATTATCGACTAAAGGGGAGACAACGGATGAAAATTGCCTTAATCGCACATGACAAAAAGAAAGATGATATGGTTTCGTTCGCATACGCATATAAACCAATTTTTGAAAAACATGAACTTTTTGCAACAGGAACGACAGGACTTCGTATTATGGAGGCAACTGGTTTAGTTGTAACAAGATATCAATCCGGTCCTCTTGGTGGCGATCAAGAAATTGGTGCAATGATTGCAAAAAATGAGATGGATATGGTGATTTTTTTCCGGGATCCACTAACAGCCCAGCCGCATGAACCAGATGTTAATGCGTTACTTCGTTTATGTGATGTATACGCCATCCCATTAGCAACAAATATGGCAAGTGCTGAAATGCTAATGCATGCATTAGAGCGGGGAGATTTAGATTACCGAAAGTTAAGAAAATGAGGGGAACAATTATGAGTGGATTACATATATTAGCGTTTGGTGCTCATGCCGATGATGTTGAAATCGGCATGGCAGGTACCATTGCAAAGTATACGAAGCAAGGATATGAAGTAGGCATTTGCGATTTAACAGAAGCTGATCTTTCTTCAAATGGAACGGTAGAACTAAGAAAAGAAGAAGCAAAGGCTGCAGCTCGTATTATGGGAGTAAAAACGAGAATTAATTTAGCAATGCCAGACCGTGGTTTGTATATGAAAGAAGAATATATACGTGAAATTGTAAAGATTATTCGTACATATAAACCAACACTAATTTTCGCACCATATTACGAAGATCGTCATCCAGACCATGCTAATTGCGCGAAACTTGTGGAAGAAGCTATCTTTTCAGCGGGAATTCTTAAATATATGCCTGAACTTCCGCCGCACCGTGTAGAGTCTTTTTATAATTATATGATTAATGGCTTTCATAAACCGAATTTTTGTATAGATATTAGTGAATACCTTTCTAAAAAGGTGGAAGCGTTAGAAGCGTATGAAAGTCAGTTTTCAACAGGGAGTGATGGTGTTAAGACGCCATTAACCGAAGGATACGTTGAAACTGTAATCGCTCGGGAGAAGATGTTTGGGAAAGAAGTTGGAGTGCTGTATGCCGAAGGATTTATGAGTAAGAAACCGGTTTTATTACATGCTGATTTAATAGGGGGATGTAAATGAAATTGAAAATAGGTATTACATGTTATCCTTCTGTAGGTGGTTCTGGGGTTGTTGGGACAGAGTTAGGAAAGCAATTGGCGGAACGCGGGCATGAAATTCATTTTATTACATCGGGTGTACCATTTCGGTTGAATAAAGTGTACCCGAACATTTATTTTCACGAAGTAACAGTAAATCAATATTCTGTTTTTCAATATCCACCTTACGATTTAGCATTAGCGAGTAAAATGGCAGAGGTTGCTCAAAGAGAAAACCTTGATATTTTACATGTGCATTATGCAATCCCTCATGCTATTTGTGCATATTTAGCAAAACAAATGATTGGGGAGCGTATTAAAATTGTTACGACCTTACATGGAACGGATATTACTGTGTTAGGTTCCGACCCTTCGTTAAATAATTTAATTCGCTTTGGTATTGAACAATCTGATGTTGTTACAGCTGTGTCACATTCGTTAATTGAAGAAACAAATGAACTTGTAAAACCAGATAAAGAAATTGAGACGGTATACAATTTTGTAGATGAACGTGTTTATTTCAAACGTGATATGTCTCAATTAAAAAAAGAATATGGTATACGAGAAAATGAAAAAGTGTTGATTCATATTTCAAATTTCCGAAAGGTTAAGCGTGTACAGGATGTTGTGCAGTCATTTGCCAAAATTGTAAAGGAAGTAGATGCGAAATTGCTTCTTGTTGGTGATGGACCAGAGTTCTGTACTATTTTACAATTGGTGAAAAGTTTACATATTGAGGAACGTGTCTTATTCCTAGGAAAGCAAGATAATGTTGCAGAGCTTCTTGCGATGAGTGATTTAATGCTACTTTTATCAGAAAAGGAAAGTTTTGGTCTTGTTATATTAGAAGCGATGGCGTGTGGTGTGCCTAGTATCGGAACGAGGGTTGGGGGCATTCCAGAGGTCATTCAACATGGTGAAACAGGATATATATGTGAAGTTGGAGATACAGACGGAATAGCTAAGCAAGCAATTCAGCTACTAGAAAATGAAGAACTTCACCGTAATATGGGAGAGCGAGCGATGAAATCTGTATATGAGCAGTTTCGTTCGGAAAAAATCGTTTCACAGTATGAGGCGATTTATTATGACATACTAAGGGATGACAAGAATGGAAAGATTTAAAAAAGCTAGTTCAATTATTGAGATGTTAAAACAGCACGGACATGAGGCTTACTTCGTTGGTGGAAGTGTACGCGATCTTATTATCGATAGACCGATTGGAGATATCGATATCGCAACATCTGCTTTACCAGAAGAAGTAATGGCTATTTTCCCAAGACATGTTCCGGTTGGTCTTGAGCATGGAACTGTAATTGTTGTAGAAAATGGTGAACCGTATGAGGTAACTACTTTTCGAACAGAAAGCGAATATGAAGATTTTCGAAGACCTAGTAGTGTTCAATTTGTCCGTTCATTAGAAGAGGATTTAAAACGACGTGATTTCACGATGAATGCAATTGCAATGACAGAGGAAGGCGAAATGGTTGATTTATTTGCTGGGAAAGAAGCGATTCGTCTGAAGGAAATTACAACGGTTGGAGATGCTGCAGACCGTTTTCAAGAAGATGCACTGCGAATGATGCGTGGTATTCGGTTCGTAAGTACGTTAGGTTTCTCTTTGGAAATAAAGACGAAACAAGCAATTGAAACGTATGGGCATTTGCTCGAACATATAGCGATTGAAAGAATTACAGTTGAATTTGAAAAATTGTTGACCGGTACATATTGTGTGAATGGTCTTCAAGAGTTAGTAGAAACTAAGCTATTTTCTCATCTGCCATATTTGCAAATGTCAGAAGAAAGACTCTTGAAAGCTACGCAGTATAAATGGGATTCTTTCGAAACAGACGTTGAGGCGTGGGCATTTTTCTTATATTGTATCGGAGAAGAGCATCCATCTGTCTTTTTGCGTCAATGGAAGTTCTCGAATAAAAAGATTAAAGATATCGTAGCGGTTTTATTAGCAATTCGTTCTAGAAAGGAGAAGGAGTGGGATACAATCCTTCTTTATAAAACTGGGATTCGCATCGCTGAGATGGCGGAAAGAGTATATGAAGCGATAATAGAAAGTTATAATAGTGCGTCTGTTAAGCAAGTACAATCATTATTTCATGCATTGCCGATAAAAAATCGTCAAGAAATGAATGTGACCGGTAATGATTTATTAAGCTGGACAGATAAAAAGCCAGGTCCGTGGGTTGCCGAAATGCTTCAAAATATTGAAGAAGCAATCGTACAAGGAGATTTAGTTAATAAGAAAGAGGATATAAGGGAGTGGCTACAAAGATGCAATCTACTATAAGAAAGCAGTTATTACAAGTTTTTTCTGAAGCAGATGGTGCATTTGTATCTGGTCAAATACTTAGTGACAAACTTGGTTGTTCGAGAACCGCTGTATGGAAGCATATGGAGGACCTTCGTAATGAAGGGTATGAACTAGAAGCTGTACGCCGCTTAGGGTACCGAATTGCTAGTAAACCAGATAAAGTAACTGCGAATGAGATTCAATTAGGATTACAAACAGAGCGTATCGGTAGAACGGTTTATTTTGAAGAATCGGTTGAGTCTACTCAGCATATTGCAGCGAGACTTGCTTATGAAGGCGCAGAAGAGGGAACAATTGTCGTTGCTGAAGAACAAACAGCAGGTAGAGGACGTTTAAGTAGAAAATGGTATTCCCCAAAAGGAACAGGAATTTGGATGAGTATTATTTTGCGTCCCTCGATTCCAGTTCATCATGCACCACAGCTTACTTTATTAGCAGCTGTTAGCGTAGCGCAAGCAATTGAAAAATGTACCGGTGTAAACGTAGGGATTAAATGGCCGAATGATATTTTAATTCAAGGTAAAAAAGCTGTCGGTATATTAACGGAGATGCAAGCTGATCCAGATAAAATTAATGCTGTTATTATGGGAATTGGCATTAATGCAAATCAGAAACAAGAACATTTTGATGAGGAAATTCAGCAAATTGCAACTTCATTAGCAATTGAATCGGGTAAGCCGATTGTTCGTGCGGAACTTATGCAACAAATTTTCTTGCAACTAGAGAAATTGTATGAAGAGTATTTAAAAAATGGCTTCTCTGTTATTAAAATTCTTTGGGAAAGTTACGCAGTAAGTATCGGAAAAGAAATTACAGCTCGAACGATGAAGGAAACTATTAATGGGCTAGCAAAAGGAATTACGGAGGATGGTGTATTGTTACTTGAGGATCATCAAGGACAAGTGCACCACATTCATTCTGCTGATATAGAAATTAAGTAAAAGAAGTTCCTATTTTGGAGCTTCTTTTTGTCATTTAGATACTAATAAATTTCACATACCGTAATAGGGATAAAAAATTATTTTTTCGAAAAAATGTAGCAATTCCTTTTCAGAATTTGCTATAATTATTTCGAATATGGGCAGTATCAAAGCGAACTGCACCATTATTTTACGCAGTATGAAAAAATAATAATTTGGATTCTGCCTTGATCCAATAACGGACTGGGACAGAGGGATGAATAATGCCGACTAACACACAACCCTTCTGCCCTTTTATGGCCAGAGGGGTTTTTTATATGATTTCGGCCATCTCCTCTCTCCTGCATAAAGGAGGAGTAGTTTTTGAAAACAAAAACAGATTTTTTGAAAATGAAAGAGCAAGGTGAGCCGATTACAATGCTAACGGCGTATGATTATCCATCTGCTAAATTAGTAGAAGAAGCTAAAGTCGATATGATTTTAGTGGGTGATTCTCTAGGAATGGTTGTACTTGGGTATGATTCAACAGTTCCAGTAACAGTAGAGGATATGATTCATCATACGAAAGCTGTACGCCGCGGAGCGAAAGAGACGTTTATTGTTACTGATATGCCATTTATGTCTTATCATGTCTCATTGCAAGATACGATGATTAATGCACGTCGCATTGTTCAAGAGAGCGGGGCACATGCATTAAAGGTAGAGGGTGCTGGAGAAGTTATATCAACTATTCACTACTTAACGAATGCGGGAATTCCCGTTGTGGCACATTTAGGTTTAACTCCTCAATCTGTAGGAGTGCTAGGTGGGTATAAAGTACAAGGGAAAGATGCTGAAAGTGCAAAAAAATTAATAGAAGATGCAAAGAAATGTGAGGAAGCTGGTGCGATAGCACTTGTGCTAGAATGTGTGCCAATGCAATTAGCAGAACTTATTTCAGAGCAGTTAACAATTCCTACAATCGGAATTGGAGCAGGACAAAAAGTAGATGGGCAAGTTCTTGTATACCACGATCTTATCTCGTACGGCGTAAATCGTGTTCCGAAATTTGTGAAGCAATATACGTCTGTTCAAGAGGAGATTGTGCGAGGGATTTCGCAATACGTTACTGAAGTAAAGACAGGGCAATTTCCTGAAGAAAAACATTCATTTACAATGAAAGAGGAAGAGTGCTTAGCGTTATACGGAGGAAAACAATAATGAAAATCATAACTACAGTGCAAGAGATGCAGCAAATTACAAACGAACTGCATGCAAGTGGAAAAAGTATCGGTTTTGTTCCAACGATGGGGTATTTACACGAAGGGCATGCTACGTTACTACGTAAGGCAAGGGAAGAAAATGAAATTGTAGTTTTAAGTGTATTTGTAAATCCACTACAATTTGGACCAAATGAAGATTTAGATCGATACCCACGTGATATTGATAGAGATGAAAATGTAGCAAAAGAAAATGGTGTTGATTATTTATTTTATCCGAGTGTAGAAGAGATGTATCCAGCAGAACAAACGACAACAGTAGAAGTTGTGAAGCGTACCGACGTATTATGTGGCAAACAAAGACCTGGTCATTTCGCTGGTGTTGCGACTGTACTAATGAAACTATTTAATATTACATTGCCAACGCGTGCTTATTTCGGTATGAAAGATGCACAGCAAGTAGCTGTAATTGAAGGATTCGTAACTGATTTTAATATTCCAGTTACGATCGTACCAGTTGATATTGTAAGGGAAGAAGATGGATTAGCGAAAAGTTCTCGTAATGTGTATTTATCACTAGAAGAACGTGAAGAGGCTCCTCATTTATACGGCAGTCTATGTATAGCGAAAGAACGAATTGAGGCAGGCGAACGTAATCCGGAAATCATTATGAATCTTGTGAAAGAGCATATTGAGAAGTATACGAAAGGCACTGTAGATTATGCTGATTTATATGCATATCCTTCATTAAAAGCAATAAATAAAATTGAAGGAAGAATCATTTTAGCGATTGCGGTTAAGTTTGAAAATGTACGATTAATTGACAATATAACATTAATGGGGAAATAAGGGGGAGCATCTATGTTTCGCACAATGATGAGAGCGAAGTTACATCGCGCAACTGTAACAGAAGCAAATTTAAATTATGTAGGTAGTATTACAATTGATGAAGATTTAATGGATGCGGTAAATATTGTAGAAAATGAAAAAGTACAAATTGTAAATAACAACAATGGAGCTCGCTTAGAGACATATGTTATTAAAGGAGAGCGCGGTAGCGGTGTTGTGTGTTTAAATGGTGCAGCTGCAAGGCTTGTACAACCGGGTGATAAAGTTATTATTATTTGCTATGGTTTAGTGGCAGAAGAAAATATTCATAAACAAGAGCCGAAAATTGCAGTATTAGACGATGATAATCAAATTATTGAAATGTTAGGTGCTGAAAAAGCTGGCACGATATTATAAGTAGGAAGGCTATCTCTAATTAAGGAGATAGCTTTTTTGTGCATCTTTTCATTAAGATGAGGTAAAACGTGGTATAGTAACATTATATAATTTTTGTGTTTGATAGGTAAGAAATTGAGGTGTTACATATATGAGTAAGCGTTATGTCGTTGTTGATTTAGAGACGACAGGGAACTCCTGGAAGGATGGGAAGGATAAAATCACCCAAATTGCAGCTGTTGTAGTGGAAGATGGAGAGATATTAGAGATTTTTTCATCTTTTATTAATCCGAAGAGAGAGATTCCCCTATTTATTACAGAATTAACTGGGATTGATGAAAATCTTGTAAAACAAGCCCCGTTATTTCGAGATGTAGCCCCGATGATTGTTGAGCTATTACAAGGTGCGGCTTTTGTTGCACATAACGTTCACTTTGATTGGAATTTTTTAAATGAAGAATTAAGGCAGGCTGGATATACAGAAGTACATTGTCCTAAAATTGATACAGTTGAATTGGCGCAAATTCTTTTGCCGACAGCTGATAGTTATAAATTACGTGATTTAGCTAAGCAGCATGAACTAGAGCACGATCAACCACATCGTGCGGATAGTGATGCTCTTGCAACAGCGGAGTTGTTTTTACAATTTTTAAGTGAAATTGAAAAGTTACCACTTGTCACATTACAATTGCTTTATGAATTAAGTGATGTTTTCCAAAGTGATATAGCTGATGTACTTTCTGAAAATATTTTAAAGAAAATGATGCATGGTAAAGAAGAGGCAGAGGAGTGTGAGGTGTATCGAAATATTGCGCTTCGAAAGCGGAATTATTCTTTAAGCCTCAGTGAAACATACTCATCTAAATTTGTTGCTTTCTTACATAAGACAATCGATAAACTTGAATTGAATATGCCAAAGTTTGAAAAAAGAGAAAGCCAACAGATTATGATGAAGGAAATATATACAGCGCTAAGAGATTCTAGGTTTTCACTGATTGAAGCAGGAACAGGTACGGGGAAGACGCTTGCATATTTACTTCCAAGTATTTATTTCGCAAAGAAAAAAGAAGAACCTGTCATTATAAGTACACAAACTGTACAATTGCAACAACAAATACTAGAAAAAGAAATTCCTTTATTAAAGAAAATAATGCCATTTTCATTTGAAGTAGCTCTTCTGAAAGGAAGAAAGCATTACCTTTGTCTACACAAATTTGAATATGCTTTGCAAGAGGAAGAGAAAAATTATGATATGGCGCTCACAAAGGCAAAAATTTTAGTGTGGTTATTGCAAACGGAAACTGGCGATCGTGATGAATTAAATATTCCTGAGGGCGGCAAGTTACTTTGGAACCGTATTTGTAGTGATGTACATAGTCCAGGCGGGATGCAAAGCAACTGGTATAGTCGTTGTTTTTATCAAAGAGCAAAGAATAAAGCATTATTTGCAGATATCGTTATTACAAATCATGCGTTATTATTTCAAGATTTTTCAAGTGAAGAACCACTATTTGCTTCATGTGAACATATTATTTTTGATGAAGCTCATCATATCGAGGAAGCGGCGAGTAGAACATTAGGTGAACAGTTCTCATGCATGTATTTTCAATTAGCTTTATCTCGTCTTGGTACGCTAGAAACAGATGATGTACTTTCTAAAGTATATAAAATGATGAAAAAATCAGAGCAAGCATCGCGTTCGACTTTCCGTATGGTGAGTCATAGTTTGAAGGAATTGAAATTTGATGCGGATGAACTATTTCAAATGTTACGGACTTTCGTATTTAAACAAACAAAGCAGGAACAAGGGATGAGCAATATGCCACTCATTTATCGATATAACACGGAAGTAGAGAAAGGTAAGTTATGGGATAGCATTACCGAGTTAACAAATCGATTTGTGTATGATGTAAGAAAGTTATTGACTACACTTGAGAAGCAAGCTGAAATATTGCAAAGTAAATTAGAATGGGAGATGCATGTCGTTACAGGTGAATTTATGCATTTAATTGAGTTGTTGAGAAAGATGGCACAATCTTTACAATTACTCATTTTAGAAAAAAATTCATACGTGACATGGATGGAGACTGAAACGAAGGGAACGATTCATTCAACAGTTCTATATGCGCAGCCTGTTCATATTGGTGAAAGATTTGCTGATGAATTTTTAACCCAGAAAAAGAGTGTTATTTTCACATCAGCAACGTTAACAGTTAATGATTCATTCGACTATATAAAAGAGGAGCTAGGTTTACATGATTTTGCTCCCAATGCATTAAAGGTTCCATCATCATTCCGTTTTGAAGAGCAAATGAAATTAATGGTTTCAACGGATGTACCTTTTATTAAGAAAGCAAGTAATGAAGAATATATTGAGTCTATATCGGCACATATTGCGAAAATAGCGAAAGCTACAAAAGGTAGAATGCTCGTTTTATTCACTTCGTATGAAATGTTGAAAGAAGCGTATACGAATTTGAAAAATGATGAGACATTAGAAGGATATTTATTATTAACGCAAAGTGTGAATAATAAGAGCCGAAGTCGTTTAATCCGCAAATTCCAGGAGTTCGACAAATCGATTTTGTTAGGAACAAGTAGTTTTTGGGAAGGGATAGATATACCTGGAGATGCTCTGAGTTGTCTTGTCATTGTCCGTCTGCCTTTTACCCCTCCTCATCAGCCGATGATGGAAGCAAAAGGAGAGTGGTTAAAAAATCAAGGAGAAGACGTATTCGATAAGTTGGCGCTCCCACAAGCAATCTTGCGTTTCAAACAAGGGTTTGGTCGTCTTATTAGAACAAATACAGATACGGGAACTGTATTTGTATTAGATCGTCGTTTGACAAGTTCTTCCTATGGAAAACGATTTTTACAATCAATCCCAACTGTACCGCTCTATGAAGGACCGTTAGAAGAATTGTTAGTACAGTTAGAAGAATCGTCAAATGAATAAAATTGGAAGAAAAATACGCCTGAAGTACATTTAAACTTCAGGCGTAAAAAATGTGGGTAGGAGGAATTTTATTTTTCTTACTTCTTGTATACAAAATATATTGCTTTTCGATTTGAAACCTTTTTTTGCTGTACATGTCCTGCTATAATAGATGGGTGATGAAGCAGGGGTTGTAAAGAATGTACTCTTATTGTAACCGCATTGCGTTCTTCTATAATTAGAAATTTTTGTGTAACGGAGGAGTTTTTTCATGGATAAGAAAATCGAAGTCCTATCAACGACGCGTATTAAATATTCGTCTGACTTGTATAAAATTGTTGATGGTTTGAATCGTACGTTAAAAGAGCAGGACCTCATGTTCGGATTAGCATTAGACGAAAAAGATAAAGAAACAGCTGTATTTACGATTTACAGAACGTAGTGATACAATGAAAAAGTGGATCTTTACAATCATTATCGTTATCGTTGCTAGCGGAATATATGGGGCATATGTTTATAATAAAGCGATGGAAAAGAAAATTCCAAAAGAGTCAAAGTCTGTAGAAATTGCGAAAGAAAAGGCAAAGCTTACAAAGGTAAATACTGTTGATTATTATAATGGGAAATCTTCATATACAGTCGTACAAGGTACAGATGAAAAAGGAGAACAACTTATCGTTTGGGTGCCTGAGAAAAAAGGGGAAACTATAGTAAGGAAAAAGAGCGAAGGTATTTCTGAAAAAGATGCTTTACAAAGAACGATTGAACAAGTCGGAGATGAAAGTAAAGAAGCAAAAAGTAAGCCGAAAGAAATTTTAAAAGCAAAATTAGGCTTTGAAAACAATATACCATTATGGGAAGTTACATATATTGATGATGACAATCGTTATAGTTACTACTATCTTGAATTTAAAGATGGGAACTTTTTAAGACGATATAGCATTGAAAAATAGATGTAGGGGGAACTACAAATGAAATTAGCAAAGCGAGTAGCTGCTTTAACACCATCTGCAACTTTAGAAATTACAGCAAAGGCACAAGCATTAAAAGCAGAAGGTCATGATGTAATTGGATTAGGAGCAGGAGAACCTGACTTTAATACGCCAAAACATATTATGGATGCTGCGCATAAAGCGATGTTAGAAGGACATACGAAATATACACCAACAGGTGGATTACAAGCGTTAAAACAAGAAATTGTGAAGAAGTTTACTCGTGATCAAGGAATTGCGTATGATCCATCTGAAATTATTGTATGTAATGGTGCCAAGCATGCATTATATACATTATTCCAAGTGTTACTTGATGAAGGAGATGAAGTTATCATCCCAACTCCTTATTGGGTAAGTTATCCTGAGCAAGTAAAGCTTGCTGGTGGTAAGCCAGTTTATGTAGAAGGTCTAGAAGGCAATGAGTACAAAATTACAGCAAAGCAGCTGCGTGAGGCAATTACAGAGAAAACGAAAGCTGTTATTATTAATTCACCGAGCAATCCAACAGGGATGATTTACAGCAAAGAAGAATTACAACAGCTTGGAGAAGTATGTTTAGAGCATGATATCTTAATCGTTTCAGATGAGATTTATGAAAAATTAATTTATGGTGACGCGGAATATACTTCAATTGCCCAGCTTTCTAATGCATTAAAAGAACAAACACTTATTATTAATGGTGTATCTAAATCACATTCTATGACAGGCTGGCGTATTGGATATGCAGCAGGAAATAAGCAGCTTATTAAAGCGATGACGAACTTAGCGAGTCATAGTACGTCAAACCCTACTTCAATTGCTCAATACGGTGCAATTGCTGCGTATGCAGGCTCACAAGAACCTGTAGAAACAATGCGTCAAGCGTTTGAAGAAAGATTGAACATTATTTATGATAAATTAATTCAAATTCCTGGTTTCACTTGCATTAAGCCACAAGGTGCTTTTTACTTATTCCCAAATGTAAAAGAAGCCGTAGCGTTAGCTGGGTATGATACAGTTGATGAGTGGGCAAAAGCATTATTAGAAGAAGAAAAGGTGGCTCTTGTTCCAGGTACAGGATTTGGTGCGCCAAATAACGTTCGATTATCGTATGCGACATCTCTTGAGCAAGTTGAGAAAGCATTAGAACGAATTCATACGTTCATGAAAAGTAAAGTACAGGCTTAATCGTCTGTTTCTTGTAGTAAATGGCAAAAAACCTCCCTATATATAGGGAGGTTTTTTTGACGAATTGTGGCAAAAAGAAATGGCTAAAGGTGTGTTATACTAGAGAACGAGGTGTTTGGTGATGAAAAAGAAAATGATGTTACAATGGTTTGAACAGGGAAGCATAGCGATTCCTAAATTGCTTATGATGCATTATAAAAAGCTAGGTTTAAATGAGACGGAATTTATGGTAGTACTTCATGTACACACATTTTTAGAATCAGGTAATTCGTTCCCGACTCCTTCAGAGATTTCAGAACGGATGACGATAACAGAAATGAAATGCATGGAAGTGATTCAGACTTTAATCCAAAAAGGTTTTTTAGCACTAGAAGGTGGACGAAGATCTGAAGCGATGATGTGTGAAAGTTATTCTTTACAACCACTGTGGGAAAAAATATTGCACTTTTTAATGAATGAATCTATAGAGGAAGAGCAAAAAGAACAAAAGCAAATTCAAGTAAATTTATATACAGTATTTGAAAAAGAATTCGGAAGACCACTTTCGCCATTTGAATGTGAAACATTAGGGATGTGGGAAGATCAAGATCAACACCATCCGAATTTAATTCAAGCGGCTCTTCGTGAAGCTGTTATGAGTGGTAAACTTAATTTCCGGTATATTGATCGTATTTTGTTTGAGTGGAAAAAGAACGGAATTAAAACGGTAGATCAAGCGCAAAATCAAGGCCAGAAATTTAGAGCGAATCAACAACGCACACAACAAACGACAAAACAAGAGACGAAATTTACTGGGAAAGTGCCTTTTTATAATTGGTTGGAGCAGTAGTGTAGGAGGAAAGATATGTTGAACAAAACGCAAATTCGTTATTGTTTAGATACAATGGCGGATATGTATCCAGAAGCGCATTGTGAATTAATTCATGATAATCCATTTGAACTTGTAATCGCGGTGGCATTATCTGCGCAATGTACAGATGCACTTGTGAATAAAGTGACGAAAAACTTATTTCAAAAATATAAAACACCAGAAGATTATTTAAGTGTGTCTTTAGAAGAATTACAACAAGATATACGTTCCATTGGATTGTTTAGAAATAAGGCGAAAAATATTCAAAAATTGTGCCGGATGTTACTAGATGATTATAACGGGAAAGTTCCAGAAGACCGTGATGAGCTGACGAAATTACCAGGAGTAGGGAGAAAGACAGCGAATGTAGTTGTTTCGGTGGCATTTGGAATTCCAGCGATTGCTGTTGATACGCATGTAGAGAGAGTGAGTAAACGGTTAGCAATTTGTAGATGGAAAGATTCTGTGTTAGAAGTGGAAAAGACATTGATGAAGAAAATTCCAATGGATGAGTGGGGGGTTACACACCACCGTATGATTTTCTTTGGACGTTATTACTGTAAGGCGCAGCGACCACAATGTGAAGAGTGTCGATTACTAGAAATATGTCGTGAAGGAAAGAAACGAATGAAGGGGAAATAAAGGATGGAGCGAGTTATAGAAATACCGAAAGAGTTTCGGTACGTACCATTTTTTAAAAAGAGTGCAAATTCGATTACGTATAATACAGACCAGTCTTTTGAAGAAATAATACAAAATACTTACTTTATATTTGATATTGAAAGACAATATGAGCCGTGGAATGAAATTGAAACAAGTATTCCAGCGGTGTTAAATGTATGGAAAAGCAGGCATGAAGAAATTGCTACACTATTTCGAAACCGAAAAAAACAAGAAGCTGAGGGTCCGATGATTCTTGTTGCAGCACACTTGCTATCGATTGTATATTGGCTAAATGAGAAGCCTGTTCATAGTTTGTATGAGATACAAGTAAATACGAATGAATTGGAAGCACAACCTGTTAATTTTATAGAACGATACTCATTTATTATAAAGAAACCGAGTAATTATCATTCGTATATTCAATTAGCACAGTTGTATATTGAAATAGAAAAGCTACATGTTAAGAAAATGATAACAAAAAAGAAGTCCTTTTCTCGTTAAGAGTAAGGACTTCTTTTTTGTTATTAAGACTCTGATGTAACAACATCTCCGTCTGCGTGAGGTGTATCTCCTCCGGTATTCTGTTGGTGCTGCTCTTCTTCAGCTTTTTTTCTAGCTTCTTCTTCAGCTTTTTTCTTAGCTTCTTCTTCAGCCTTCTTCTTAGCCTCTTCTTCAGCAGCTTTCTTTTGAGCTTCTTCTTGCTGTTTACGTTGTTGTTCTTGTTGTTGTTGCTGTTGTTGTTGTTGTTGCTGTTGTTGCTGTTGTTGCTGTTGCTGTTGTTGCTTACGCTGATCTTCTTCAGCTTTTTTTGTAGCTTCTTCTTGTTTTAGTTTATCTTCATTGGCCTTTTTCAGGGCCTCTTCGTCAGCCTTCTTCTTAGCCTCTTCGTCAGCTTTTTTCGCATCTGGAGTTCCGCCAGGGGCAGTGAAGGATGCACCAACTGCAGGGCTTGTTCCAGTACCCTTTTTCGCTACTACAGAGAAACTGTAAGTAACACCTGGTTTAATACCACCAAGAGTAGCTGTCGTACCGCTTACTGATAAGCTACCACTAGAACCGTCAGTAGCTTTATAGCTTGCTGCGTATGCATCAACATCTGATGATGGTCCAGACCAGTTCAGTGTCACTGTGCTAGCGCCATCGAAAGCGACATTAAGGCCACTAGGTGGATCTACTTTAATTTGTTTAACTGCATCTTTTTTCGCACCTTTTACGTACAATTCTCCGTTTATTTCTTGAACAGAAGAAGGACGTTCGAAACGAGATTTATCTGTAGCGAATTTGCTCATCATTACTTGGAACATTTGTTGTGCAATTTTAGTATAACGATCGCTAATGTAATTTTCTGGACCATTCTTTTCGTAACCAGTCCACACAGCCATCGTATATTGTGGTGTATATCCAGCGAACCAGCTATCTCTGTTCGCATCAGCTGGGATGCCATATTTTTTTATATCTTTTGCATCAAAGTTTTGTGTTCCTGTTTTACCAGCAACGTCGAATCCAGAAACATATGCTGTTGGCCCTGTACCGCCAGAACCAGGTTTTACTACGTCACGAAGAACATCAGTAACCATGTAAGCTGTATGGTCGTGCATTGCACGTTGTTCTTTCGGTTTAAAGCTTTTCTTTTTCCCGTCTGGGAAGATGACTTCTTTTACGAAGTGAGGTTTATTATAAACACCGTCATTTCCAAATGCTGCATAAGCTCCAGCGACATCTAACGGAGAGCCTTCATTACTACCGATTGCAGTAGATTCATATGCTTTCCCATCTTTAAACGTCATTCCTAAACCTTCAGCAAACTCTTGTGCCTTAGGAATACCGACTGCTTGAGCTGTTTTTAAAGCCGGGATGTTTAATGACTTCTTCAATGCTTCACGAAGTGAAACGTCACCTTTAAAATTACCTGTAGCATTTTTAATCTTTGTGCCATCAGAGTAAGTATATTCAGAGTCATTTAATTGATGATAAGTAGACCATTGAAGATTCTCAATTGCTGGACCATAGTCGAAAATTGGTTTCATTGTTGAACCAACTTGGCGTTTTAAATCAACTGCCATATTATGACCTTTGAAAGTAGACTTACTTTCTTTACGCCCAGCACCAATTGCTCGAACTTCTCCAGACTGTGTATCCATAAATACAAATGATCCTTGGAATTGATCGTTTGGATACTTGATGAGATTCCCATCCATAATTTTTTCAGCGTAATCCTGAGCATCTTGATCAAGTGTTGTATGAATCGTTAAACCGTCTGAACCGATATTTATATCAGGGTATTCTTTTTCAACTTCCTTTACAACAGCATCTATAAATGCCTGATACTTCATTTCAGTCACTTCTGAAGATGGAAGAAGTCCTTGTGTTACAGGGATTTGCATTGCATCATTCATTTCTTGTTTCGTTATATACCCGTGTCGGTTCATTAATGTTAATACGATATTACGACGTTTCGTTGCTCTATCAACGTTATCTGGTTTTGTTGGATCATAAATGTTAGGACCTTGGGGTAAACCAGCGAGCATTGCAGCTTCGTGTAGTTGTATGTCTTTTAAATCTTTGCCGTAATATTTTTTGGCAGCTGTGGAAATACCATAAGAGCGATTACCTAAGTTAATCTTATTTAAGTACATTTCTAAAATTTCATGTTTTGAGTACTGTTGCTCTAACTTATAAGATAAGTACCATTCCTGCACTTTTCTCTTTGCAGTTTTGTCCATCGTTAGAAAATAGTTTTTAACTACTTGCTGTGTAATCGTACTACCACCTTGTGATCCAAAACCACCAGTGACATTTTCCATGACTGCCATTCCAGTACGTCTAAAATCAATTCCATTATGATCGTAGAAACGAGCATCCTCAGTCGCAAGGAATGCACTTTCAATTACTTTTGGAATTTGATCGTATGTAACATGGGTTCGTTTTTCAGCACCGTATTCATAGAAGAAATTCCCGTTTTTATCAAGGAATTTTGTTGATAAAGGATTGACTAGCTTTGATTTGTCTAGTTTTGGAGCGTCCTTTACCATAACAAAGAAGGCCGAAACGCCAGCTACGAGACCGACGATACCAAGAAGTAGACAACCTATAAGAAATCTCTTGAAAAAGGAACCTTTTTTCTTTGGTTTTTCTTCTTTATTATTTGTTTCTTTCGTTTGATTTTTTACATGATTTCGTTCTGTACGAGAACGATAATTATCTGACATTATACTTTCTCCTACCTTTCATTCTCTCCCCCAAAAGTCGAAAAAAGAGCCTTAGTGATGACTCTATCACGAAAAATAAACCGTGTCTAGTACGCGGATATAATCAATTCGAGGGTGATAACCGCATGATAATAAAGACCCATGCTCTTCTATTTCTTGTTTTGTAATCGATTTACGTCCACCAGTATTTTGACGATTCCAAAATGCAATAATATGTTTTGCATCTAATAAATAAAATTCATCAAAAAGTGTAAATTTAATAATAACAAATGCAATTCCATTATGAGCGACTACTTGCTTCATATGTTCAATTTGATGAAGGTGGAAGTTTTGAAGTGGAAAACTGGTTTTATTTTTAGTTTCTTTCGCTTCAAAATCGATGTATTTCCCTTTGTATACACCGTTGTAATCTGTTGTAGAAGGTTGTTTGAAATACGCTTCTTTTACCACTGCAGCACTTCGAGCGGGGTAATCTACTTTTACAATTTGAAGAGGTGTAGGTTTTTTATGTACGCATGCAATATTATGGGTTAAGTAATATTGATTGGTTTCATTCAATTCCTCTTCAAGGGACATACCTCTATTACTGTAAGTATGTTTTTTTATTGGTGTTTTATGAGGTTGTGAAGCTTGATCGTACCTTTTTCCATTTGGGTAACGAATGGTCATATTTTGTCCACTCCCAACTTGATAAGAATTACTTACAAAGGTGATTATATCAAAAAATGAAAAAAGATGTGACCTTTTTCAAGAAAGGTATGGTGACTTACTCATGTTTCGATGGAATGATTACGAAAAAATTAAACAGACCCGTAATGATATTTTTTGTACAGAAGAGGAAAAAGCTATAGTTCTTAATATTAAGGAGAGCACGGATGTAGCTAACGTAGATAATATTTCACGTACACAATCTTACCAAGAATATTATTTGAGAAATAGAGAAATTAGATGGTCTTTTTTAGCGAGTATGGTTTCAAGGAATGGGGGATGGAACATGACAGATTTAGAAGGAGAATATTATTCTAATCTTTTATCTCAAACAGTTAAGAGACGATTATTTCTTTTGTATGAGAAAGCCAATTGGCTCATTTTCTTAGATGCATTTCCTCAACTATTACTGTATGAGGAAAGTAAAAAGAGATGTGCGCCGCTCTTCCATTTGTTACAATTTTTCAACATATCAATTTTTATGGAAAAAGAATGGGTCGCGTTTTGGGAGAAAAAAGATATAAATAGGCTTATGACGGCACTTATTATTAATGAACAAAATAAAATTCAAAAACCAGTAATTGAGAATGCATACTTTCAAAAACACGTATTTGATACTGCACTGTTCAAATTTCAAGAAATATTTCATGTTAGTGCAGTTATTTTTCCAACGGTGGAAGGGGGAATGTATGGATTTTCAGTTTATCAATTTGAAACGTTGCAAAAACGTATAGAACTGGGGAAGCAATTAGCTTGGTTACTATTTCATTCAAAGTATAAGTCTTCTTTTTATAAATTTGCAGTGCAAACTAGGCATACAGGGTCAAGAATGGATTATGAATGTAATATAAGGGGAATTAGAAAATCATGTACGCCGGCTCTTCGGGAAGTGTATTCTATTGTCACTCATGAAAAATTAATTGAAAAAGATTGGTTTAGTGAAGGGTTGGAAATAGATTCATTATTTTTACTTGAAAAACCTAAGGGGGAAATTAATATAACAGAATGGTATAGAAAGAAGAGGGAGCAAATACATACTCTTTCTATATTAAGTAGTTTTGTTAAAAGAATAGATGAGTTCATGATATAATAAAGAAGTCCCGCCTTCTTAAATGAAGGCGGGACTTCTTTATTAAAAGTAATATGCTCTACAACAAGTTACTTTCTAATCGGCTATTTGCCAGCAGTACGACTTTAACTTCAACACTTATCGAAAGCGAAGAGGTAAGGTAGACTAGAAAATAGTTGTTTGTAAAAGCCACTTTGGTTAAAGTGTCATTTTATCCCGCTATTTGCGGACAGTAAAACTCCCACCTCAAAATTTGGCTGGAGCAAAGAAGGTAGGTGGAAGCCCTGCTGTCCGTAAACACCCGATTGGTGCGGGCTGATAATCAGTGGGAGATGAACAAAACCCCACTGATTAAAGTTTCACTTTATGTAGCGGGGAAATTTGGACCATCAAGCTTTGGATTACCAGTCTCAGGTTTGTTTTGTTGTTTGTTTTGCTTTTTCTTTTTTTCGTTTTTATTTTTTGTCATCGTAATACACCTCCTTTTTGTATTGTTACCATTTCTAAAAATGGCATACTAAATGATTTCTTTGACGAATATCAACTAGTTTTGTCATGTGAGAAGGAGTAATTAATCAATCGGCGAAATTACATGACAAAGGAAAGGCAAAGAAGGGGGCGTTTTAAATATGGCGATGGTTCAGAAGGAAGATGTTATGAAAAAAATGGATCAAATGTTAAGTTCTCTCGATTTGCTGGAAATGAAGATTGGGATTAGAATGAATCATGCATTGAAGGATAAAGGTGAAAAAATATGCAATAAGATAGAAATAACAGAAATGCATATAGAACATATGGAAAATAAATTAGTGCATCACGAAGAAAAAGGGAGCTGGGTAAAGACATTTCAAAACGTCGTAGTGAGTGCATAATAAGGTGGGAACAAAATGGGACATGAAGCATTAATCCAGTCTTCGGAGAAGTTAATGCAGTATAATGATGAAGCGAATGTGAAAAAAAGAGAGATGGCTGAATATGATTTTTATAAGGATATGAAGCCATTTGTTGATATTGTAGATGCGGAGTTAGAGATGTGGAAAGAATTAGCTTATAGGTGGATAAAGGAAGAACGACCTAAGTATATACATGTACAACAAATTGATCAAGTGTATGATAATTTACAAACTAATGTGCTACAATGTTTTGTTAATAAGGGAAAAGGCAAACGTTTCTTTGAAACTCATCAAGCTATTTCGTACACTTTGCAAAATATCGTAGATCAATGTAAATAACAAGAGGGAAAACCCTCTTGTTTTTTTATCCCGCGTTAACGGGCAGTAAGACTCCCACCTCAAAACTCGGCTGAAACAATGAAGTTAGGTGGGAGATCAACTGCCCGTAAAAGCCCGATTGGTGAAGGCTAATAATCAGTGGGGGATGAACAAAACCCCCACTGATTAAAGTTTCACTTTATGCCTCTGTCACTGTTGTAGGTTTTGTTGCACCGTTTATTTCTAACTCTCGTATTAATGTTCGGTAATCTGATATGCATACTTTTCCTTCAAGATAACAATGTCTTGCAAAGTCTAACAGTTCATTCGAATTTTCTGTGTAATACCCCTTTTTTTGAGAAAACGCTTGTTTTAAATCCCCTAATACCATGTTGATTCCTCCCCCATGAGAATCTTCTTCCTTATTATCATAGCATGGAAGGGTTTACTTTCTAATTTTTTTAAAAATTTAAACTTCCGACAAAAAAAGACAGGTACTCCGTTACACATTTTATTTTATAGGTACATATTCTATATGTAGAAACTTATGCGAAGGAGGAGAGAATGCATGTTTCAACAACCTAATGTATATCAGCAAGCAAATCCATATGCACAGCAAAATATGTACCAATATAATGAGGATACATATTTACGATATAATATGTATCCTTTCGAGCCTCATTATGGAAACCCAAATTATTATCAACCATTTGAAGTGTCGTTTGGGAATCAACCGCAGCAACCGCATATGAATCAGTCGCAACAAGCGTATACGAATCAACCACAGCAACCGCACATGGATCAGTCGCAACAACCACAAATGAATCAACCACAACAACCGCATATGAGTCAGCCGCAGCAAATGTATACGAATCAACCACAGCAAGCGTATATGAATTCACAAAACTACATGTCGCCAGCTCAATATGTAAATCAACAAGCTATGTTTTATCCACCAAAACAACCATATCCAACGATGAATAAACAAAAGCAACAGCAACAGCAACCAAGTCAGTTTTCTAGTTTTGTTTCACAATTTAAATCATCAGATGGTAACTACGATGTAAATAAAATGATGAACACGGCTGGACAAATGATGAACGCGATGAATCAAGTAACAGGGATTGTTAAGCAAGTCGGGGGCTTTTTTGGTAAATAATAGTAGGGGGTTGTCTATAATAGGTATTACGTATGAAATTGGATACTAGACAAATTTCCATGAAATAAATGGGTATATATAACAAGCGGCTTTACCCCCTCGCTCATATTGTAAAGTGTAGTCAGATTTTTTTAATGAGAGAGGAGAGAAAAAACTATGCATCATTGTCATCCTTGCTTTGGAGGGCATAAGCCTGTAGGACCGATTTGTACGACAGCTCCTGTCATTCATCCAACGAAACAATGCGTAACACATTCTTTTTCAACAACGGTGGTGCCACACATTTTTCCAACTCATACAACGCATGTTCATCATCAACAAATTAAAAATCAAAGCTTCTTCCCACAAACAAACTCGAACGTAAACGTTGTAGATCCTGGTGATCCAGGATCTGTTGGTGGATTTGGCGGTGGATGTGGACCATGTGGTCATGGTCATCATCACCATGGTCATCAAATATCACCATTTGGACCAGGACCGAATGTGTCACCATTTGGACCAGGACCGAACGTGTCACCATTTGGACCAAATATCGGACCAAACGTTGGTGGAATGTTTAAAAAGTAAATGATATGTTAGAACTAGCAAAATGCTAGTTCTTTTTTTATAATTGGAGTGTTGATATGAAAGTTGTTGCTGTAACAGGATATAAGCCGTTTGAACTTGGAATATTTAAAAATGATCATCCAGGAGTAGAGTGTATAAAAAAGGCGCTGCGTCGTAAATTAACTGTTTTTGTAGAAGAAGGTTTGGAGTGGGTTATTATAAGTGGTCAGTTAGGAGTAGAGCTATGGGCTGCTGAAGTTGTTTTTGAAATTCAAGTAGAATATCCAAATTTAAAATTAGCTGTATTTACTCCTTTTTTAGAACAAGAGGAAAATTGGAAGGAAGATAACCGTGAATATTACGAATTTATTCTTTCACAAGCAGATCATATTGATAGTATTACGAAACGGAAGTACGAAAGCCCAGAGCAATTTAAATTAAAGAATCAATTTTTTATTGAAAAAAGCGATGCACTTTTAGCTGTATATGATGAAGAAAAGTCTGGGAGCCCTAAATATATTGTAGAAGCAGCTAAGAAAAAAGGAGAAATAGAAAATTATCACAGTTATTTCATTCTTTTTTCTGATTTACAAGATATAATGGAAGAGGAACAGTGGAATAATGCAGAGTAATATGTAATATAGTACTCGTATATTTGATTGACAAAAGGCGTTGTTTCTGAAAAAATTTAGTTAATGAAAGCTTTGGCAAAAATTTGAGGTGAAGAAAATGATTTCGGATAAAATTAAATTAACAGCGAAAGATATTTTAGAAAAAGAATTTAAAACAGGTATGAGAGGTTATCAACAAGAAGAAGTAGATAAGTTTCTTGATATGATTATTAAAGATTATGAAGCTTTTCATAAGGAATTTGATCAATTAAAACAACAAAATGCTCGTTTGAAACGTGAATTAGAAGAACAAAAAGTAGCGGCAACACAAGTTCCGCAACAACCGGTACAAACACCAGTTGCACAACCAGTGTATAACAATACGAATACGGATATTTTAAAACGTCTATCTAATTTAGAAAAAGCTGTATTTGGAAGTAAGTTATACGAATAAATTAAGGTAACAAAAAGGTTAAAGCATTTTACATAGAAAAAAACATTGCAAAATCTTTTTGTTTCCACTATACTAATGTTTGTCATAACGTTTGGGTAATCGCTGCAACGCCAACGTTGTAGAGGAAAGTCCATGCTCGCACGGCCTGAGATGGCTGTAGTGTTCGTGCCTAGCCAAGTCATAAGCTAGGGTATTCTGGCTGCAAGGCTGGTTTAACGGCAGGGAAAAAACCTAAGTCCTTTCGGATATGGTTTGACTACCTTTAAAGTGCCACAGTGACGAAGTCCTTGAAGAAATGATAGGAGTGGAACGAGGTAAACCCCACGAGCGAGAAACCCAAATAATGGTAGGGGAATCTTTTCCAAGGAAATGAACGACGGAAAAGGACAGGTTTTCGTAACCTGTAGATAGATGATTACCACCGGAGTACGAGGCGTGGGCCGTTTGCAGTACAAAGGAACAGAACATGGCTTACAGAACGTTATGAACCAACTATGAAATAACTCAGCTCTCCTTTGTTAGAGGAGGGCTTTTTATTTGTATGAAGTTATAAGTTGTGAGTTAAAATGGTAAGTGAGAATATTCTTCGTAATATGTGATAATTAATAGGACAACATGTTATTAATTATTGTTTGATTATACATAAGAGGTGAATGCAAATGGGAAAAGTTACTTTAATTGCAACAGCGGCAATGGGTATTGAAGCGTTAGTTGCCCGAGAAGTTCGCGATCTTGGTTATGAATGTGAAGTGGAAAACGGAAAGGTAACGTTTGAAGCGGATGAAAAAGCGATTTGTCGTACGAATTTATGGTTACGTACTGCAGACCGTGTGAAAATTAAAGTCGGCGAATTTAAAGCAACAACATTCGATGAGTTATTTGAAAAAACAAAAGCGTTAAACTGGGGAGATTATATTCCAGAGAATGGAGAATTTCCTGTTATTGGGAAATCTTTGAAATCAACATTATTTAGCGTTTCAGACTGCCAACGTATCGTTAAAAAGGCTGTTGTTGAGAAATTAAAAACAACGTATAGACGCACAACTTGGTTTGAAGAAGATGGACCGTTATTCCGTATTGAAATTGCAATGCTCAAGGATATTGCGACGTTAACAATCGATGCGAGTGGTGTAGGTCTTCATAAACGTGGATACCGTCTTGAGCAAGGTGAAGCGCCTTTAAAAGAAACATTAGCTGCGTCTTTAATTAAGTTAACAAACTGGAAGGCGGATCGTCCTTTCGTTGATCCTTTCTGTGGATCTGGTACAATTCCAATTGAAGCTGCATTAATTGGACAAAATATCGCACCAGGATTTAACCGAGGCTTTGCATCGGATGAATGGGGCTGGGTTGGTAAACAAAATTGGCGCGAAGCTCGTCAAGAAGCTGAAGATTTAGCTAATTATAATCAACCATTGCAAATCATTGGATCAGATATCGATCACCGTATGATAAGAGTTGCCCAAGATAACGCAGAAGAAGTTGGATTAGGGGATCTTATATCATTTAAACAAATGCAAGTAAAAGATTTCACGACAAAAGAGGAATATGGCTATGTTGTAACGAATCCTCCATACGGAGAACGTTTAAGTGAAAGAGCGCTTGTTGAAAAATTATATAAAGAAATGGGAGAGGTATTCCGCCCATTAGATACGTGGTCAATGTATTTATTAACAAGTTATGAAGCATTTGAGAAATGTTATGGGAAAGATGCATCGAAAAAGCGTAAACTGTTTAACGGATTTATCCGTACAGATTACTATCAATACTTTGGAAAGCGTCCACCGCGTAATTCATAGTATAAAACTCCTCCAGCACGCATATACTGGCTATTATGTAATGCGTAAAGGAGGAAGTGATATGGATAGTTTCCAATTATCGATGATTCAAAAAGCTATTCACCGTACGTATGATGAGCTCGGAAAAGAAGTGGATAGTCAAGGTGCAATTGTAGATGGAATACAAAAAGCGCAGGAAGAATATTTGTCAGCTCTTTCACATGAAACAGCGATTGATAAACGTTATTTAAGGTCATTAATATAGAAAAAAATTTTCCTTTTTCGAAAGGAAAATTTTTTTTCGTGTATTTCTATGTATTGTAACAGGGGAAAGTGGCTGCGCATATGTGAGTAGCAGTTGCTATATCTTTTTATAGAAAAACTGTTTGGTTGGAGGCTAAGGATGTTTACTGAGAATAGGTTACCATTTGAAGTAGGAAAACAAGATAATTTTTATGATAAGTTGAATGAGTGGATTGGAGATGTGTTTTACGACATTCTTCCGGAAAAGGGCTTTGAAGAGCGTGATGAACAGATTTTTATGGCGTTTCAGTTAGAGCGCGCTTTCCAAGAGAAGAAAGTTATGTTTGCAGAAGCGGGTGTAGGAACAGGGAAAACAATTGTATATCTTCTATATGCAATTTGTTATGCACGTTATACAGGGAAGCCGGCTATTATCGCTTGTGCAGATGAAACGTTAATTGAGCAGCTTGTGAAAGAAGAAGGAGACATTGCTAAGTTATCTGAAGCATTAGGGCTATCTGTTGATGTTAGACTTGCGAAGTCAATGGATAATTATTTATGTTTACGTAAACTTGAAGATGTTATGAGTGGACGAGCTCCAGAAGTAATTGAAGATGTATATTACGAATTACCTCAGTTCGTATTCGATCATGGTACGATGCAGAACTTTACTCACTATGGTGATCGAAAAGAATTTCCACTGTTAAATGACGAGGAATGGTCAAAGGTAAACTGGGATTACTTCCAAGATTGCTTCACTTGTGATTCTCGTCATCGTTGTGGTCAAACTCTTTCGCGCGAGCATTATCGTAAAGCGGCAGATTTAATCATTTGTTCTCAAGATTTCTATATGGATCATATTTGGACGTACGAAGCTCGCAAACGTGAAGGACAAATTCCGTTATTACCAGAAAGTAGCTGCGTTGTATTCGATGAAGGGCATCTTGTAGAATATGCAGCTCAAAAAGCTTTAACGTACCGTTTAAAACAAACGATGATGGAGCAACTTTTAACGAGATTATTACAAAATGATATTCGTGAAGAGTTCGCACATTTAGTAGAAGAAACAATTTGGCAAACTGAACAATTCTTTGGGGTACTACAAGAGAATAAAAAGGAAATTGAAGGTTCTGATCGTTTAGAAATTACTGTGACAGAAAAGGTAACTGCAGAAGCGAAAAGACTTTATGCGAAAATCGGTGAAGTCGGTGATGCATTAGTATTTGAAAGTGAAATGCATACAGTAAACACATACGATTTAAATATTGTTGATGAGCATTTAGATGTGTTAGAGCATTCGCTTCGTCTTTTCATGCACGAGAAAAATGTAATTACGTGGGGTGAAGAAGGCGATGGTGCTTTCACGTTAGTTATTATGCCGCGTGCAGTTGAAGAAGTGTTACAAGAAAAAGTATTCTCGAAGAAGATTCCATATATTTTCTCTTCTGCGACATTATCTGACAATGATTCGTTCGCATTTACTGCAAATAGTCTAGGGGTAAAAGATTACTTATCATTCTCAGTTGCTTCGCCGTTTGATTATGAAGAGCAAATGACAGTAAACTTACTTCCGTATACGAAAGAAAATGCATGGGAAAGAAAGTGTCAATATACACTTGAAAATATACAAAAAACAAATGGACGTACACTCGTATTATTCCGTACAACGCAAGAACTTGCAGCGTTTAAAGAATATGTAAGTAAAGAGCAAATGTCAGTTCCGTTCCTATATGAAGGAGATCAAGAAATTAGTCAGCTCGTTTCTCGTTTCCAAAATGAAGAAGAGACTGTACTTTGTGCCGTTCATTTATGGGAAGGTTTAGACATTCCAGGTTCATCATTATCACATGTTATTATTTGGTCATTACCATTCCCTCCAAACGATCCTGTGTTTGAGGCGAAGCGTAAACATGTGAATGATCCATTCTGGGATGTAGATGTGCCTTATATGATTTTACGTCTTCGCCAAGGAATTGGACGTTTAATTCGTACAAGTGAAGATAAAGGTGCTATATCATTATTCTTATCAGATAATGAAGATGAAAAAGTGATAGAAGCAGTGAAGAAAGTACTTCCGGTAGAAGGAAAAGTACTTTAAGCGAAAAAATGTTGTAGGGAAAAGTTTGGCATTTGCCAAGCTTTTTTTCTATTAGAAAAGGAGTTTATGTTTCAGTGTCGAAATAAGTTTGAGGTAGAAAAAGGAGGTTTTTTATACTATGACAGTTGCTACATATGAAGTGGAAAAACAATTTTTAACATATGTGAAGAAGATAGAGAATTACGGAGAGGCATTAAGCTTAATGTTTTGGGATTTAAGAACAGGTGCACCAAAGCAAGGAGTAGACCAGCGTTCAGAAGTAATTGGAATGCTTTCATCCGAAGTGTTTGTGATGTCGACTTCAGATGAGATGGGGAACTATTTAACTGAACTAGAATCTTTAATTGTTGAAAATAAACTTTCTGAAACGACAAAGAAAATGGTTGAAGAGTGTCGTAAAGAATATGATAGAAATAAGAAAATTCCACAAGTGGAACATGAAGCGTATGTGAAATTAGAAGCGAAAGCGGAAAGTGTATGGGAAGAAGCTCGCGAAAAATCTGACTTCGAAATGTTCCGTCCGTATTTAGAAAAAATTGTTGAATTCAAAAAGAAGTTTATTACATATTGGGGTTACGAAACGTACAAATATAACACGCTATTAGACATGTATGAGCCGGGAATCACAGTAGAAGTGTTAGATCATGTATTTGGTCAACTACGTGAACGTATCGTTCCGCTTGTGAAAGAAATTTCTGAGTCTAAAAAAGAATTAAAAACAAATGCTTTAGCTGAACATTTTTCAAAAGAAAAACAAAAGAATTTTACTTTAGAGTTATTAAAACAATTGAACTATAACTTTGAAGCGGGTCGTCTTGATGAAACGGTACATCCTTTTGAAATTACATTAAATAGAGGGGATGTTCGTATTACGACTCGTTACGATGAGAAAGACTTCCGTATGGCTGTTTTCGGCACGATTCATGAATGTGGTCATGCTGTATATGAACAAAATATTGCAGAGGAATTTGAAGGTACACCGCTATGTAGTGGAACTTCTATGGGTATTCATGAGTCACAATCATTATTCTTTGAGAACTTTATCGGTCGTAATAAATCATTCTGGAAGAAAAATTATGATTTATTAAAAGAGTATAGTGATGGTCAATTCAATGATATATCAGTAGATGAGTTTTATGATGCGATTAACGAATCGAAGCCATCGTTTATTCGTATAGAAGCAGATGAGCTTACATATCCGCTTCACGTCATGGTTCGTTATGAACTTGAGAAAGAATTATTTGATGGTACATTACAAGTGAAGGATTTGCCAGCGGCTTGGAATGATAAGATGGAAGCATATTTAGGAATTCGTCCGGAAAACGATGCACAAGGTGTATTGCAAGATGTTCACTGGGCTGGTGGTTCATTTGGATACTTCCCATCTTATGCGCTTGGTTATATGTATGCAGCGCAATTTAAACATAGGATGCTAAAGGATATTCCAAACTTTGATGCATTATTAGAAGAAGGAAACGTGACACCAATTCGTGAATGGTTAACAGAGAATATTCACCAATATGGCAAAACGAAAAAACCACTTGAAATTTTAAAAGATGTGACAGGTGAAGGTTTAAATGCAAACTACTTAGCTGATTATTTAGAAGCTAAATATAAAGAGATTTATGAGTTATAAAACAGGAGCTGCTTAATGGCAGCTTTTTTTTATGAGGGAGTGAGAGAAATGGGCTATATGTTTACAGTAATGTCGCAAGCGGAAGCAGAAGAAATTGCATATAACTGGCATTATGAAGGGGAGTATTCCTTTTATGATATAGAGGCAGATGAAGAAGATTTAGCTGAGTTTTTAGAGGATGAGAGTAGAGGGAATCATACATTTTCTGTGAAGGAAAATGGTACTCTCATTGGTTTCTTTAGTTTTAGTAACATAAATAATCAAACGGTTGATATAGGTCTTGGAATGAGACCTGATATAACTGGGAATGGATTTGGTCTACAGTTCGTAAAAGCTGGACTAGCTTTTAGTAAAGAAAAATACGGATGCAATTATATAACACTATCGGTAGCGGCATTTAATGAAAGAGCGATTAAAGTGTATAAAAGAGCAGGATTCGAAGCTGTTGGAACATTTATACAGAAAACAAATGGTAGTTGTTTTGAGTTTTTGAAAATGAATTATATATGTAAAAATGATTAAAAAACAGAGGAGAGCTTCTGTTTTTTTATTTTGATGTAGAAATAAATGATGTTTTTTTGTACTTGTTGTAATTAGAAGTTTTGAAATTTTGGAAGAGGATGTGTATGATTGAAGTTTAGTAGCAAATAGCAAGTTTAGTAAGGAGAGGTAGTATGATTACAATTAAAACGAAAAATGAAATAGATTTGATGCATGAATCTGGGAAGTTACTAGCTTCTTGTCATAGAGAAATTGCAAAAATGATGAAACCAGGAATAACGACACAAGAAATTGATACGTTTGTTGAAGCGTATTTAGAAGAGCATGGTGCCAGATCCGAACAGAAAGGGTATAACGATTATCCATACGCAATATGTGCATCTGTGAACAATGAAATGTGTCATGGGTTTCCAACAGATGTTCCTTTAAGTGAAGGCGATATTGTGACAATTGACATGGTAGTAAACTTAAATGGTGCGCTTTCGGATTCTGCATGGACGTATATAGTTGGAGATATTTCTGATGAAGCAAAAAGGTTATTGTTAGTAGCAGAGAGTGCTTTATATAAAGGGATTGAGCAAGCAATAAGTGGTAACCATGTTGGAGATATTGGATACGCAATTGAAAGTTATGTAGCCTCTGAAGGGTTTTCTGTTGCAAGAGACTTTACGGGACACGGAATTGGTAAAGAAATTCATGAGGAACCAGCAATTTTTCATTTTGGTAAGCCAAGGCAAGGACAAGAATTACAAGAAGGAATGGTAATTACAATTGAACCTATTGTAAATGCCGGTATGCGATATTCTAAAGTAGATTTAAACGGATGGACTGCACGGACGATGGATGGGAAATTATCTGCACAGTATGAGCATACAATTGCGATTACGAAGGATGGTCCTATCATATTAACGACGTTGTAATATGAAATGTGAAAGTTTGAAAAACTCGAACGAAAATGGTATTTTCATAAAATTCGTACGTGTTTTTTTCGATAAATGCTTTTCAAAGTGAAAAAAGTGCGTTATAATCCTTCTATAAATAAATAAGTTAGCTACACTCATATAATCGCGGGGATATGGCCTGCAAGTTTCTACCGAAGTACCGTAAATACTTTGACTATGAGTGAGGACGAATATATTTGCTTGTTTAGCATTCTTTTTTGCGAAACTCCAAAAGCACGTCTCTCACTTGTAACGAGTGGTGGCGGCTTTTGGAGTTTTTTATTTGCATAAGAGGAGGAACTAACATGAAAGTATTACAAGAAAAGATTTTGAACGAAGGAAAGGTTTTATCTGGTGATGTATTAAAGGTAGATGCATTTTTAAATCATCAAATTGATCCAGTACTTATGCAAGAAATCGGAAAAGAATTCGCTAAGCGTTTTAAAGAAGAGAACATTACAAAAATCGTGACGATTGAATCTTCAGGCATTGCACCAGCGGTTATGGCTGCTTTAGAGCTTGGTGTAAAAGTAGTTTTTGCAAGAAAGCGTAAATCGTTAACGTTACAAGATAATATGTATGTTGCAAACGTATATTCATTTACAAAACAAGAAACGAACGAGATTTCATTATCTCGAAATCATATTGATGAAAATGATCATGTATTAATTATTGATGACTTTTTAGCAAATGGTCAGGCTGCTTTAGGTTTAATGAGTTTAGTAGAGCAAGCCGGGGCAAGTATTGCGGGAATTGGCATTGTTATTGAAAAAGCATTTCAAGATGGAGGAAAGAAGCTGCGTGAACAGGGTGTTCGTGTTGAATCACTAGCAGAAATTGCATCACTTGATAACGGCACAGTTACATTTGTACAGCAAGAAACTGCGGAGGTGAACTAACGATGAAGCAGCACCCATTTAAAATCGCATCGCTTGGTATTCAGCACATGCTTGCCATGTACGCTGGCGCAATTATTGTTCCTCTTATTGTCGGCGGGGGACTTGGTTTAAATCAACAAGAATTAACGTATTTAGTATCGATTGACTTATTAATGTGCGGCGTAGCAACGATTTTACAAGCATTATCAAATCGCTTTTTCGGTATTGGGCTTCCGGTTGTACTTGGTTGTACATTTACAGCGGTTGGACCGATGATTGCAATTGGTAAACAATACGGCGTGTCCTCTATATATGGAGCAATTATTGCTGCGGGATTATTTGTTGTTATTTTCGCGAAATTATTTGGGAAGCTTGTAAAACTGTTTCCTCCTGTTGTAACAGGATCTGTCGTTACAGTTATTGGGGTTACACTTGTTCCAGCAGCTATTAATGATATGGCTGGAGGAGTTGGAAGTAAAGATTTCGGAAGTCTAGAAAATTTAGCGTTAGCATTTGGTGTTTTATTATTTATCATTATTATGTATCGTTTCTTTGATGGATTTATCCGTTCAATCTCTATATTACTTGGTCTTTTGTTCGGTACAATCGTCGCAGCGTTTATGGGGAAAGTAAGTTTGCAAGCGGTTGGAGAGGCAGATTGGTTCCACGGTATTCAGCCGTTTTACTTCGGGACACCGACATTTGAATTAACGCCAATTATTACGATGATTCTCGTTGCTTGCGTAGGAATTGTGGAAGCAACAGGGGTATATTTCGCATTATCTGATATTTGTAATAAAAAGATCGGTGAAAAAGAATTAACAAAAGGTTATCGCGCAGAAGGATTAGCAATGGTTCTAGGTGGTATTTTTAACGCATTTCCATACACAACATATTCTCAAAACGTAGGACTTGTTCAATTAACTGGAGTAAGAAATCGCGTCATTATCTATACTTGTGGTGGTATGTTAATTGCTCTTGGGTTTATTCCTAAAATCGCAGCCATTACAACAATTATTCCGAAATCAGTACTTGGCGGTGCAATGCTAGCAATGTTCGGCATGGTAATGGCGTATGGCATTAAAATGTTAAGCAGTGTTGATTTTGGAAAACAAGAAAATTTATTAATTGTTGCATGTTCTGTCGGAATCGGACTTGGAGTTACAGTCGTTCCAACGTTATTCTCACAGCTTCCGGAAAACATCCGTATTTTAACAGATAACGGAATTGTACTTGGAAGTGCGTCAGCAGTACTATTAAATATCGTATTTAATATGGTGCCACAGCGTAAAGTAAAAGAAGAGCCAGTGTCTATGCAAAGTGCAGTAAGAGAAGCGTAAAAAAGCAAGGTCTCATTATGAGACCTTGCTTTTCTTTTTAAGTGGCATCATTTTCCCGTACGTACCAAGACGCCAAATGTACTCAAGTGGCCCATATTGATAACGTGACAGCCACCAGCGGCTAATAAAGATTTGCAACGTGTAGAAACCGATGCAAAATAGTGGTCCTATCCATAATGGAGCGGGATAATAATTTTTGAAAAATAGGCCGAATACAAGTAACGTAATAATCGTATGCGTTATGTAATTTGTTAACGCCATTCGTCCGACATATTGGAACGGACGTAATAATGTTTGCCATCTTTCTTTTTGTAATAAACGCATGAGCGTGAAAATGTAGAATATGAATAATGTTTTTCCACTAAACATTGTAAAGGCCTGCATATAAAATGGTTCATAAGATGGTTTTGATAAGAAGTAACGGACCATGAAGAACCACATTGGTAATGTCAAAATGAACATAATGATTTGCCATTTTTTAAGCTTTGGATCTAACTCTTTCGTGCGGCGGAAAATATCTTTTTTGCCGGCGTATAAACCAAGTAAAAATAGTCCAACTGTTTCTGGGAGCATGAATACATTTAGTCCAATTCCTTCAGAATAAAATGCATGGAAACGATTTTGTATTTGTGACACCCAGTCTTCAAGTGGCATGATCGGTAAGGAAAACCCTAACTCTGCCTTTGGTACTAAGGCAACCACTATACTAGCGATTAGCATGAAAAATTGAAAAATACTTAGTAAAACTAATGCCCATATTAAAATAGTACGAGGCTCTCTCTTATAAAATAACAATAAGAAAAATCCAGCGATGGCATAACTATGTAAGATGTCTCCGACCCATAAAAGAACGTAATGCAAGAAACCAAATAATAATAAAATGAGCAAGCGACGAACAAATAAAGTTTTTGGGCGATCCGTTTTCGCTTCAGCACGAGTCATAAAAATGTAAAAGCCTAGGCCGAATAAAAACGAAAAGATAGTATAAAACTTTGTTTGAATAAACATATCGTAAAATAGACGGATATAGCTATTTAGCCCCTCATAGACTCCTGAAAGATCACGTGAGTCGATCCCAGCGATAACAGGCCAGTTAACAAGAAAAATACCTAGTACAGCTATTCCTCTAATAATATCGATGGAATGTATCCTCTCGCTTTGTGAAATATTTTGTGTCATTATTTTCCTCCTTGTTAAGTAATTCCCTTTTATCCCGCATTAACAAGCAGTAAGACTCCCACTTCAAAATTCAGTGAATACGAGGAAGTTAGGTGGGAGATCAACTGCTTGTAAAAGCCCGATTGGTTCAACTAATAATTAGTGGGGATGGAAAATATCCCCACTAATTACAGTTTCACTCTATTATACAAAATGTAAAGAGGAGGGTATATAGGTTATTTCCAATTTTTAAAACTGCTAAGATGTGTATTATGAGATATAATAAGAGTGCACAGCAAGTTTTAAACTTCTTTAAAACAGGCAGTAAAGCTCCTTTTCCCGAAGGAGCTTTCTTTTTTTAGAAATTTGTTGATAATGATTCTCTTTAATGATAAAATGTATTCAAAAGTGATAATCATTATCAAAAAAGGTTGGTGTGTTAATATGGTGTATGCACTTGTTGCAGGAACGATTGCTATATATGTTGGTGTTACAAAGTATGTATTAAATGGAGTAGGAACAACAAAATGAATACTATTACATAAAATCCCTTTCATTTGTAAAAAGAATGAAAGGGATTTTTTATTTTTGATGTGAATATGCTGAAAATTTAGTATGATAATAAAGTGAAACTTTAATCAGCGGGGAGGTCTATCCCTCACTGATTACTAGCCCGCACGAAACGGGTTTTTACTGCCCACAAATAGCGGGATAAAGTATATACATCTTGGATAAAGGGGAACAAGGGGATGACAAACATAGTACAGACAAACGGTATGAGAAAACTTGTTTGTTTTTATGAAGAGTGGCAAAAAAACGGCGATGTAGAGAATAGTTTGAAGTTGTTTGAAGTGATTCAAAAATATAAACAAGAGCAGCTTATGCTAGCTTTTTGTGGTCATTTTTCTGCGGGGAAATCGACAATGATGAATCACCTATATAAAGCGCAATTATTACCGACAAGTCCGATTCCAACGAGTGCTAACGTTGTTAAAATTGAAAGAGGATCTGATCGTGTTGTTGTAACGATTAAGTCTGGAGAACAGTATGAATATGACGGCGCATATTCAGCAGAAGAATTAAAACAAATATGTAAAGACGGTGATGAAGTAATTGGTGTTCATATTTATCGAAATGATGCGCCAATTCCTGATGGGGTTATGTTAGTTGATACGCCCGGAATTGATTCTACGGATGATGCCCACCAATTAGCGACGGAATCAACACTGCATCTAGCAGATGTTATTTTCTATATGATGGATTATAACCATGTCCAATCAGAGGTTAACTTACAGTTTGTTAAAGAATTGAAACAACGTAATAAAACGGTTTATCTCGTTGTAAACCAAATAGATAAACATAAAGCAAATGAGTTATCGTTTGAAGAGTATAGAGATAGTGTAAAACAGTCTTTTTCTAACTGGGATATTGAAGTAGATGGTCTTTTCTATACATCATTGCGAATGATGAATCATCCATACAATGAAATTCAAAGTTTAGAAGCATTAATCTTTTCTATCATGAAAGAAAAAGAGCAGTATGTAAGAAAGGGAATGGAGCGAGAAACAGAATATTTACTGCAAGAACATTGTTCGTTTATTCTTTCTGAAAATGAAAAACATCTCATGAAATATGAAGAAGAATTAACATCACCACTGTCACTTTCAGAGATAGTTGAAAAAAAGGAAGAGTTAACTGAAAATAAAAATCGGGTGGCTAGTAAAGAATCTGATGTGAGAAATGAATTTATAAAAGGTTTACAAGCCATATTAGATAACGCGTATTTAATGCCATTTGAAATGAGAGAATTGGCAAATAAATATTTAGAAACGAAATTAACGAAGTTTAAAGTTGGTTTGTTATTTGCGAAGGGAAAGACGGAGCAAGAAAAACAGAGACGTGTAGATGCTTTTTATTCTGCTCTTCAAAAGACTGTTGAAACGCAACTTGATTTTCATGTGAAAGAATTTATTGTAGCCTTCTTAAAAGAAGAAGGGTTATTTACAGAGGAAATAGGGAAAGACATATATGCGTTAGAAATTGCTTTCGGACCGGAAGTGTTGGCTGAAACAATTAAACAGGGGGCTGGATTTACCGGTGATTACTTACTTCTTTATACTGCTGACGTTGCAAATGAGTTAAAGAAAAGATACTTTATGAAATCTCAGCAAATCTTTGGAAAAAGTACGGGTATATTGCAGAAGAAAGTGAAGATAGAGATTGCTCGTATTGAAGAAGAAATTGAAAAATACACGATGTTACAAACAGCAAAAGAAACAAAATTACAGTACATTAAGACGTATGAGGAATATGAGAGCTATTTAGGAGATATTTGGAATGAAAATATTTCTATACCAGATGGATTGCAAATAGACGAAATATTACAAAGTAAAAAACAAGTTGTTAGTGAGAAGTTTAAACTACAAGAGCAAGAAATTGTAAATGATAACGTAGCGG
This sequence comes from Bacillus sp. SRB_331, assembly GCF_003264175.1. Taxonomy (NCBI): domain Bacteria; kingdom Bacillati; phylum Bacillota; class Bacilli; order Caryophanales; family Bacillaceae; genus Bacillus; species Bacillus sp. SRB_331. The sequence goes on along the minus strand of NZ_NADV01000008.1, from coordinate 10,030 downwards.
CTAGTGAAGAAGAGATTAAAGGAACGAAAGCTTTAAATATTCAGCGTATATTAGAAAAAGTGAAGAAAGCTGAAACGATATTAGATCCATTGCCTACACTGAAACATCTACAGCAAGAAGTAGTTGGAAAAAGACAGCGTGTAGAAACGAAGCAATTTACAGTAGCGTTATTTGGAGCTTTTAGTGCTGGGAAATCATCATTTGCTAACGCATTGCTCGGTGAAAAGGTACTTCCTGTATCGCCAAACCCAACGACAGCAACAATAAATCAAATTTTGCCAGTTACAGAAGATAAACCACATGGAACGGTAATTGTCCAGTTTAAGTCAGAGCAAGCGCTGTTAGAAGATATGAAAGCTGTTTATAAAATGTTTCACTATGAAATTGCTACATTGGAAGAAGCGTTAACGAAAATTGATCAAATTATGAAATACCCTTCACCAAGCGGGAAGCAAAAAACAACATTTAGCTTTTTGCGAGCGGTACAAAAAGGATATGAGGCAGTTGCTAATCATTTAGGGGAACAATTACAAGTTACGTTAGAGGAGTTCTCTGATTATGTAGCTAATGAAGAAAAATCATGCTTTGTTGAGTATATGGAGCTTTATTATGATTGTGCTTTAACAAGGCAAGGAGTAGCTCTTGTAGATACACCAGGGGCGGATTCTATTAACGCGCGCCATACGGATGTTGCATTCCAGTATATTAAAAACGCAGATGCTATTTTATTCGTAACATACTATAATCATGTTTTCTCTCGTGCGGATCGTGAATTTTTAATTCAGCTCGGTCGTGTAAAGGATACATTTGCACTTGATAAAATGTTCTTCTTAATAAATGCTGCCGATTTAGCACAATCTGAAGAAGAACTTGAAATGGTAAAAGGTTATATTGCCGATCAGCTCCTGCAATACGGTATTAGAAATCCACGTTTATTTGCAATTTCAAGTTTATGTGCGCTTGAAGAAAAGCAAGGGAAAAGTATTGATAAAGAAAAGTATGGTATTTTACAAAACTCCGGGATTACTAAGTTTGAAGAATCATTTACGTCCTTTATGATGAGGGATTTAATGCTTGTATCTGTGCATGCTTTATATGGTGCATTGCAAGGAGCGAATCAGCTTCTTGTAAATATGATAAATGGCGCAAAGCAGGGAAATGATGAGAAAGAGAAGCAAACAAAAAAATATGAAGCAGAGCGTAATCAGCTACTTCATATTATTTCATCATATAGTGTACTTGCTGAAGAGCAAGCAATGCAAAATGAAGTGAAAGAATTGCTTTATTATGTACACCAACGTCTATTTTTACGCTATAACGATGTGTTTACTGAATTTATTAATCCGGCGTCGTTACGAACAGATGGGAATGTGAAAATGCAGTTGCAGCAGTGTGTAATGGAATTAGTTTCATTTATTCAACATGATTTATTACAAGAAATGCGTGCGACATCATTACGTCTTGAAAAATGGATAGATGAAGCGATGAAGCGTGCAAAGGATGAAATTGTTGTGAATTGCAAAGTGGAAAATGAATCGATTTCTATGGGTGGAACAGTGGATTATGAATATAAAATTATTACACATAAAGAGCCGTTTCCTTCAATAGAAATAAAAGATTTTAAAAAGGCACTAGAACATTTTAAAAATGAGAAAAGCTTTTTTGAAAAAAATGATAAAGCTTTTATGCAAGAAGACGCTAAAGGAGTGTTAGAACCTTTCGTATCAAACTATGTAGTTGATGAAGAAGATTTATTCGTTCATCATTATAAGCAAGAGTGGGATGCAAAATGGAACCTATTCCAAAAAGTGATGCAGCAAGACGTTGAGAATTATTATGAAAGTATATTATTCGCTTTAGCTGAAACAATTGATGTATCGCTATACGAACAAAGTAAAGAAGAGCTACAAAAGCAGTTAGTAGAAATTGAAAAAGAAATTTATATTAAATAGCTGTTATGAAAAAAAGATTCGTTCAATTTTCTTTTGTAGTACAGTATCTAAAGATTTTACAAACCCTGCAAACTCATCAGTAGAAATCATATGGGTAAGAACTAAGCGTCTGCCGTCTGGTGTTTCACCGCATAAGACGAATGAAGAAAACTCATACGTTTTGTTTTCTACTACTAATTTTGGATAGGAATATGTGTCGCTCTTCTTTTTCTTTCCATCAATAGAGATGACGTTGCATTTTTTCTCATTGTTGTCCATGGTGAATCCCTCCTTTCTATTATCTATGGTAGACAAGGGGGGTTTAGAACAATAGAGGAGGGGGAATTTTTATGTCTGTTGTCATAGAGCGTATTTCGAAAGAAGCTATACCGAAATCTTTATTACTTCTTGCTGATCCAAGTGAAAGCCAAATTGATGCATATGTACAGAGAGGGTTTACGTATATAGCTAAACAAGAAGAAAGAATCATCGGTGTATATGTGCTTTTGGAAACAAGACCAAGGACAATGGAAATTATGAATATTGCGGTTGTAGAGCATTTGCAAGGAAAAGGGATTGGAAAGCAGCTATTAAGTCATGCCGTAGAAACTGCTAAAGGATATGGTATGTCAAAACTTGAAGTTGGTACAGGCAATTCTAGTGTTTCACAACTTGCTTTATATCAAAAATGTGGATTTCGTATTTTTTCTATTGATTTTGATTACTTTTCAAAGCATTATGAAGAAGAGATTATTGAAAATGGGATTGTATGTCGCGATATGATTCGGCTTGCAATGGAATTGAATAAGAACGTATAACTTATTTAGGGGGAAGAGAAGATGGAAGTACATAAAGCAATTACAGCACATTCTCGTAAACAAAATGAAAGTGTAAAAGCATGTTTACAATTAGATGCGCAGCGTGAAGCAGCTATTGAAGCAGCCGTATCTCTTGCGTCAAAGGGGAAAGAATTTTCGGTTGATATCATTAATGTTGTAACAAAGCAAATTAATGATCTTGCAAAAAATGGTGTTACACTGCAGCGTAAATTTGTTACAGAAGAAATGGTTATGGAGTATGTAAGTCGTTTGCAAGAGAAAGAAGGTCGTTAAAGATGATAGTTACAGTCGAATGGTTACGTGAGCATATAGAAGATGAGAATGTCCGTATAATCGATTGTCGTTTTGATTTAGCGAATCCTAATTGGGGTAGAGAAAAGTATGAGGAAGAACATATTCTTCATGCGTTATATTTTGATTTGAATTTAGATTTATCAAGTCCTGTAACAGAACATGGTGGTCGCCATCCATTGCCGAATATTGAGGAGTTTGCAGACAAGCTTTCACAAGCTGGTATTGGTGAACATACGACAGTAATTGCATATGACAGTCAAGCGGGTGCAAATGCTTCTCGTCTCTGGTGGTTATTAAACTATGTAGGACATGAGAAAGTATATATATTAGATGGCGGATTTCCAGCTTGGAAAGAGAATGGACTACCGATAACAACGGAAATTCCTGTTGCTATACGAAAAACATTCAAAGTAAATGTACAAGATCATATGCTTGTAACGATGGAAACGGTGAGAGAGAATATTCGTGCAGGTGCAAATATGACATTAATTGATTCTAGGGAACCAAAACGTTATGCTGGTGCGGAAGAGCTCGTTGATTCGAAGGCAGGGCATATTCCGACGGCAGTAAACTATTTTTGGAAAGATGGGATTTTAGAATCGGGACACTTTAAAAACGAAGAGGAACAGCAAGGGCGTTTCCAAAATCTTGATAAAGAGAAGGAAACAATCGTATATTGTGGTTCTGGTGTTACAGCGTGTCCGAACATAGTTGCATTAAAATTAGCTGGTTTTCAAAATGTTAAATTGTATACAGGTAGCTGGAGTGATTGGATTTCTTATCCAGAAAATCAAATTGCAAAAGAAGAAGATTAATCACTTGCATGCAAAAATAATTTGTATTAAAATAAGGTCACAAGCAAGAGATTGCTTCAAAAAATTATATTTTACACATTGGAAACAATGTGATAATATAACGACAAGTAAATAATACATCCTGCGGTGTGCGTAACTTATTTATGTCTAAAACCGATGTTAGTTTTACGGAAGCTCAATATTTAGTGACCATTATCAAGCCTTCCTTGTGGAGGAAGATATACGGTAACTGTGAGGGCATCCACCTGCGAGTAGCGGGTTTTTGGACATTTACGAGAGACGGCACTTGCGGGGGTCTTATTTCAACTAATAGTATATAAAATTCCTACGGTGTACGTAGCTTGTGTATGTCTTAAACCAATAAGTATAATGCGGAAGTTCAATATTTAAATGTAGATAGCAGGCCATCTTTTTAAGAAGGAAGTTACAAACATTTGTGAGAACATCCACCTGTGAGAGCAGGTTTATGGACATCTATAGATAACGGCATATGTGGGACTATATAAAAAACCTTACGTTTTATACGTAAGGTTTTTTTGTTGAATAAATATACTCATGTTATCTAGATTTACCTGTAAAGTTCCCATAATAAATATAGCACTTGCGGTCTTCATCAATTTCTCTTGAATCGAGGGTGAATTCCAAATGTATTCCATCCCGTTGAATATATATAATATCTGAATGGAGAGAGGGTAAGATATCCTCGTAATTCCAAATATCTTTACTTTCTATCATAATTGAGCAGGTTTCCTTTAGTTCTCTAATTTCAAAACCTATGTGCGAGTATGTAGGATCTGAAGGGTCGTTGGAAAAAACTTCTTTTTGTATATATAACACTGCTGTCCCGTCTGGATCTACTGAAGTTGCAGTAACGATATATGTATTTCCATCTTTTATAAAATATTCACAAGTCATGCGCGCGACAATTTCAGAATTAGAAATATTTGCGTAGTTCCATAAAGCTGGATACCCGTTTGTTTCATCATTGAGCCGATATTCCAATCGCATTTTATCCCTCTTCTTCCTTTTTCTTCTACTTTATCATGACATCTTATATAATAGAAATATAATTTAAAAAGGGGAGTGCAAAGGTGACAAAAACGAAATGGCTAGTAGGTGGTGTCCTAACATCTTTAATGACGGGCACTTTATTTGGCTGCGCGCAAGATATTCCCCCCGAACCGAATGATAATAGTTGTTCTGATTGGGATTGGGATGATGAGCTTGGTGTTTGGCAGTGTGATGATAGTAGTTCAGGTTATCGTGGACATTACTTTTATGGTGGTACATACTATCAAAATAAATCCACCTTCAAAAATTCATCAGAGTTTAAAACTTATCAATCTTCGGCCGAATTTAAAGGTGGAATTGGAAGCGGTTCAAAAGGTGGATTTGGAGGTTAAAATATGTCGCAATACATAAAGAAAAGAAAAGAATTTTATTCGAATTATCCTCATTTCTGGTCGGATTTATATGAATGTGAGTATAGTTTGTTTCATGTTTTCCCGATAACAGAGCAAACAATGAAACAATTACAAGTAGCAACTGAACGAATGGGAAAAATATTTTTTAAGACTGCTAGAGTTCTTCGGAATTTATCTAATGAACAGCTTCTTGAACTCGGTTTTCCAACTGCAAGCTTGCCTTTTATTAGACTGAAAGGGATGTATCCTGAATCTGTTATTTCACGATTTGATTTTGCTTTAACAGAGGATAATCGTATTAAAATGCTTGAGTTTAATAGTGATACTCCAACTTTTATTGTGGAATGCTTTCAAATGAATGGAAAAGTTTGTGAAGAACTTGACTATGATGATCCAAATGCAAATCAAGAGCGCTTACTTTCTTCTGGTATTACAAAAGCCGTAATGGAGTTTACAAAAGGAATGGAAGATCCAAATGTTGTTTTCACAGCTCATCTTGAACATATAGAAGATTGGAATACGACTATGTATTTGAGTGGGCTATGTCATGTTGAAAATAAAGTGATGCCAATGACAGAACTTAGAATTACAGATGATGCTTTAGTAGATAGAGATGGTTTACCAATTGATGTTTTGTATCGCCAAACATATCCAATTGAAGACTTGATTGAAGATCAAGATCCCGAAACGGGGGATTTGGTGGGAGTAGAACTTTTGCAACTTGTAAAAGAAGGAAAGCTTTTTATTATAAATCCTTTGTCGGCCTTTTTACTTCAGCCCAAATCAATTCAATGTCTTATTTGGGGATTAGCAGAAGAAGGTGCTTTTTACACAAGTGAGGAACAAAAGTGGATTAAAGAATATATGCTTCCTACATATTTAGAGCCAGATTTATTTTTTGGGAAAAGTCCTTTCGTTCAAAAACCTTCGTTCGGTAGGGAAGGTGACACGATTACGATTCGTGATAAGGATACAAATATTATGATTCGAAATGCACATGAAACGTATAAATCGTCACTGCCTATATTTCAGAAATATACAGAGCTTCCAGTTGTATTTTTGGAAACTGAAAAAGGAATTGAGAAGCTGTCGTACGTGTTTGGGGCTTTTTTAATTGCTGGAAAAGCGAGCAGCATCGGTATACGTGCCGGAGAAAAAATTACGGGAAATGAATCGTATTATTTACCGGTAGGTATTAAGAAGGAGGAAAATAAATGATTAATTTTTTACTATATTTAGCAGTATCACTTGTACTTTTATGTATCGGTCTTTTTCTTATGGAAGTGACAACGAAAGTTAAGGAATTTAAGTTAATGGCTCAAGGGAATAAAGCGGTAAGCTATGTACTTGGAGGAAGACTACTTGGTCTTGCTATCGTTTTATATTCAACGGCTGCTAATTCTATTTCAATTCTTGATATGGTTTCATGGGGAGCTGTTGGGATCTTAGCTCAAATTATTGTCTTTTATTTAGCGGAATGGCTTACACCACGTTTTAATATTAATAAAAGTCTTGAAGAAGATAATCAAGCAGTTGGTCTTTTCCTTATGTTTTTATCACTTTCCATCGGAATTGTAATTGCTGGTTGTGTAACGTATTAAAACCCTTACATTTTAACGTAAGGGTTTTATTTTTCATTTGCTAATTTTTTGCAATATGTGTTCAATTAATTTATCCCGCATTAACGGGCAGTAAAACTTCCACCTCAAAATTCAGTTGGAGCAAAGAAGTTAGTTGGGAGATTAACTGCCCGTAAAAGCCCGATTGGTTCAACTAATAATCAGTGGGGGATGAACAAAACCCCCACTGATTAAAGTTTCACTTTATGTAGCCGAACGCTGAGCAGGATGCGTATTAGTGTACTAAACTCGAGATAGTTATTGTAATAAGGAAAAGTTTCCATACAAAGTGTTGACATCTATTTTAAATAAGAGTAACATTTTCTATGTAATTATAATAAGTCTCTGTTAGGTGAGGCTCCTGTATAGAGAAATGCTACTGCCCAAAAATGTCGAGAGACGCCAATGGGTCAACAGGAATGATCGAATTAAGGTTTTTCTTAACGTAGCTGGTAATGAACCTATGCTATACAGTGCTAAAACTCGGCGAGGGAGAGGTCCGTAGATTTCTAATTGTATTATATTAGGAATCGCTTATTTGTGTATGCAATGACCTTTGCTCTCTTATGAGTAAGGGTCTTTTTTGTTAGCAAGCTATGAGTAATTTCATAGTATAGATTATAACTAAAAAATTAAAGAGGAGGTGAGGAGCATGTCAAATTCTGACTCGGTTCCGTTACCCATATACTTCAAATCAAAAATATATGATGTAGGCAGGAAACGACTTGTTCCTCCCTCTATATTTATCATAATGTAGCGTTTATTCGAGTATTTAAGCGCTAGACACTTTCACAGTAAAGTGGATAAATTGAGAAACAAAGCGTTTCTTCCTATGTTGTAAAGGAGGAGACGATAATATGTTATATGTAAATAAAAGTGTGGGTAACACTTCGTATAAATTAAGTAAAAAAGCAATGAAAGAACAAACAATGCTTCAAAAAAATAAAGATTTATTAATTGAAATCGCAACAAGAGATGTAAAATCTGTATTTGCGTATTTTAAAACAACAAGAGACGGACTATCTATGAAAGAGGCACAAAAGCGTATTCAAGTATACGGTCGAAATGAATTAACTTCAAAAAGAGCGCGTATTGCGGAAGTAATGATGAAGCTAAGTGGAATGATCCCAGGTCTTTCAAAACAAAATATGGGTGATGAATTACAATGTGAAACAGTTACTGTTTCTAGAGTAGCTGGCTGTAGCGTAACAGGGCTAAACAGTGAACTGAAAATGATGAAATTACCAATACAAGAGCTTGTACCTGGAGATATGATTTTTCTTTCAGAGGGCGATACAGTGCCAGCAGATGTACGTATTATTTATGCAAATGATTTATTAGTAAATGAATCTATGCTGACAGGAAATGATGCTAGTATTGAGAAATTTGAAAGTTGCTATCATCTTGAACGTAAACGATTTATTCCATTAAAACGGATGAAAGACTATAATCCACTTGAACTTGAAAATGTATGTTTCAAAGGTACGTATATTGTTGACGGAAATGCAAAGGCTGTAGTTGTTTCGACAGGTAAAAATACGTATTCAGGAATACTTCATACGTGCTGCGGTAGAATGTCTTAATGTGTTAATGATGCTAAATATACAAAAACAATGTATAATAGACAAAGTTGAACAGAAACGTAGAATGGTAATCTATATATAACCTTACGTGATAACGTGAGGTTATTATTTTTTGTTAGTAGGAGAGGAATTATGAAAAAAGTATTATTAGTTGATGGTATGGCACTATTATTTCGTGCTTTTTACGCAACAAGTGTATATGGACAATTTATGAAACGACAAGATGGTACCCCGACGAATGGGATTCATGGTTATATGAAGCATTTATTAACAGCAACACAAGCAATCGAACCAACGCACATTGTAACGTGCTGGGATATGGGAAGTACGACATTTAGAACGGAATCTTTCTCGAATTATAAAGCAAATCGTGCAGCACCGCCGGAAGAATTAATTCCGCAATTTGATTTAGTGCAAGAAATGACTGCGAAATTATCTATGCCTGTAATCGGTATGAAAGGTTATGAAGCGGATGATTGTATCGGTACGCTTGCAAAACAATATTGCAATGAAGCGGAAGTTTATATTTTGACAGGTGATACAGATTTACTTCAACTTGTTGATACGAATGTTACAGTTATGCTTCTTCGTAAAGGAATTGGAAATTACGAGTATTACACACCGGAAAAAATCATGGAAGAGAAAGGTGTAGAACCTTGGCAAATTGTTCACGCGAAAGCTTTCATGGGAGATACAAGTGATAATTATCCGGGTGTAAAAGGTATTGGTGAAAAAACAGCGTATAAGCTGATTCAAGAATACGGGACAGTATCGGCAGTGCTAGAAAATATAGCATTATTAACGAAAGCGCAGCGCACAAAAATTGAAAGTGATTTAGAGAATTTAAATATCTCTTTACAATTAGCGCAAATTCATTGTGAAGTTCCAATTTCATGCTTATTAGAAGAAGGGTTACACACAATGGACGAAGAAAAACTACGCTTTGTTTGTAACGAAATGAATTGGGGAAGACCTGAAATATTAATTAATATGCTTTAAAGAGTATGGAAAGGTTGATCAAATATATTTTTGATTAACCTTTCTTTTTTTTGTTCACAAAGTTGTCAGAAAATAAATGGAATTTTCATATGAAGTTCAAATGGAATTCACAACAATCAACTATTATAAGGACACACAGATAAATCCTTATCCCGCATTAACGGGAGATAGGACTTCTATCTCAGTATTATAGCTGAATAAAGAGTGATGATGGAAGAGTAACTCCCTGTAAAAGCCCGATTGATGTAGGCTAATAATTAGTGAGGGTAAATCCTCTCATTGATTAAAGTTTCAAGTTATCTTTTATATAAACCATCCCCCAAGGAGGAAAATAAACATGCGAAAAAAAGTGAGAAAATCCTTTAAACAATTATTAATAGAAAATAAACAATCCCTACTAACTAATAAAGAGAATATGAAAGAAATTGAAGAACGGATTGAGAAACGACATGTAGCATATAATGGTGCTAATAATTAAATAAAATAAAAAAGATAGCCTATAAATTAAAATGTACCCTATAGAATA
>NZ_NADV01000078.1:0-7571 GCF_003264175.1 Bacillus sp. SRB_331 | reverse complement strand
AATTTTTTTATTAGGGATATTTTAAAAAAATCAGAGTCGTTAGCCTTCATGCCTTCATCCTCGATTAACGTGCCCTATCGTACTATAAGGGGTCATCATACATGCCCATCAACTTAAGAAAAATAAACGCCCTAAAACGAAAAAAATGAGCTGACTTCTCAAAGTAACTACCTATAGGGGTACCGTCACATCGCTATCAAGCTAAGGTTTTATTACACCATCAGAACGAAATTTTTAGGCTTTCCTGTAATGAAAAAGCTTATTTATCGTTTTGGGGGTGACTTGTTTTCTTAGGTTGATGGCAATGTTGGTGCTACCCCATGCCCATCAAGTCAAGAATTTGAGATTGCCCCAAAACGAAGATTTTGAGTAAACTGTGCAAACTCCTTATTTTAGCGTGTCTATACATTCTTTGTCTTAACTGGAACATAGTAGTATATTAAGAAAAGGAGTTTACATTTTTTTGTCGAATTTATGTCAAGATAACTACAAGAAAGGTGATTTAATTGAATATTCTATGGGATTTTGACGGAACCTTATTTGATACATATCCTGCTTATACGAAAATGCTCTCTTTAGTGCTAGGAGAAGCGGTAGACAAACAGGAAATTTATGAAAAGTTGAAAATTTCATATTCCCACGCCGTGGACTACTATAATATCTCTAGCGATCAGAAAGAAAAGATTAAAAGATTAAAGAAAAAATTGTCTCCAAAAGATATGAAACCATTTCATGGTGTGGAAGAGATCTTAAAGTTCGCGGATAAGAATGTAATCATGACACATAAACATAAAGATGGCGTTTTAGAAATCGTAAAATACTATGGCTGGGACAAATACTTTGTAGATATGGTTACAATTGATGATGGTTTTCCTCGCAAACCTAATCCAGCATCTTATATTCACTTGCATCAGAAGCACAGAATTGACCTAGCTATTGGGGACAGGGAACTAGATTTGTTACCTGCAAAAGAATTAGGAATTGTAACCTGCATGTATCAAGGACAAAGTGATGTAGCAGATTACCATTTACACGACTACTTGGATTTCTTTAATACGGATATTCCATCATCAAGACAAGTGCATAATCAACAATAAATGATAGAAAGGGGGCACTGACGCATCACTATCAACCTAAGATAAATTTATATCCATAATTCACAGAAAGCGTTATTCTTTTTGTAGAAATATACAGGAAGGATGGCGTTTTTTATGAATCTTTCGATTCAAGATGAATTTCATTTGTTTGCTGAAGAACTACAGCGACACTTATCTCCCGATACCCTTCAACAACTTGCACAGGAAACAGGTTTTGTAAAACGTAAAAGTAAATATGGGGCACAAGATTTGGCTGCTTTATGTATTTGGATCAGTCAACATGTAGCAAGCGATTCTCTTACTCGATTATGTAGTCAGCTTTATGCAAATACAGCTACACTTATGAGTCCAGGAGGGCTTAATCAACGTTTTAACCGATGCGCTGTTTTATTTCTACAGTGTGTATTTTCTCTTTTAATCAAAAGTAAATTAAACGATTCGTCTCAAATCTCAAACCAATACACCTCTTATTTTCAACGTATACGTATTTTAGATGCTACTATTTTTCAAGTACCCAACCATTTAGCTTCTATTTATCCTGGTTCTGGAGGATGTGCACAGACAGCTGGTATTAAGATTCAACTAGAGTATGATTTACATAGTGGAAAATTCCTCAATTTTCAAATGGAACCAGGTAAAAACAATGATAAAACCTTTGGTACAGAGTGTTTGGATACCTTATGCCCAGGAGATTTATGTATTCGAGATTTAGGATACTTTTCTCTAAAAGATTTAGATCAGATGGATCAACGGGGAGTATTCTATGTTTCACGGTTAAAATTAAATAATAGAGTATATGTAAAAAATGAATCTCCAGAATTCTTTCGGAATGGGACAGTAAAAAAGCAATCTTTATATGTTTTGCTTGATCTTGAAGATATTATGCATCAGATAAAACCAGGAGATACTTATGAAATTCAAAATGCCTATATTGGACAACAAAAATTACCCTCACGAGTTGTAATATATAGACTCACATCAACTCAAATTCACAAACGTAGGAAACAACAAACTTATGTTGAAAAGAAAAAAGGAGTTACATACTCTGAAAAAAGTAAACGTTTAACAGAAATCAATGTTTATATTACCAACATCCCATGGGAAATTGTTCCGATGGAACATGTTCACGAGATTTACTCTCTACGTTGGCAAATAGAGATTGTATTTAAAACATGGAAATCTCTTTTTGGTATCAACCATTGTCACAATATTAAGCGAGAGCGTCTAGAATGTCATCTTTATGGACAGTTAATCGCTATTTTTCTTTGTTCTTCCACTATGTTCAAAATGCGACAGCTGTTACTACAGAAAAAACAAAAAGAATTAAGTGAATATAAAGCAATTTATATGATTCAAGATCATCTGTACTTAGTATATGAAGCTATACAACAAGACACCCAAGAAGTATCAAAAATTTTCCTTCGTCTGTTTGACCTCTTACAGAAAAACGGACGGAAATCCCATCGATATGAGAAAAAGACAGTCTTTGATATTTTAGGCGTTGTTTATCACACTGTATCCAATCTAAAGCAGAAAACTGCATAACCTTTAAAAATACACCTTATCAAGGTTTATTTAGAATGCGTATTTTTAAAAACAAATAAACAAAATATCAAGCATGTAGGCAACAAGAACGGAAGTTCATGGAATACCCAACCTTAGCTTGATGGGCATGTGGCGATACCCCCTCTAGAAAATTCTCATAAATTTCCGTAAATAAGCCTAGATTCACTGATAAAAAGGATCAAAGGGGGAGGGAATTATTTTTATGGAACGATAGAGCATTTCAGATACTGTTACACATTCATAATCGTTTCTGTATAAATATCTCATGATACGTTCTAATGCTTCAACTGTCTGAGATGTCTGAGAAAATTCGCTCCCATTCCAATCATGGAGTAGAATGATATTTCCGGGTTTAACCCCTTTTGTTATATATCTAGAAATTTTGCTAGCTGCTGGATTTCTCCAATCCTGAGGATCCTGATGCCATGACCATAGAATAACAAGTTTCCCATTCTGTATAGCTGTATTAATAATTAAATCATTGTGAAGGCCTCCAACTGGACGATAGAGAGTTGGTTTATAGCCAGTGATTTGCTTGATAATTTTATCCGTTTGATCTAATTCGGCAGTTAATTTAGCGGCGGTAATATTTTTATCATAAATATGATTATAAGTATGATTAGCAATTTCGTGTCCTTCTTTTACTTGCCTTTTTAAAATAGCAGGAAACCTTTTAACTTTATTACCTGCTACGAAAAAGGTTGCTTTCGCATTGTATTTAGCTAAAATATCAAGTATTTGAGGGGTGAAAATAGGATGAGGCCCATCATCAAATGTTATTGCAACTATTTTTTCCTTTGTGTTTACTTCCCAAATTACCTTCCCTGTTTTTTCATATGCCTTACGACTATCTGTAAAAGCATATATGGGTGTTTGTGTGGAACAAAAGGAAATGATTAAAAGAATGAGGACTATCCAATTTTTTTTCACGAATAATACACTCCTATGAGATACAAGTACGTTTAGTTTATGGAGTTATTATCAAATTATTTAATAAGAAATTAAAAAAGTGGAGAGAGGAAAGTGACATGGGTTGAAGGTTAGAAATATCATGGTCTCCTCAGTTGAGGGTTCAATTTTATATTGACGATATTCATCGTATACACTCTCCTTTAATGGCACACTTCTCATATTGTAAATCCTCTACATTTTTGATTAAACATTTTATCATATCTCGGTTGCCACAACTTAACGTACAGGGGGATTGTCTAAAATTGTGTCTAAACGTACAATTTTCTTTTTTTGATATGGTGACCCCTATGAGAAATCCTACTTTTTATCTGGTTGTAAGAATCTTGGAGTTTTTGCACCAGAATAGTATTATGTATATCGAGAAAAAATAAAAGACAACTCTAATTAAGAGTTGTCTTTTTGTGTAATAAAATTCACAAAATCTGAAGATATACAAACGACTAAAATACGTTATGGTTATTATAACAAAGGTGAAGAGTATTGAGAATAAAAAGAATATTATAATGAGTTTTGAGCTTTTTGTTAACAAAGTTTCGAAAATAAACTTTTTATAAAGGTTTCCTTTGAATATGATTATTTATTTTGAACATATAATCATGATTATTGTAGTTCGAGGGTTTCCTTATAAACCTTAGCTATATATTTTACAAAATCAATGACGGGATAGTGTATGAGTGAACGGTGCTGCGTAAAACGAATCCCTTCTTTTTCCATTTTTAAAATGAGTTGTTCAATTTTCAACTCTTTTTGTTGTATCCTATTATAATTTTGGTATACAATGTTTTTCCATCGATAGGAGGAACCGTGAAAATAACTTTCTCCTTTTACCCTGTGACTAAATATTATTTCTATTTTTTCTCTACGCTGTTTTTCCTTCATATGCGCTTCCGTTGACTGCATATTTATCGCCTCCTCTTCCCTTTGTGCACGGTCTAACCGTGTAAATAACCCCATCATAGCCAATGTACAGTGATCTTGTTAAGGCTATCTCATCAACTGTATATATTTTTCAAGCGGTTAATCTAACATCTTGGATTTTACATCTAAATAAGTTGTTAGTGTGTACAAAATATCATTACTCTTTTCAGTTTTTGCTAAAAATAACAAAATTAGAAAGTAGCGATAATGCATGAAAGATTAATTGTTTATCAATCTTTATTATAAAACGATTCATTATGGGCATGCATCTTTTTACAATCACCAAGATTTACAACATGACGAGTATCTTCATCCATGAATGTTATTCTCTATTTACTGAGGATAGTTTTTTTATTTAGGCTAATAAGCAACATATCGTATGCCTCAAAACCCTTTTGATATGAAAAAATCATATAGAAATAAAGCGCTCTTAAAGAATTTTGTTACAAATTTATTATGTTTGACTTTAAAAAAGGAACGTAATATTTATTTGTAGAAAATTTTAAGAGTAAAAATAGAATGACTATTTATATGATAAGAAAAGGGGGCACTTATAGATGCTAACAAATGATTTAGATTTCCGATTAGAACCACGTTTAAAAGAACTGTATGAACAACATAAAATAAGAGCTCAGAAGATAGACTGGGGTTATCATGAGTTTTTACCATGGGATAAGGGAATGGACTTTAAAAGAGTTCCTTGGGATGAAAGTCAAGTTACTCTTCCTTCTGGTGTAATTACAGCCATTGAAACAGCTTTATTAACAGAAGTGAATTTACCATGGTTTACAACGTATTTATCTGCAACTTTTAAAGGATCCCTTTCTGTTATTACGGACTTTATTCACACATGGACTTCAGAAGAGGATCAACATTCGAATTTATTGGAGACATATTTACTACTCACTCGAAGTGTGAATCCTAAACGAATACATGAATTAAGAAAGTCAGTCGTTGAGGGTGGATTTGAGCCAGATTTTCATACACCAATCGAAGCCATGACGTATACGACGCTACAAGAGCTTGCAACGATGGTGTTTTACAATAATGTTGCTAAGGTTGCAAGTAAGCATGATCCAGATCTTGCTACATTATTACGCCGTCTTGCAAAAGATGAAACTCTTCATTATGCGTTTTATCGAGACGTGATTCGAATACATTTGGAATTGGAACCCAATTATTGCTATCATATTGCCAATGTGATTAAGAATTTTAAAATGCCAGGTGCCGTCATGCCTGATTTTGAAAATAGAATGGCTGTGATTGCAAAAGAAGCGAATTATGGACCACTACAATATTTTGATCAAGTACTTGATGTAGTGGTTGATTATTGGGGGTTAAAAGACTTACGACCAATTGCACCTTTAGCTGAAAAAGCAAGAATTGAGATTTTGGAATACCACACAAGATTGAAAAAAATACGGGATCGATTTGGTCGTTTTCAAGGGAAAACTGATCTACGCTAATGAGTAGAGATTTCTGAATATAAGTGGGGGAATCTGACACACTCCCTATTGTTTTTGGGGTGTTTTTTACTTGATTTAATTTTTGTCAAAAAAGTAGTTGACGATAAAAACAATTTTATGATATTATAAAATATTTGATAAAAAATCACATATATGTTAAGGTTGAGAAGGTTACCATATATGGAGGTGGATTATATGTTTCAAATTGGCGATAACATTGTTTATCCAATGCACGGAGCAGGTATAATTGAAGCCATAGAAGAAAAAGAATTCTCAGGAAAAAAACAACAGTATTATGTTATAAAAATGTCGATCAGTAATATGCAAGTCATGATTCCTATGGGGAAAATATTAAGTTCGAGTATACGCCCAGTTACTGATATACTTGCATTAAAACACATTATACAAATTTTTCAGCATGGAGAATCAGATAAATTATTGCCGTGGAAACAAAGGTATAAAGTGAACACGGACAAAATAAAAACGGGTGAAATACAAGAAGGTGCTGAAGTTGTACGTGATTTAATGCGTATGAAGAAAGAAAAGGCACTTAATACAAGCGAAAAAAAAATGTTGGATAACGCACATGAATTTTTGATTAGTGAACTAGGATTAATTAAAGGAATCACTGAAAATCAAATAAAAAGTTTCTGTTAAGATTCATTATAGATAATGTATTACATCCCCCGAAAATATCCTGAATTTTTCGGGAATATGATGATTATTAAAAGTAAATCATTTCAAAGACATTCAACTTCTTTAACTCACTTTTAGAGTAGGAACCTCTTTTGTTATTACTTCAATCTAATCCATTTTTATTTTTAAATTTCTTTTACGAACGTTCGAAGTTTCATCAAATAACTCGATTAAATAGTCACTTGATTTTGCAATCCTGATTCACACTGGCACGGACAAGGAGCCGTAAGGATGAAAGAGAGGTAGGGCTTTCATTGTTTTAGGTAATATACTATCTAAGTCATTATTTCTAGAAGAAAACACAATCAATCTCACCGCTATCTTTAAGAATTTCTTACATCTACTGAGACAGTGAATAGTAATTGTTTATCTTCTTTACGTAAAATTGATAAGCGAACTGGTAACACCATATGGTTAACTACAAAAAGTGGTTTCCAGACCAGGAAACCACTTTTAATTTTATTTACATAACAATAGTAAATTAAGCAGTAAGAAGGAGTGCACACATGAAAAAAATGTTAACAAAAGAATTAAGTAAAGAATTAAAGAAGCGGGAAGGGGTCATTTCTATTACAGTTGAGCCTTATGAAAAAATCGAAGTTGGTGGAATTCGTGTAGATGGACCAGCTGTTATTCTAATTAATCAAGAATAGTTGAATGCATGAAGAAAAGGATCAGCCTTTAAAAGAAGGGAGGATCCTTTTTGTTTGCTGCAGCTAATATGGGATACACATAATTTTCATCTGATGTGTTGGGGTTAATAGGAAGGAGAGGGTCGGGGTTATCATAGTGGAAAGCTTAACATTGGTAGGATTTCTTTTCATGTTATATACATTAGTTGCTAAAAAAACAAACT
>NZ_NADV01000077.1:0-46325 GCF_003264175.1 Bacillus sp. SRB_331 | reverse complement strand
ATGATTCGGGGTACAGTTCATTGTGAGTTGCTCTTTTTTAAATACATATTAATATGGTAAATGAAATTATATTGACTTTACACACATAACGACAACGTTAAGCTGCTTTCAATACTTTAATACCTTTAACAATATTCCAAATGAAGTAGTAAATCCCTACAAGAATAAACACTGCATACGTTATAACCATCCCAATTCCAACGCTCTCAGACTGATTGAAACTTAAACCGTATACTCCTGATAAAGCTAACCCTCCAAATAAAATTGCATATGGGAAAATATGTGACCAAAATGCTTTTTTCGCATGATATTTTACTTCATCTTCCGCAACGAAGTAAACGATAATTGGTAGTAAAAATGGTGCAAAAAAGATACTAAAATAACATAGCGAGGATAAAATATTATTTCCTTTCATACGATTCACCTCTAAAGTTTTTTATTACCTTCATTATGTCAGGAAACCTTTCCAGAAACTATCGCTTTACCTTTCATGAACATGACATTTTTGTAAGATTTTCCTCGAAATAAATCCCGCCTCAAATTTTGGGCGGGATTACTTTAACTATATTCGATTCATAAACCAATATTGCGTAATCGCTAAATATTCTCGTACATTCGATGGAATGATAATTGGCTTCGGTGTTTTGGCCGGAAGCCCTTCTAATTGCAAACCTTGTTTTGCAGCTATTTTTTTCGCTCTAAACATATGGAAATCGTTTGTTACGATCATACCTTTTTTCATATTGGCTGGAATTAACGGCTTTGAGAATTTAATATTTTCATCTGTGCTCGTCGACTTATCTTCCATTATAATGCGGTCTTCTGCAATATTTTGTTTCATTAATCCTTGTTTCATCGCTAATGCTTCTGTAATATCTTCACCTTTTCCTTGGCCTCCAGATACAATAGCAATTGTTTTATCATGTAATTTTAAATACTCAGCTGCTTTATCAATACGATATTGCAATGAATAAGAAGGTTTTGTTCCATTTACTTTCGATCCTAGTACAATTATATAATCCGCATCATCAATTGCATTCATATGCCCATGCTTATAAATGTTATATTGTAAAAACCCCGCATATACGGCGCAAATCATTATAACAACTAAAATATACTTGATTATTTTCTTCTTTCTCATATCCATATACCCCTATTCCCTTTACTTCCTTTATCATAATATCCATTTATTCGTTTGTATACAGACGAATTCCAATTAAGCCTAATTTATCCTCCAAAAGGTAATATTTCTATTAATTTCGGGAATAGTAAGTACAACTTCGCACGAAGGAGTGTCCCTATTGCTTCTCTTTTTATGTAACGTATCATTCTTTTTCATCTTATTTTTACTATCACTTAAGCTACTTGGTAAATCTGCATTAGCACAACTAACTCCTCATGATTTTGGGGCTATTATCTTTTTATCTTATTTAGCTTTTCAAGCCATACCAGTCGCTGGTGCTTTACAAGCATTTCTCGGTATGGTCGTTATTACATGTTTGCATTTGCTTCTTACAAAATTAAGCCTACTCAACAAACTAAATCGTTTTATTCTCGGACACCCCATTATTTTAATTAAACATGGTGATATTATTTTTGAGAACTTACAAAAAAGTAGATATCCGATCCCTGAATTGCTTTCTAACCTTCGCGTCGCAGGATATCCAAGTGTTCATGAAATCGAGTATGCGATATTAGAAGCGAATGGAGCTATTAGTATTTTACCAAAAAGAGAACTTGTGCCTCTGACTCCAAAAGATATGAATATAAATGTTAAGTATGCAGGCTTACCAATTGCTCTTATCGTTGATTCACAAATTCAATACGATAACTTAAAATTAATCCATAAAAATGAAAAGTGGTTACATGCAGAGTTAATGGAGAAAGGCGTTACAAATATTAAAAATGTGGCTTTCGCTTCTGTGCAGGAGACAGATGGATCTTTTGCGATTAGTTTAAAAGAATGAAAAAAAATCCCCTTACTTGTTCAAGGGGATTTTCTTCACTATATTGCTTTTTTCTCTCTCACCATGTTTAACGGAACAGGATGTTTCATACGATTCATCGTAAATACGATAATTGCTGTCAATACTTCCGCTACTGGCATAACGAGCCAAATTCCGTTTATACCAAATACTTTTGGCATAATCCAAAACAATGGGATAACAAATAATAAACCTCGGCTCATTATTATAAGTACTGATTTTTTCGTTTGTCGCACTGATTGGAAGTACTCTCCATATACAATGTTATAGCCTAAAAATACATATTGAATAAAGAATAAACTAATACCTGTTAACGTTAACTCCAGTAGTTCTGGCGATTGAACATTAAATAAACCTATAATATATTTCCCGAAGAATAAACCGACAACAATTGCAATACCTCCGAGTACAAGCGCAATTTTTACAGCAAACTGCAATCCTTCACGCAATCTTTCTGATAAGTTTGCACCGTAATGGAAACTAGCGATTGGTTGTAACGCTGCACCAACACCGAAGAATAATAGCAATGTCATTGCATGAATACTATTCACCATCGCATAAGAAGCTACACCTAGTTCTCCTGCATATTGAACGAACGCAATGTTAAAACCGATCGTTACGATTGCAACTGTACTTTCTGCTGTAAAACTTGGGAAACCGATCACCATAATTTGTTTAACCGTATCCCATTCAAAATGGAATTTCGTCCATTTTAAAATACTACTTTTTCTAAAGAAGTGAGTTAATAATACAAGGAAACCAATTGCCGCTGAAAGAATAGTAGCTGAAGCAGCACCAGTTACACCCCATCCAAAGATGAAAATAAAAATATAGTCGAACACTATATTTAATACAGCCGTTACAACAAGACCTGCCATTGCTAAATTAGGATTTCCGTCATTTCGTATAAATGTACTTAAAATATTTTCTAAAACGTATATCATTCCAAATGTTAATAACACCTGTAAATAGTCTAATGCGTATGGTAAAATCACTTCATTCGCACCAAATAAATATGCTAAATCTTCTATTCTCCATAAGCAAATAGCCGCTAAAACGCCAACGATAACAACTGCTACTGTCATAGATTGAGTAAAGATAGACCTTGCTCTTTCCAGTTTATTTTCACCTAGTGCAATGGAATATAGCGTTGCTCCGCCCATTCCAATCCATAATGAAATAGAGAAGAAAATTGAAAATGCTGGAATAGCTACGTTTACTCCGGCTAAACCGTTCGCTCCAACTCCTCTACTAATCATGACTGCATCAATCACAATATTAACCGACATTAATACCATCCCAAGAACAGCTGGTATTAAATACGTAATAAATAAACTTTTAATTGGTTTTTCTCTTAATTTTTCTGTTGTTTCCATCATATAAATGCTCCTTTTTCAATGCTCTGTTCACAGTTTAAACCTTCAAGTTACTTGAAGGTCAATAGAGAATCGAAAAATATATAAGCCTATTTTTTAACAACAGGTATTTGAATTTCCGTTACTTGCTCCTTCGGATTTTCTGTTACGGACCAATCAATTAATGCAAGTTCCAGTGCATCTCCGCACACTTCATATCCTTCGTTATCAATGTGCTTTAATAATTCCGTATACGTTGCGTCTGTTTCTTCATATGGTCCATGGTGATAAGAACAGGCAAATATCCCTTCTTTTATTTCATCTGAAGTATGCGCTTCAAAAGGCATGTAATCCAATAAAATAAACACACTGTTATATGCTTGAAACTCATTTTGCATTAATGCTTTTTTTGAAACTGTTACACCGATATCACCTGAAAATAAACTATTATCAATTTGCTTCATATTTTTTTGCAACGAATGGATATAATATTCAAACATATCATCCGTTGTATTTGGTGCAACTGCAATTGCTGTAATTTTTCGTTTCGGTATCTTTTTATAAATAATTTGATTTGCTTCAGATTTCGTCGCTTTCTTCATTAAATGGATTTTATGTTCCATTTTTGCCAAAGCATACTCGATTTCTCTTTGTTTTTTCAGCATCATTTCTTGTTGTTTTTCAAGTAAATTCAGCGCATAAGATGGATTTCGTTCATCAATATATTTCTTTATTTCCTTTAACGGGATGTTCAATTGGCGTAAAAATTTAATCGTATCTAATAGTGAAAACTGATCAATTGTGTAATAACGATAATTGGTTTGAGGGTCAACAATTGACGGATGAAAAATCCCTTTTTCATCATAATAACGTAATGTAGATTCCGCTATATTATGCATTTTCGCCATTTCCCCAATTGTAAAACGTTGATTTAATAACATTTTTCTTTCTCCATTCATTATATGTAAACTTTATTACTTCCTATTATATATCTATATCCCCCGTTTCTAAAACGAATCCTCTCATGAAAATCTGCTATTTTTTCATTGATTTTTAATAAATTTTATTATATATTAATTACAGGTTCAAATTACAAGTTCAAAAGAACTCGTAATCAGACCCTTTGTTTAATGGATCTTTACATATTATCATTAGGCAAATTCCGAGAAATCGTATGATAAAAATAAAAAATGATGAGGAGAGGATCAAATGGAATTCGAATTTTTCTTTCAGATTGCACTTATTTTATTAAGTACAAAGCTCGCTGGTGACCTTAGTGTTAGATTAGGTCAACCTTCTGTACTCGGTAAATTAATTGTTGGTATCGTTATCGGTCCAGCTATATTCGGATGGATTGAAAATTCAGAACTTCTAACACAATTAAGTAATGTCGGAGTTATTCTTTTAATGTTTATGGCAGGACTTGAAACAGACTTAGAAGAATTAAACGCAAATCGTAATTCTTCTTTAGCTGTTGCACTTGGAGGTATCGTTCTTCCATTCGTAGGTGGTTACGTTGCCGGTCTTGTTGTCGGTATGGAACAAGGGAATGCTGTCTTTTTAGGATTACTTCTATGTGCAACAAGTGTTAGTATTTCCGTTCAAACACTTCGTGATTTAGGTAAAATGAAAACACGTGAAAGTACGACGATGCTTGGAGCCGCTGTATTTGATGACATTCTTGTTGTTATTTTATTAGCATTTGCAATGAGCTTCTTAGGCACAGATGACGTTAACTTAACAATGATTATCTTGAAGAAAGTAGTATTCTTTGCTTCTATCATTTTAATTGGTTGGAAAGGTGTTCCAGCAATCATGCGTTGGTTATCACCGCTTCGCGTATCTGAGTCTATCGTTAGTGCTGCGCTTATCATCTGTTTCTCATTCGCATACTTCGGCGAACTATTAGGAATTGCTGGTATTATCGGTGCTTTCGCAGCTGGTATCGCTATTTCTCAAACGAACTACAAACATGAAGTAGAAAAGAAAGTAGAACCAATTGCTTACGCTATGTTCGTTCCAGTATTCTTTGTTAGTATCGGTATGAATATTACATTTGACGGTATTGGCGATCAAATTTGGTTCATCTTAGCATTAACAGTTATCGCTGTATTCACAAAACTAATCGGTTGTGGATTTGGTGCACGAATCACTGGATTTGATGCAAAGTCTTCTGCAATTATCGGTGCTGGTATGGTTTCTCGTGGTGAAGTTGCACTTATCATCGCAGGAACAGGACTTTCTTCTGGCCTATTAGCACAAGATTACTTTACAGCAATCGTTATCGTAGTTATTTTAACAACGATGATTACACCACCAATGTTAAAATACACTTTTGGTGCAAAAGATAAAGCAATGAAAGCAAGTAAATAAGTTTCATATAATAAAAGGAGATTGCTCTCTTATAAGATAGCAATCTCCTTTTTCATTTTATCTTTAAACAATTCCATTCATTTTTAACCAGTTTTCAAACATAGTTCGCGCTTCTTCATCATCGATATCATTACTAAATGAATACACCTTAATGCCATAATCATCTATATATTCACCTAGCTTCATTTCCTCCACTTTTTTGTAAAAATCATCTACCTCATAGTGTGGAATATATGCATCCCAAACTGCCTCATTTATTCTTTTGTACGCTGTCACTTCTAAATCATATCCGTCTTCATAATAACCAATGTGATAATGTTTGTTAGGATCATATTTCTCCATTAAAAGCTCCTCCTTGTAAACAAAAGCGAGCCTTATATTACAGCTCGCTCCTCTCGTTCTATTTATTAAATACGTTCCATCGCTGTCTTCAACGTTCCGACAATAAAAGCAATTTCTTCACCTGAAATAACAAGCGGCGGTGCTAATGTTAAAACGTTATTATAACCTGCTGTTGTCATACCGTTACGCCCAATAATAAGCCCTTTTTCTTTACAAGCATTTACAACACTTGCAATTTTGTCATTATCAATTGGTTCTTTCGTCGCTTTATCATTTACTAGTTCGATTCCAACTAATAGCCCTTTCCCTCTAATATTACCAACAAGTGGATGTTCTCCGATTTCTTCTTTTAATTGATTTAATAAAAGCGAACCCATTTGTGCAGAGCGCTCAATTAAATTTTCATTTTCCATAATCTCTAAGTTTTTAAGCGCTAATGCACAAGCCGCTGGATTTCCACCAAATGTATTAATATGGCGGAAGAATTCATATTCTCCTGTTCCTTTAAATGCCTCATAAATTTCTTTTTTTACAGCTGTTGCTGATAATGGTAAATATGCGCTCGTAATACCTTTTGCCATCGTAACGATATCAGGCTTAACGTCATAGTTCATAAACCCAAATGCTTTTCCTGTACGCCCGAAACCACAAATAACTTCATCACTTATAAGTAGTGCTCCGTGTTTTTGACATGTTTCGTGAATTGCTTTCATATAGTCTTGTGGTGGCATTAAAATACCTCCGCCTGTAATAATTGGCTCCATAATAAATGCTGCTATCGTTTCACTTAATTCCCATGTCATAACACGATCTACTTCTTTTACGCATTCTACATCATAAATATTTTGTGATTCCATTTCTGGCATGCGGTAACAATCTGGAGGCGTTACATGTAAAAACCCTGAAGCAAATGGCTCATATTGGTATCTACGTTGTGCTTGGCCAGTTGCCGCCATCGTTGCCATTGTGTTTCCGTGATAACCACGATAACGTGACATAAATTTGTAACGATGCGGTTCACCTTTTTGAGCATAATATTGTCTTGCTATTTTAAAAGCGGTTTCATTCGCTTCTGATCCACTATTAGAGAAGAAAATAACATACTCTCCACCAAGCCACTCGTTTAACTTTTCAGCGAGCTTAATTGCTGGTTCATGTGATTGTGACATCGGAAAATATGATAATGTTTGCAATTGCTTATAAGCTGCCTCTGCAAGCTCTTTTCTTCCATATCCGCTATTTACACACCAAAGACCACTCATACCATCTAAGTATCTTTTTCCTTGTATATCTTCAACCCAGCACCCTTCTGCTTTTGCCCCTACCATTGTACTACTTGGACTAAAGGGACGCATTCCGTGCCACACATATTGCTCATCTTTTGCTAATAATTCATCGGTTTGTTTTGTCTTCATCATTTCTTCCACCTTCCATAACAACTTATTTTTCACAAAGCTGCGCTGGTGCCATGATGAGTTAAATTTCTCCCTGCCTATTTTCATTCCACAAACACAAGACAAATCCTACCAAAATTAAAGTAATATTTATAAGAAAATGTCAAAAGAAAGAGGAGCTTTTCTTATATTTCGAAAAGCTCCTCTTTTTTAATGCGAAGATGCATCACTAATACCATGACCAGTATTAGATTTCACAAGAATTTCATCAAATTTCGCTGCATCTTCTTTCTTACTAGAGAAAACAGTTCCTAAATATGCTGCAAGAAACCCGAGCGGGATCGAAATAATTCCAGGTGTCGTATATGGGAATATCGCTTCTCCAACAAAAATAGCTTTTCCAGCTACTGGGTTCCAAACATTTGGACTTAACGCTACAAGAACAATCGCTGATACAAGACCAACAATCATACCAGAAATTGCTCCTGTTGTATTAAAACGCTTCCAATAGATTGTAAATAATATAACCGGTAAATTTGCACTCGCTGCAACCGCAAATGCTAGTGATACTAAAAATGCTACGTTTAATGTTTGAGCAAATAAAGCAAGTATAATAGATACTATCGCTACTCCAATAGACGCATAACGAGCCATTGACACTTGCTCTTTTTCCGTTGATTTTCCTTTACGGATAATCTCATTATAAAAATCATGCGCGAATGCTGATGCTGCTGTTAACACAAGTCCTGCTACTACAGCTAAAATAGTTGCAAAAGCAATTGCTGATACGAAAGCAAATAAGAAATCTCCGCCTAATGCTTTTGCTAATAAAGGTGCTGCCATATTACCAGCAGAGTTTGCTTTAATAATCGCCTCCTTTCCTACAAACGCTGCTGCTCCAAACCCTAAGAAAATTGTCATAATATAAAACGCGCCAATTAACCACGTCGCATATACAACAGATTGACGTGCAGTTTTTGCATCACGTACTGTAAAAAAGCGGACAAGAATATGTGGTAATCCCGCTGTACCAAGGACTAGTCCTAAATTTAAAGAAAGTGTATCAAGACCATCCTTATACTTTACTCCTGGATTTAAAAACGAATCTTTTAATGGAGTAGCTGTTTTCATGTGAGCGAACATTTCAGTCACACTGAAATTAAATTTGGAGAAAACGATAACAGAAATAATAAATGTCCCTGCCATAAGTAGTACAGCCTTTACAATTTGAACCCAGCTCGTAGCTGTCATTCCTCCAAAAATAACATACACAGTCATAAGTGTACCTACGATTAATACAGATGTTGTATATTCAATACCTAATAATAGTTTAATAAGTGCACCCGCACCAACTAATTGTGCAATCATATAAAAAATTGAAATCGTCATCGTATTAAGCGCTGCTATACCACGAACTTTTTTCGCATCAAAACGTGCCGCAATCATATCTGCTAACGTGTACTTCCCTAAATTTCTAAGCGGTTCTGCGACAAGATATAGAACAACTAAATAAGCAACTAAAAAGCCGATACTATAAAAGAACCCATCAAACCCAGTTAACGCTATCGCTCCGGCTATACCAAGAAATGACGCAGCAGACATGTAATCCCCAGCAATAGCCAGACCATTTTGCCAGCCAGTTAATCCCCCTCCAGCCGTATAAAATTCACTCGCATTTTTCGTTTTTTTTGATGCAAAATAGGTTATGACGAGCGTACCAAGAACAATAATTAAAAATAGTGCAAACGCAGTAGTATTCAAATTCAGCCCCTCCCTTTTTGCATATCTTGCAGAATTTTTTGCGAAATTTCATCAAAGGATTCGGCTTTCTTGCTGTAAATCATACATAATGACCATGTCATAATAAATTGCGCAAAAGCAAATACCCATGCCCATGTCACATCACCAAACACCGGTGTATTAAGCACCTTTGAATACGATGTTAAAATAGGTAGTGCTATAAAAAAACTTAAAAAGAAAATACTCATCGGAATGATAAACTTCTTTTTCGTATTTAATAACAATTGAAACTCTTCAGACTGAACAACTTCTGTATAATTCACCTCATTTTTTAACTTACGTGCTGACGTATCATCTCGTTTCATTCTCTGGTCCCCTCTCTTAACTTAAAATACAATTCACCTTGCATACATAAAGACTAAATTTTATAAATATTCAGAAACTTATTTTCATTTTAGACAATCCGTACATTCCTGCAAAGATTTTTCGATAGACATTTTTCGTCATTTTCTCCTAAATTTTCAATATACTTTTTTAACATAAAATTTGATTGATTCGATTAAACTTTTATTCCCATTAATAGAATAAAAAAGTAGTGCTTATCGCACTACTTCTTTCTTTGTCTCCTTTTCTAAATTACGAGCTGTTTCACTTAATTCAACGTCTTTTCCATCTTTAAGTGTTCTAAATATAAAATCGAATACTGGATTTGAAACTCCGAACCAAAACTTTTCATTTTTATAATGGTGTAATATGTGCTGTTTTTTTAGCCATCTTCCAAACTTAGTGAAGGGACGAATCGGTTTATGTGCAATATAATGTTTCCATTCATAAACGAGGAGCATGATAATCATTCCGATTCCGAATGAAAGTGTAACAGTAACACTTTTTGTAATACCATACGTTATAAGTAAATATATAGTAAAGCTAGGTATACTAAACCATACAGGCAAAAATAAAAGTTTTAAATCATCTGGATATACGTGATGATCATAATGTAATCTTCTTAACATTTTTAATAAAAATGCGTTTTTAGGCGGCTTTAAATGGAATAAAAAACGGTGTGTCATATATTCGTTAAACGTATAAAAAACAATCCCAAACATACACGCTAACATACCAATCCATGTAAAAAATTGCATTTTTAAAATAATAATAAAAATTAATAGAACACTATACATAATAACAATATCATGTTGTAAAAAAAACTCTTTCACCACTCTCTTCATCTTACTTCCCCCTTTTCCACAAAAACAGCCGCAACATATCGTTACGACCATTTTTTTCCATTTCATTCTTATTCCATTCACTTTACAAATTTGCCTGCTGTTCTATTGTCGAGAAAAAAGTGTTCGGACCAAATATATTTTGCTTCGGAATAATGTGTTCTAATGCAAACACTGTTACTTCTCCTCTTTGTACTTCTCCAATAATGAGACCAAATACTTCATGATTTACCGCAAACGTTGGTTGTTTCGTTTGCAGTAACCTTGCTGCATTTTTAAATACCGCTTCATATAGTGGATTCCTATCAGTAATTTCTTTTCGGATTTTTGGTGCTAAAGTGATGATAATTTCTTTTCCGTCAATAGTGGTTCGATACATAAAAATCTCCCCTTCAATCTTATATGAACAACTGTAAAGCTTTGTATGCAAATTGGATAGAATATCCTACTAAAATAATACCTGCTCCGGCTGTAATATAGCCAAGTGCTTTTTTCTTTAATAAAGTTCTTCCAAAATGTACAGAAAAAGCAATATTTAAATTCCACAAAATAATACCAACAATAATACAAAGACTGTACAAAAAAGCTTCTTGTTTTGTTACCTTTGTAAGCAACGAGCTAAGTGTACTTCCATATATACCAAACCAAAAAACGAGATTTAATGGATTGGATATCGCAATTAGAAATCCTGCCATAAAAGATTGTTTAAGGCCACCTATCTCTTCTTGTTTATATTCCATATTAGAGTGAGAAATTCCTTGTTTTACACTTTGAAACCCTAAATAAAACAACAAGAAAAAACCAGCGCAATACATAAAAGCTTGTACATATGTATACATAAACACAGAAGATAAACCAAAATAAATAAGCAGCATAAACAAAATATCAGCAGTCATTCCTCCGATTCCAACAATCCACGCATGCCAAAATCCACGTTCAATTCCTCGTTTTAACATTTCAATATTAATCGGACCTACAGGTGCAGCTAATGAAATACCTAATACTATTTGTTGTATAATTGCTCCAAACATCACTCTATCCTTTCTACTTCTTTTACTATTAAGTAATGATGCAAATAAAGAAAATAGACTAGCTTTCATAAAAATTATTCACTAATACAATACCCTTTTTTATCCAAAATATGCAAAAGAGCCATCCAGTTGATGGCTCTTATTTCTCTACCCTATGATGAAAAGGACATTTACCTTTAATCGGCTCAATATCATCCCCTATGAAATATTGTTTCCATTCACGATGATTAGGATCGCCGTAGTGACTAATGTTAGGGTGCTTCGGCAACTGATCCCACTTTTCAACTCGTTCACGGACCATTTGTCTTGAATACGACCCCTTAGGACGATCTCCTTCTAATCCATCGAAAATAGTTCGTGGCTGGAATCCAATAACGAGAGAATTTCCTAAATGCCTAGTCTTTCGCTGTTTATAAGCTGGCGCATTCCCAAATGCAAATATTGGTTCACCACCAAATGAAAATTCCCATAAATGATGGTCTGGATTTTTCGGGATTTGCTTTGGCCATAATTGATTATCTTGTTCATGCAAATATTGTAGTACTTTCCAAAAATAATCTCGATAATATTCGATTGATTTTTCTTCACATTCCGGTTCCACAAAAAGAAAAAATCCTCTTCTTACAATCGGCCGCTCTTTCATTAGCTCCAAAAAAGTTAACATTGTATTGGGCAAATGACTCCAATCATTATGAGAGAGAAATGAATAACGAAGTTCATTCTTCTTCAAAGCTGTTAAACCGAAATAACACGGGAAGGTTGGTTCTAACACGACACTCGAAAAATCATGAAATTCTTTTGCAACCCAATTCGGTATGTCGACTCTATTTTTCATCCCTTCATTATCTAATAAATAAGACTCATCCATTCTTTCACCTCATTATGTACAGCATTCACTTAAGAATATTACATACTCGGCTTGTCCTATACCTTTTTAAAAATTCAAGAAAAAATTAATTCAAAATACAAAATTTTAAAAACGCTTACTTGACTAAATTCTACCAATTCATGTATATTTAAATTAATCATTTAGCAGAATATTCGAGAATATAGCATTTTTTATTTTTATTATTTTTTAATGAATTTCACTAAATGAAAAAAGGAATCGTTTTTAGGAGGAATTGTGACATGCAAGGAAAAGTAAAATGGTTTAACAATGAAAAAGGTTTTGGATTTATCGAAATGGAAGGCTCTGAAGATGTATTCGTACATTTCTCTGCTATTCAAAGCGACGGCTACAAAGCTTTAGAGGAAGGTCAAGAAGTATCTTTCGACATTACTGAAGGAAACCGTGGACCTCAAGCTGCTAACGTGGCAAAACTTTAATCCCACTTATGACAGGAGGTTACCTTACTTGGTAACCTCCTTTGTTATTCCTTTGTATATTTCCGTTTTCCAGAGCAAAAACTATGTGAAATGCGCAAAATACAAAGGAGGCAATAACAATGGGGTCACATGTAAATGATTTTGAAGAAGTAAAATTCCGTGTAGAAACTGCACAAAAAATGGTAGGTTCTGCAACAATTTCAATGGATCCAGACACATTAGAGCATGCCACTACTGCAGTAGAATCGGCTCGTTCTCAGCTTGAAATCATGAAATCCGTTGCAACGGATTTAGATGAGCCATTTCTAATGAATGAAGAAAAAAAATTAAGTAAATGCGAGCATCAATTACATGAAGCGAAGCACTAAAAAACATCCAGAGAAAATTCTCTGGATGTTTTTTTATGACAATTGCTCCCCATACTTTTTCAACTTCTCTCCAACCGTACATTGCCGTATACAAAAAGAATGGGCATAGTATTTACTATGATTTTTCCGATTATGTTCCTGCAGGAAACACCCTCCGCAATACGTTTCTAATAAGTCATTTACCTCTGTAATGAGTTGCTTCTTCTTCACGTGTGCACCTCTCTATTCGGTTATTTCTTTATGACTATCAATTGTCGTCCCTTCTAATGCTTGCGCTGCTAATTGATGTGCCTCTTTATTTTGTTTTCTAGATATCGGTTCACAAATAAGTTTTAATTTCATTTGCTTCGCTTTTTGTTCAATTTGATCTAAGTAATGATTTAAATGTTCATCATAGCAAGGCCATTCACCAGCTAATTGCTGCAGTACAACTTGAGAATCTCCACGAAGTGTAACTGCTTCATATTTAATTCCTAATTCCTCGAGTGTATTCATCCCGTATAATAATGCTGCATACTCCGCTTCGTTATTATCATATATGCCTTCTATGTATGCATTGCGACGAATTCGGTAATTTGTATTTCCTTTTTTATAGTATACACATATACCAACCCCAGCTTCTTTCGTCTGTACATCATAACCACCATCAAAATAAACTTGAATTTCTTGCGGATCTTCCTCCACTTGCTTACTCAGTTTTTTCATTTCTTTTAATGACCATTCCGCGTCCATTTCATCGAAAAATAAAAGTTCTTTCACCCTACCTGTTTTCTCAAAATCCTCCGCAAATTGAAGCACTTCTTCTATGTTCATATAATCTGTTGTTAATTCAGTTTGTAAACCACGCTTCGTTTTATACAACCAATGTATTTTATATTTCATACTAGATTCCCCTTTTATAAGACTTCTTATATGTAGCCAGCTAATGAAAGCCTCACTTTATTTTATCTCTTTCGGCAAGCAGACTCCATCTGATTTGCGTTACGGGTGAAACCCAACAATTCAGGTGGAGATGAATTGCCGTCAGAAGGTAGACCAAACACTTTTGTTTCGTTCATAACAATTTTTTGAGGGCGAATATTTGTTTCTTTTTGTCTTACGATATAATCTGTCGTAGATAAGGAGGGAATATATCGTAAGACAACGAAATTGGATAATAATAATCATTTGGTTACTTGAGCCAAAAGGAATTACGATGAAGATCATGTTCATATTTTGTTCCGTTTCGTTCCAAATAATGCTTTGTCAAAAGCGATTAACAGTTACAAAAGTGTTAGTTCTCGTTTCCTGAAACGAGATTTTCCTAAGATAAAACATGATCTATGGAAAGAAATGTTTTGGTCTCGAAGTTATTGTCTTTTAACAACGGGCGGTGTACCTATAGATTCTATCCGTAAGTACATTGACTCACAAGGAAAGCAATAATTTTCATGAACTCTCTGAGAAAGGTGGTGAAAACAATGGCTAGAAAGAAAGCAGTGAAAGTATTACGTAAACAAAAGAAAAGAGAAACCATGCAACGATTCACGCAGAAACAGAATATCGGACGAGCTTGTCTCACAGCAAAAGAATTCCGCTTACTGCAACGCATGTCACATAGTTCAAAAGCGTTACGAAATGTTGGATTGTACACGATTAAACAAAGTTATTTGACCCATAATAAAATGGCTACTGTAAAAGAAGTGGACACCGCCATGCAAGCCGATATGAACTACTGGGGCATTCAATCAAACTCTGTTCAAGCGATTCGTAGAACCTTATTTACAGAAGTGAAGAGCTTTTTTAAAGCACTGGAACAATGGAAGAAAAAACCTGAAACCTTCACAGGTCGTCCTAAGTTTCCGAATTATTCTCGTTCAACTGATAAACGAATTATTGAAATCTATCAAGTTCCAAAAGTGGATGATAACGGGTATTGGATGATTCCCATGAATGTGGCATTCAGAAAAAAATTCGGTTCCATTAAAATACGTATGCCAAAAAACTTAAGACATAAAAAAATCTCCTACATTGAGATTGTACCGAAGCAAAAAGGTCGGTTCTTTGAGGTGCATTACACATATGAGATGCACGTTTCTCAAATGAAGAAACAATCCACGACTACTAGTAACGCTTTGAGTTGCGATTTAGGTGTAGATAGATTATTAAGTTGCGTAACAAATACAGGTGATGCATTTTTAATTGATGGGAAAAAATTAAAATCCATTAACCAGTACTTCAACAAAATGATACGTAATCTCCAACTGAAAAATGTGGAAAATGGACTTTCCAAACGTGTTGTAACGAATAAAATGGCTGCACTTTGGCATAAACGAGAAAGACAAATAAATGGTTACATTTCACAAACTGTAGGTTTGTTGTTCAAAAAAGTGAAAGCATGCAACATAGATACGGTTGTCGTAGGGTATAACACTGGTTGGAAACAAAAATCTGATATGGGAAAAAAGAATAATCAAAAGTTTGTTCAAATTCCATTTCATAAACTGATTGCAGCAATTGAGAATAAATGTGTAAAAGAAGGCATCCGATTTTTAAAACAAGAAGAAAGCTATACTTCAAAAGCTAGTTTTCTTGATAAAGATAGGGTTCCAGTTTGGTCTAAGGATGATAGGACGCATTATCGCTTTAGTGGCAAACGAATCACTCGTGGTCTGTACCAAAGTAAAGCAGGAACATGTATCCATGCTGATATTAATGGCGCGTTGAATACATTGGAAAAATCAAGAGTTGTAGAATTGGATGAAAATCTTAAAGTGAAAACGCCGATTCTATTAGAAGTGCAAACACGTAAGGCTGTTGCTTCGGCATAGCTTAGTGGGTGTGTCAACCATCCATGTGTACTCGACTTGTCGGGGCTTGTAGCACACGCCGGATTCATCTGAGTGGTGGCTTCTTCCATAAGGAAGAACTGCTCTTTTTCAAAAGGGTGGTGCAAGTGGGGAAACGATTGTTCGTTTCTAGTACCAACCAAAAACTTACTTGGGGTGTTACCGTAAGGTGGCATGAATTCTAGAGCGTCAAACTGTCTAGCGATAGATGAAAAGACCTAGAGTTCTAACTCAAGCCCCCACTGAAAC
Source organism: Bacillus sp. SRB_331 (assembly GCF_003264175.1). Taxonomy (NCBI): domain Bacteria; kingdom Bacillati; phylum Bacillota; class Bacilli; order Caryophanales; family Bacillaceae; genus Bacillus; species Bacillus sp. SRB_331. The sequence goes on along the minus strand of NZ_NADV01000077.1, from coordinate 30,108 downwards.
GTTTCATCACAGTGGGGATAGTTGACCAAGAGTCACAGTATTATATACAATTTAATCACATACAAAAAGAGCCATCCTAAGTAAGGACAGCTCTTTCATCTATTGCATAAATCTTTCAAATTGCACTCGCTTATTAATCCAGTACATTACAGGCATACCAATTGCCATTACAACAAATTCACCAACTGCACAAGTTAGCCATGTCAATAAAAATGGCAGATCAAACGCAAGATGAAGTTCAATTGCAATCATAAGCATTGTGACTGTAAAAATAACTGTATTAAAAATCATACGAGCCCAAACACCTTTAATGAAGCGCATAGAAATAATAGTTGCAAGTAATGCAAGAATGGATTGCCCTACTCCAAATACTAAATCATAAGCGATCATAGGTGAGAAAAAGAGATTCGTTAAAAATACACCTAATACAATCCCGTAAATTGCTTTCTTATTGAATACAACGAGATGATTAAACATCTCTGAAATACGAAACTGTACACTGGTAAAGCCAAATGGCTGAATAAGCATAGAAACAGCAATATATAATGCCGCTAAAATACCATTACCGACTAATGTCCTTATATTCATGACAAAATCTCCTTAGTTTTTTTACGTGGGATGGTTTCGAACCACGTTATTCGTTTTTTAAGCAACAAGAATATATTCTACGCAATAGACACTCTCTCGTCAATAGATTCCTATCATTAACTACCTTTTTTCTTTTAGAAAACGTATAATAAAACATATGAAAGTTTTAGGAGGTTTCACTTCATGACAGCAACAATTCAAAATGAAAAAGTGATCGTTTCCATTTCTGACAAAGGTGCAGAATTACAAAGCGTTCGCTTAAAAGAAGATAACACTGAATACTTATGGCAAGGCGATTCTACTTATTGGGGGCGCCGCGCACCAATTTTATTCCCAATTGTCGGCCGATTAGTAGATAATACATACTACGTAGATGGTAAACCGTATTCTTTAACACAACATGGCTTTGCTCGTGATCTTACATTCTCTGTACAAGAACAAAGTGAAACGAAAATCACTTATATTGTAACTAGTAATGAAGAAACATTAAAAAAATACCCATACGAATTCGAATTACTCGTTTCTTATGAGCTAGACGGACAAATCGTCCATGTAACATATGAAGTAAATAATCCTGCTTCAAAAGAGATGTTCTTCTCAATCGGAGCACATCCTGGTTTCAACTTCCCCTTATTAGAGGGCGAATCATTTACTGATTATCATTTAGCATTTAATGGTTCTGAACGCTTAGAAACAAGCGTATTAGAAGGACCTTATCTTTCAAGTAAAAAACAATTAATTGCTGAAAATACGAATGAATTACCACTTACATACGATTTATTCAAAAATGATGCGCTTATTTTTGAAAATATGAATACGGATGAAATCTCTATTCGCTCTCATAAACATAATAAATTTGTAAAAGTAGAATTTGACGGATTCCCATTTGTCGGCGTATGGACACCAGGCGAAAACGCACCTTTCTTATGTATTGAACCTTGGTACGGTATTGCTGATGAAGTAAATCCGGCAAAAGATTTCAAGGAAAAAAAAGGAATTCAATCTTTACAAGCGAATGAAACATTTACATGTCGTTATAGTATTACAATCGGCTAAAGTACTCTATCCCCTACTTCAAAGAAACATATAAGTAGGGGATCATCTTATAATTTGGAGGTTTCTCATTTTGATTGAAGTATATATTGATGGTGCATCAAAAGGAAATCCTGGTCCTTCTGGTGCTGGAGTGTTTATTAAAGGGGTGCAACCAGCTGTACAATTATCATTGCCCCTTGGGACAATGTCCAATCATGAAGCAGAATACCACGCCTTACTTGCGGCATTAAAATATTGCACGGAGCATAATTATAACATTGTCTCTTTTCGTACAGATTCGCAACTTGTCGAGCGAGCTGTCGAAAAAGAATACGCAAAAAATAAAATGTTTGCACCACTATTAGAAGAAGCATTACAGTACATAAAAAGTTTCGATCTCTTTTTTATTAAGTGGACTCCAAGTAGTCAAAATAAAGTTGCTGATGAATTAGCTAGAAAAGCTATCTTACAAAATTAACGGGGGTATGAGTGTGAAAAAAGATTGGGTTGCTCCTCTTGCTTTATTATTTGTCTCTTTTATTTGGGGAGCTACATTTGTTGTCGTTCAAAATGCTATGTCTTTCGTTGGTCCATTTACTTTTAATGGTATTCGCTTTTTATTCGCTGGAATTATTTTATTATTCGTTCAAATGATTTTCTCAAAAAAATCTTCAAAACAAGATATAAAACAGAGTAGTCTCGCTGGATTAATCGTTGGATTTTTTTTATGCGTTGGCTATGTATTACAAACATTCGGCTTACTTTATACAACTTCTTCAAAAGCTGGTTTCTTAACAGGACTTAGTATCGTTATGGTACCCATTTTGTCTTTTATCTTTTTAAAACAAAAAGCTACCATTTTTATCGTAATGGGCATTGCTGTAGCAACAGCAGGTTTATACTTATTAACGGCTGGTGATTCTTTTCAATTAAACATTGGAGATATACTCGTTCTCGGTTGTGCAGTTGCTTTTGCTGCCCATATTCTTGTTAACGGTTTCTTTTCTAAGAAAATATCACCTTTATTACTAAGCACCTCTCAAGTATTAGCTGTCGGTATATTTTCTTCTATTTGCGCTTTTTTGTTTGAAGATTGGGAAAAATTATTTTCAGTTTCACTATGGACGAATCAATCCTTTTTATTCGCTCTATTTCTAACTTCCCTATTTGCGACATCAATTGCCTTTTTCATTCAAACTTCTGCACAAAAACACACTTCTCCAACGAGAGTAGCAATAATCTTCGCAATGGAGCCTGTTTTTGCAGCATTAACAGGTGTTCTAGTAGCAAATGAACAGCTTTCTATTTCTGCCATTATTGGATGTCTATGTATTTTCCTAGGTATGGTTTTTGTTGAATTACCTTCCAAAACAAAAAAAGAAGCGCAGGCTGCGTGAAGTTACGCTTGTAACTTCCGCATAAAAGCCTTAGCGCTTTTTTTATCTGTAATTTCTTCTTCTTTCAATCGTTCTAATAACGCAACAAAATAACTGCCATCAAACTGTAATTGATGTTTAATCGTCGCTTCTATTGCTACGTTCACAATCCCATCAGATGCACCAGTATATCCTTGTCCGAACATAATAAATCCTTGTGCTTCCTCTGATAATTTAAATCCTTTCGTATGTAAGAATGAAAGATAATCTTCTACTGTTTGCATGATATTCCCACCTACTCAAAAATTCTCCACTTCTTATCATACATGTTTTTATACTCTATGAGAATGAAATTTATTTGACAACTTTGTAAATCTATCGTCTACTTCTTAGAAAAAAGAGGAGTTCCTTACAATATAAAAGAATATGTAAAGTGGAATTTATTTCATATTAAAGGGGATATCGAATGAAACAAGCACTATTAATTATCGATGCTCAGCAAGAATTAATTGATGGAAATGAACAAGAAAATGAAGTTTTTCGTAAAACCGAGCTATTATCTACACTAAATACAGCCGTACAGAAAGCAATAGATTCAAATGCCCTTATTGTTTTCGTAAGAGATATCGATGTTGCTTCTGGTAGTGGTGTAGGATTTGAAGTACATAATCAAATTAAAGTACCTCAGTCTGCAATCCTTATTAATAAAGCAGCAACAAACTCATTCTATGGCACTTCTTTACTTGAACTTTTAAAAGAAGAAAAAATTAATCATATTGTTATAGGGGGATGTAAAACAGAACATTGCATTGACACCGCAGTTAGAACAGCTACTGTACAAGGATTTGACGTTACATTAATTAAAAATGGTCATTCCACAACTGATTCTGACGTATTGTCTGCAGAGCAAATTATTGGTCATCATAATAAAACTCTACACGGTCATTATAATGTTGATCATTTTTCTATGGTGAGAGATATCGAGGAAGATCTCTTTCAGCCAACTCACGACCAATATCGTGATTAACGAAAAAGAATCCTTCATTCAGAAGGATTCTTTTTTATCCAAAAATTTGTGCCGCAATACTATATAGCTCATTATTCCTTTTTAATAATTTATCGCTATTTTTCATCATAATTGGTGGTGTATTAACCTTTTTAAAACCGATAATCTCTAATTCTTTCATGAAATCTTTCTTTCCTTCTGGTACATCCATTCTTAATTTCCCATTATGCCCTTTTGCTAAATAATGTACCATTCTCATTGCCATCTTATCATTTTTAGCAACAATTGGTCCTATTATTTTATTTTCTGGCGTTTGTATACTTATACCGTATCCTAATACATTCTGTTGTGCATCCTTTGTAACAATACATTGTTCACTTTGTATAATTCGATACTTTAAAAACTCTTCTCTATTTGTTCCAAATGCATCTTTATCTATTTGTATTATATCTTCTAAATCACGTTCTTCATAATTCACAATATACTCTTCATTTCCTACACAATGGTAATTCGCATTGTACGAGTTACATATGTATTTAGAAACATAACTAACAGCCCTGAATCCTAGTTTTTCATATAAAATTTTCCCCTCATCCGTGGCAATAAGCATAATTGGGGTTTGAGTTGATACGCTTTTAACACATGAATCCGTTATTATCTTTCCAATCCCTCTTCCTTTATAATCTGGATGTACAATTACCATTCCAATTGAAGCTAATGTCTCCCCGTATAGTATAATTGCTGCGCTAGCAATAAGCTCTTCCCTCTCATTTACTACACCATATACTATACCCGTATGCAAAATCGTCTCAATTTCCTCTCTGTTGTAATCCCAGCCAATATGAGAAGATAATGCTACAATATCCTCTATTTTTCCTTTCCTAAGACGCTCCACTCTAATTTCCAATTCACTCATTCTCCATCCCCATATTTAGACGTTTGCATCATTCTTTCCGAATTAACTTGTACATGTTTCCCTTTACCAGTTACACACATATCCTATTTTGACCAAGACTCTATTGTAAATGAGGTGACAACATGCCCATTACGAATCGATTTTCTACCACCACTAACGGCGCACTCGCTATTACAGGAAACACACTAGGTTTAAGTAAAATTAGCAATCTCAACCGTGCTGGTACAATCGGTGCAATTGGTGCATTCGTAACTACGAATACTGCTTTACAAGTACCTACTTTTCCTGCTGGTACAACATTAAACTATACACAAAATAGTTCTACCGCTCTTTTAAATATCCCTGCTGGTAGTACTATTCTTTACGCAGAACTCGTTTGGGGTGGAAACTATTTATCTCGGGATCAAAACATTACGAGTGTATTAGGAAATCCCGTTTCTTTTACAACACCTGTGTCAACATACTCAATTACCCCTTCGGCTGTTACAGCTTCAAATCAAACATTCGTTTCTGGATCTGTCACATTTGGATTTTATACACGATCAGCGGATGTAACGTCACTCGTTCAAGCTGCTGGATCTGGATCTTATACAACAGGTTCTGTTCCTGGACTTGTAGATCCTTTAGACGCTTCTAATGGAGCCATTAATTCTGCAGGATGGACGCTTATTGTCGCTTATCAAAACGGTTCCTTATCCGCAAGAAATTTAACAATTTACGTAGCTGGTAACCGTGTTTCTGTAGAAACCGGTAGTGCAGATGTATCTGTCTCAGGGTTTTTAACACCTGCCGGGGGACCTGTAAGCGGGAGATTATTTTTAAGTTCTACTGAAGGGGATGCTGATTTAACTGGGGATCAAGCTTTATTTGGACCAAATTTCAGTTCATTAAATGCATTATCTGGGCCAAATAATGCTGTTAATAATTTCTTCGGTTCTCAAATTAATAATGCTGCAGGGAACTTAGATACAACTGGTACATTTGGAACACGAAATCAAAGTGCCTCTACAAGTACAAATATCTCCGCTGGAAGACAAGGATGGGACATTACTTCCATTGATATTTCTCCTTATTTAACAAATTCCCAAGTATCTGCCGCAATTCGTTTAACTACTAACGGAGATGCATATATGTTAAATACAGTCGGTTTACAAATCAATATAAACTCACCTAATATACAAGCAACTAAAAGTGTGAATAAAAGTGTCGCTACAATTGGAGATATTCTAACCTATACAGTTATTGTTCCTAACACCGGGCTTCTTCCTGCAAATAACGTTACTTTTACAGATGTTCTCCCTAACGGTACTTCCTTTATACCTGGAAGCGTAACGATAGATAACGTACCACAAACAAACGCAAATCCGGTCGCCGGTATATCTCTGGGGACAATTAATAATGGCTCTTCTCGTACAGTAGCTTTCCAAGCGACTGTCGTTTCTCTTCCAAGTCAAAACCCTATTTCTAACACTGCTAATATTACATTTCAATATACACCAATTGCCGGAGGAACGACTTTTAACGGTCTTGCAACAAGCAACTCTGCTGGAACACAAATTAACCTCGCAGATATTAATGGAACAAAATCAGTTAACAAACTTTTTACCGACATTGGTGAAACGTTAACGTACAGTATTTCCTTAGCTAATATAGGAAATATCGCTGCAACTAATGTTATATATACAGATCCGATTCCTAGCGGGACTACTTTCATTCCAGGGAGTGTAACTGTTAACGGAGTTACTCAAGCTGGAGCAAATCCCGCTAATGGTATATCAATTGGATCTATTGCTGCAAATTCTACTACTACCATTTCCTTTCAAGTATTCGTTCCTTCTATCCCACAAACAAATCCAATATTAAATAGTGGTACAACAACATATCAATACATTCCCGTACCAAACCAGCCGGCAGTAAGCGGGACTGACACGACGAATATTGTCTCCACGCAAGTGAATAATGCTACTGTAACAATGACGAAAGCAGTAGATAAAAACTATGCAGATATTGGCGATACACTGACTTACACTGTTGCCTTTACAGGTACAGGTAATACGAATGCGAACAATGTTATTTTTACAGATGTCATTCCTACAGGAACAACTTTTGTCCTAAACAGTTTAACAATAGATGGATCGACACAAGTTGGCGCTAATCCCGCTAATGGTGTGAACATAGGATCCATCCTAACTGGCACAACCAAAAGTGTTTCATTTCAAGTAGTAGTAAACACAATACCCGTGTCAAATGCCGTATCTAACGGATCAAGCGCTTCTTATCAGTACACCGTTAACCCTAGCCAATTACCCATTATGAAAAACATTTCTTCTAACGTCGTTACTACTCAAATTAACAATGCGAATTTAACATTAACAAAGTCTACAAATAAACAATTTGCCACAATTGGCGAAACGATAAGTTATACAATCCTTATTACAAACAGTGGAAATACGGCCGCCAATAACGTTCAACTAACAGATCCACTTCCAAATGGAACGATATTAACATTAGGTTCTGTAACGCTCAACGGAGTTTTGCAAAATGTGGATTCTCTCGTTGCTTTACCTATCGGCACAATTCCTGGTGGAGCTACTTTCACCTTATCCTTCCAAGTAACAGTCATTAACATTACTGCACAAAACCCTATCATTAATAACGCTTTCTCCTCTTATATTTACACTGTAAATCCAAGCCTGCCACCAACTTCAAAAACAGTAAATTCTAATTCTGTTACATCAACAATTAGACTAGCAAATCTTCATGCTAGTAAATCTGTAGATAAAGCGTTTGCGGAAGTTGGAGATGTATTAACTTACACCTTTGCTCTTACAAACGATGGAAATGTTGCGGCGAACAATGTATTACTATCCGATTCCATTGCGAATGGCACTTCCTTTGTACCGAACAGTGTTATAGTTAACGGTGTTACTCAGCCGGGCGCAACACCAGCTAGCATCAATATTGGTAGCATCAATGCTAATACTACAATTACAGCTTCATTCCAAATATTAATAACTAGTATCCCAAATCCTAATCCTATTTTGAATAGCGCTTCCATTTCCTATAACTTTATTGTTGATCCAAATGCTTCACCTGTAAGTAAAAATACAACTTCAACTACTACATTTACTCAAGTAAACGAAGCAAATGTAATTTCGGCAAAAACAGTGGATCGAGAGTTCGCTACCGTTGGAGATATATTAACTTATACCGTTATTTTAACGAATGCAGGAAGTGTTTCTGCTGATAGTCCAACTTTCTTAGATACAAATCCAGATGGCACTACCTTTATTCCAAACACTTTCCTTATTAACGGTGTACTCCAAAATAACGCAGATCCAAATATAGGTGTTCCGTTACCTTCCATTCCTGCTAGCGGATTAATTACCGTTTCTTATCAAGTAACTGTCACTGCTTTACCAGCTCAAAATCCAACAACTAATTCATCGAGTACACAGTATAGTTTCATTCTAAATCCAGGTGATCCACCAATTATAGAAACATCTTTAAGTAATACTGTAAGTACACAAATTAATTTAGCAAATGTAGTTATTGTCAAAGAGGTAGATTTAACTATTGCCGATGTCGGGCAACCAATCACATATACAATTTCCTTAGCTAACCTTGGCAATACTACAGCAAACAATGTTGTTGTTACCGATATAATCCCTCCCGGCACCACTATCGTACCAAATAGTATTTTTATAGGTGGCGCTTTACAGCTAGGTGCAGACCCAAGTACCGGCCTTCAAGTCGGCTCCATTCCTGCAGGTGGTTTTACAACGATTGTTTTTCAAATAAGTGCAAATGGGCTACCTTCACCAAATCCAATTCAAAATAGCGCTTCACTTCAATATAGCTTTATCGCTGATCCAAGTTTACCTGTTGTTGTGAAAAACGCTACTAGTAATATAGTAACTACACAAATTAATACTGCTAATATTGTTGCTACAAAACTAACGAGCACAAATTTCGCTGATGTTGGTGATGTCATATTATATGCGACTATTTTAACAAATAACGGGAATATCCCAGCTTCTAATGTAACGTTTACAGATATCATTCCAGCGGGTACCCTGTTCATTCCTAATACTGTAACAATTAGCAATGTCCCTATAGCAAATGCAAATCCTGCTAACGGTATTTTGATCGGTACGATCGGGGCGAATTCATCACGTACCGTTTCATTCCAGGTTTTTGTACCAAATATCCCTGCTGTAAATCCGATTACAAATCAATCAGGCACAACATTCCAATATACGTACGATCCATCCAAACCAGCTGTAATGCAGATGGTGGCTTCTAACACGGTACAGACAACTATTAATAACGCCTCAATTGCCGCTACAAAATCTGCAGATAAACAGTTTGCTAACGTAAATGATATTATTACGTACACGACTACTTTAACGAATAGTGGGAACACACTTGCATCAAATGTAATATTTACAGATGTAATTCCAAACGGGACCTCGTTTATTCCTAATAGTGTAACAGTAAATGGGAATACACTCCCTAATGTAAATCCAGCAAACGGAATTGCAATTGATCCAATCAATCCGAATGCAAATACTACAATCTCATTTCAAATAAAAGTAAATTCTATCCCTAGTCCAAATCCAATCCCGAACCAAAGTAATACAACGTATCAATATATTGTAAATCCTAACTTACCTCCAGCATCCGCCAATGCGTTAAGTAACGTAATAACAACTCAAATTAATAACGCTACGATCGTCGCTACTAAATCAGTGAATACACCGACAGCTGCAATTGGAGATATCGTTACCTATACGATTGCAGTTACAAACACTGGAAATATCCCTGCTAGTGCAAATGTTTTAACGGATGGGCTTGGCGCAGGAGCTTCATTTATCCAAAACTCCGTAACTATCAATAATGTTCCACAACCAGGATTAGATCCATCACTTGGTATTCACTTAGCAGATATTCCACCAGGTAATACTGTATTTATTACTTTTCAAGCACAAATTTTAGCGATACCGCCTAGTGGCACATTAACAAATAACGCCCTTGTAAATTATGAATATACAGTGAATCCAAACCAATCACCTGCTGTTGGTAGTACAATTACAAACACAACGGTTACTCCAATTATTGATGCTACTCTATCTATAAATAAAACTGTCAATTCAACATTCGCTACTATTGGAGATACACTTACTTTCACTTCTACCATTACTAATTCCGGTAACACTACCGCAAACAATGTTATTTTTACAGATTTAATTCCAGATGGTACAACGTTTATTCCAAATAGTTTTACAGTAAATGGAACAACAATTCCTAATACAAATCCACAAAATGGTATCAATATCGGTAACATAAATTCAAATGCATCAGTTATACTCAGCTTTCAAGTAAACATTACAACGATCCCAAATCCGAATCCAATTCCTAACAAATCATCGCTTCAATATAGTTTTATTGTAGATATTAATGAACCACCTGTTTCACGAACAGTTAAATCCAATAAAACTTTTACACAAGTAAATACTGCTTCCGTTATCGCAACAAAAACTGCGAGCAGTGCATTTGCTGCTGTTGGCGATACAATTACGTATACAACTACTCTCACTAATAACGGAAATACAACTGCAAACACACCTGTTTTTATCGATATATTACCACCTGAACTTTCATTCGTTCCTGATAGCGTACAAATTAATACCACCCTACAACTCGGATTTAGGCCAGATAACGGGATTCCTTTAGACCCAATTCCAGTTGGAGGAACGACAACAATTAGTTTTCAAGCGATCGTTGGCTCAATACCAGCTACAAATCCTACGTTGAATCAATCCAGTACGACATATTCTATCATTGTGGATCCTACCCAGCCGCCAGTGACAGAAACAGCTACAAGTAATCCAACTTTAGTGCAAATTAACGAAGCAATTATTCAAGCAACAAAAAGTGTCGATCGACTATTTTCTGACATCGCACCCGGAAATTCATTTTTAACTTATACAGTTTTATTAGAAAATATAGGAAACACAACTGCTACTAATATCACTTTTACAGATCCGATTCCAAATAATACAGTATTTATAGAAGATAGCGTTCGAGTAGGTGGGGTTTTATTACCTGGAGTAAATCCGGCGAATGGGATACCAATTGGGGATATTATTGCAGGAGATTTTATAAACGTCACCTTCCGTGTGCAAGTAGTTAGCATCCCAAATCCTATTTTTACAATCGGACCTGGAGGACCAAACTCACCTGTTGTAAACGGAGCTTCTATTAATTATCAATTTATGACAGGACCTAATTTACCACTTGTTTCACGAAGTACAACATCTAATCCGGTTTCAACACAAATAAATTCCGGAGAAATTTTGGCAGTTAAATCTGTAGATAAAACTTTTGCGAAGATCGGGGATACACTTTCCTATACAATTTCATTAAGCAACCCTGGAAATGTCACTTCACAAAATATAATTTTCACGGATATTTTGCCTGATGGAACGACATTTATATCTGGTACTCTTGTAAATGATTCTGGTGCTCAGCAAATTGGAAATCCTGGGAACGGAATACAGATTGGAAATATAAACCCAAGCGGAATGGCCGTTATTACTATTAACGCACTTGTTACAAACATTCCAAGTATAAATCCAATCTCTAATTCTAGTTCTGTACAATTTCAGCATATTGTCGATCCAAGTCAACCAGTTATAACTCAAACCGCTTCATCTAATACCGTTACTACGACAATAAATAGCGCAATATTAGCTACCTCAAAAAGTGCTGATAAATCCATTATTTCTGTCGGTGATACAATTACGTATACAACTACTATTACAAATATAGGAAATACACCAGCAACGAATATTACTTTCACAAGCGCTATTCCAGCCAACACTACATTTATACCAAATTCGGTTACAATCAATGGTATGCAGCAACTTGGTGCACGGCCAGCACTTGGAGTCAATATACCCAATATCGCTCCTGGCGCAACAGTAACCGTTACTTTCCAAGTAACTGTTATTTCTGTTCCCCCTTCAAGTTCAATTATGGATAACGATACAATTTTATACTTTTATACCGTTGATCCAAGCGCAGTTCCTGTTACTACTTCTACTTCAACGAACATCGTTACAAACCCTGTACTAGATGCTATGATAACGATGATTAAATCAGTTGATCAAACACTTGTAACACTAGGTGATACTATTACCTATACGACACTTTTAACGAATAGTGGGAATACAAATGCTACGAATATTACGTTCACTGACCTTATTCCAGACGGTACAACGTTCGTTTCGGATAGTGTCACAATAAATGGCATCACACAACTTGGTCTTAATCCTAATACAGGTATTACAATTGGATCAATTGCTCCTAACAGCTCAATAGCAATAGCATTTCAAGTTACCGCTACTTCCACCCCTGTTCAAAATCCCATTGCCAACTCCGCTACTGCTTCTTACACATTTATCGCTGATCCAAATGCACCAATTGTTTCAAGAAATGTTACTTCAAACACAACGTTTACTACAATTAATACAGCTACCATTCTTTCATCAAAGCAAGTTGATAAAGCATTTAGCCATATCGGAGACACACTCACTTATACTGTCACTTTAACAAACAATGGAAATTCCTCCGCACAAAATGTTATATTCACAGATACCGTGCCGAGCGGAACTACTTTTATTGCAAACACATTTTCTATTAATGGAATTCCTCAAAGTGGTGCAAATCCAGTGAACGGTGTAAATATCGGATCTATAACAGCTGGTACTACCGTAAATGTTTCTTTCCAGGTTACTGTAACGTCATTACCAACTGAAAATCCAATTGTAAATTTCTCATCGACATCGTACCAATTAGTCTCACCGCCTGATGCAGAAACTTCAATTAGTAATCCTGTTTCAACACAAATTAGAGAAGCTATATTATCTATGAAGAAAAATGAAAGTCTATCCTTTGCAGATGTCGGGCAAACTGCTTTTTACACTACTTCTATTGCCAATGTAGGCAATACGGATGCAACTAATATTGTATTCACAGATGTATTACCAAGTGGACTCACATTTGTTCCTAACACATTAACTGTCGATGGCATTTTACAACCTAATGCGGATCCAAATACAGGTGTATTACTTGCAGCACTTCCACCAAATGAAATATATAGTATCGTCTTTCAAGTTACAGTGAACAGCATTCCACCTATTAATCCAGCACCGAATACAGCATCAACGACATATGAGTTTACTGTTGATCCAGGTAATCCGCCGGTATCGAATACAGCTAGCTCCAACACTACACTTCTTCAAATAAACAACGCAAATATTATTAGTACAAAAACAGCAAATCTTACTTTTGCGGATGTTGGTAATACAATAACATTTACACTTAACCTTCCTAATACAGGGAATGTGGCTGCAACTGATGTAACTATTATCGATATTCTTGATAGCAATTTAAGTTTCATTCCAAACAGTTTCACAGTTAATGGGCAAACCATTCCAAACGCTGATTTGTCTACTGGTGTAAACATAGGTTCAATTAATGGAGGTAATACGGCAATCGTTACATTCCAAGCAACTGTTACTACACTTCCAACACTTAATCCAATTTCTAATTTTGCTTCTACCACATATCATTATGTCGTTGATCCTAGCCAGTCACCTATTACAACTTCCAATCAATCGAATACAACGACAACCCAAATTAATAGCGCTATCCTTACTGCACAAAAAAATTCAACTGCGGAAACGGTAGATATCGGGCAGGATATCGTCTACTCCGTTACAATTACAAATAGCGGAAATGTTAGTGCAACGAATGTTATTTTTACCGACCTTATTCCAGCCGGAACTTCCTTTGAACCGAATAGTTTTACACTTAACGGAATTAGCATCCCAAATGCAAATATAATTACAGGTGTTCCAATTGATGATATCGCGCCAAACGAATCTGTCATCGTAGCATTTCATATTAATGCCAATGAAATTCCGCCTATAAATCCAATTACCAATCAAGCTAGCGTTAGCTTCCAGCATATCGTTAATCCGGCTAATCCACCTGTTTCAAAAAATATTACTTCTAATAGCGTTACAACAAAAATTGAAAGTGCAATTTTAAACACTATTAAAATAGGAGATAAAACTTTTGCAACTATCGGTGATACGATTACGTATACAACTACTATTACGAACACAGGAAATATCTCTGCTAACAACGTTGTTTTCTCAGACCCTATACCAACATGGACACAATTTGTTGCTGGATCAGTTGTTGTTGATGGCACTCCATTACCATCCGCTTCTATTATTAGCGGTGTTGGCATAAATACGATAACTCCAAATCAAATCGTAACAATTATGTTCCAAGTCCAAATAATAAGCAATCCAACAACCTTCACACCTGAACTCCAAAACTTAGGATTTGTTAACTTCCAATATAACGTAGGCAATTCATTACAGGCTCAGCCTGGCAATGTGGAGACGAACGTCTTCGTTACTTCTATTAATTCAGCAATACTTTCAGCTGTAAAAACTGCTAATACAGCCTTTTCGAATATCGGAGACACAATCACTTATACAGTTTTGATTCAAAACAGCGGCAATACAAACGCTACGAATGTAAATTTCTCAGATCTTATTCCAGCTGGAACGACCTTTGTTGAAAATAGTTTTTCTGTAAATGGAAGTATCATTCCAGGGGCAAATCCAAATAATGGAGTTAATATCGGAACCGTTAGTACGAACAGTTCCTTAACTGTTACTTTCCAAGTCATAGTCACATCTACTCCACCCTCAAACCCAATTACAAACGTTGCATCTATTCAATTCACATTCATTGTTGACCCGGCAGCTCCTCCTGTTACAAGCACAATAAATTCTAATGGCGCTTCAACACAAATTAATAACGCTACCGTTACTACTGTTTTAGAAGCAAATCGATCAATCGTATCCATCGGAGATATAATTACGTATACAGCAACATTAACAAATACCGGAAACTTCCCTGCAAATTCTGTATTGCTCATAAACGGAGTTCCTGTAGGTGCAGTATTCGTTCCAAATAGCGTTACGTTAAATGGAATTTCGCTTCCAAATACAAGTCCAACTCTCGGTATTCCAGTTGGTATTATCGTACCAGGTGATTCTGCTACTATTACGTTCCAATTTCTTGCAAGTTCTATTCCACCGCAAGGAGCGATTATAAATCAAGCACTTACAAGTTACACTTATATTGTCGACCCAAGTCAACCTCCAGTTACAGCAACATCCTCATCTAATACGGTTAATACAGCTGTCGTTGATGCATCGTTATCCGTAATTAAAAATACAGATTCTCTCGTACAATCTACTAACGGTACAATCACTTACACAGTAGTCGTTCAAAATAACGGAAATACAACTGCAAATACAGTTAATTTAACAGATTTGGTCCCTGAAGGAACTGCATTTATTCCTAATAGCGTGACCATTAATAGCGTTTCCGTTCCAGGTGCCGATCCAAACGTAGGGATACCATTAAACGCCATCGCGCCGTCAGAAATCGTCACCGTCACATTCCAAGTTATCGTTCAATCCATTCCAAGCGTGAATCCAATTTCTAATACAGCCCGTATTGACTATACTTTTATCGCCGATCCAACCTCTCCTATCATCTCTCGTACAATTACTTCTAATCCAGCTTTCACACAAATTTCGGATGCGAATGTTCTTTCTTTAAAAGCTGTCAATGCACAACAAGCAACAACCGGTGACATTTTGACCTATACGATAACGCTAGAAAAGACCGGAAATATTCCAGCTACTAATCTCATATTTTCAGATACGCTTCCAGAAGGGACTACATTCGTAGAAAATAGTTTTACACTTAATGGAACAGCTATACTTGGTGCAAATCCAAATGTAGGGGTTGCTTTGCCTAACCTAGTAGCAAACGCTACTCACCTTATTTCGTTCCAAATTCTTATTAACGATTCATTCTCGCAAGAATCGATTACAAATCAATCTAATACAACATATACAATTCAACTAGACCCAGGACAACCGCCTATTACTGAAACATCTACAAGTAATATTGTCATTACAAATTTCGTGCAAGCACAATTGACAGTTACAAAAACGTCCAATCCAATAACTGTAGATATTGGCGGAACTATACTTTATATTTCTGAAGTGAAAAATATCGGCAATGTTGACGCAATAAATATTATTTTTACAGATTCTATTCCAGCTGGGACTACATTCGTTTCCGATAGTGTCACAATTAATGGTGTCCTGCAGCCAGGTGTAAATCCAGAAAACGGAATACCACTTGGAACAATTCCAGCAAACAGTTCCAAAACGATACTATTTCAAGTGCAAACAAACAATCCACCTACTGAAACCGAAATTGTAAATCAATCTTCTGGAAATTACCAATATGTAAGTATTCCTACAGCTCCACCGGTGAATCGCTCTGCAAATTCTAACATTGTTACAACATCACTTCAAAATGCAAATATTATTTCTGTTAAAAGCGCGGATGTAACTTTCTTATCAATTGGGCAAATTATTACCTACACAAATACACTACAAAATATAGGAACCATTCCAGCTAACAATACCGTGTTTATTGATAACATTCCAGAAGGTACTATATTCATTGAAGATAGCTTATCAATAAATAATGTGATTCAGCCTGGCGCGAATCCTGAAAACGGAGTAACTCTCAGCACGATACAACCAAATGAAACAGTCACTATTTCATTCCAAGTACAACTTACAAATATACCGTCCGGCAATACAGTCATTAATATTTCAGACACTTCGTACGAATACCAAATTGACCCTAGCTCTCCGATTATTCAGCGTAGATCGTTATCAAATGCAGTAAACACGGAAGTGCGGACGGCAAATGTTAGTGCAATTAAATCCGCCAATAGATCCATTACACGCATCGGTCAAATCATCACATATACAGTCGCCGTTACAAACGCTGGTACAGTACCTATTACAAATACTCTCCTAATTGACGCAATTGCTGCTGGCACCACATTCGTTCCAAATAGCATCCTTGTAGATGGCATACCAAGACCTAACGAAAATCCAATTACCGGTATCAATCTTGGTATTATCCTTCCAAATAATACGATTATTGTTACGTTCCAAGTAAATGTAGTCTCTATACCTGCACAAAATACTATTAATAATATCGCTGTTATACACTATGAATATCAACCGGAACCAAGCGCACCACCAATTTCAGAAACGACCTCTTCCAATACTACAAATATACAATTTATTGATGCTATTCTTATCGCTACAAAATCCGCTAATAAAGTATTAGCTAATATTGATGACACCATTGAATATACAGTATTCATTCAAAATAACGGATCTACTACAACTAACTCCATCTTTTTTACAGATACTATAGAAGATGGAACAGTATTTATTCCGGGAAGTGTAACAGTTAACAACACTGTACTTCCTGCAGCAGATCCGAATATCGGCTTTTTCATTCCTAATATTGCGTCAGGGCAAGCGACTACAATAACGTTCCAAGTTTCCGTTACGAATTTACCAGCTTTAAATCCAACGCCTAATACTGCAAACATCGTCTACGACTTTATTTTCAATCCTGACTTTGCACCAATTCAAAAATCTACTACTTCCAATACTACTTTCGTCCAAATTAATGATGCCGATATCGTTTCACTGAAAACTGTTAATTCGACTTCTGTAACGATTGGCGACATTTTAACTTATACAACAACTTTAACGAATATAGGAAATACAGATGCTACTGCTGTTGTATTTACAGACAACATACCTGATGGAACAACCTTTATAGACGGTAGCGTTTTAGTAAATAATATTCCTCAGCTTAACGCGAATCCAAGTACTGGTATACTTGTAGGAACGATTGCCCCTAACGTTTCTATTCCAGTCACGTTTTCCGTTACTGTATTAGCTCTTCCAGCTAGCGGTCGTATTCAAAATCAATCCACTTCTCGTTATACAATTAATGGTGAAGAACAAATATCGACTAGTAATATTACCTTCACTGAAGTTATTTCTGCTAATGTAATTGCAACAAAAACAACGCCTATCCAATATGCTGACCTACAAACTATCATCCCTTACACAATTTCCATCACAAACAATGGGAATATACAAGTAGAAAACATTATCGTTACTGATATCATCCCAGCAAATACGAGCTTTATAGAGAACAGTGTTATTGTGAATGGCACCGCTCGTCCAAATGACAATCCACTTAGCGGTATACAAATTGATAACATTCCGCCTAATACGACAGCAACTATTCTATTCCAAGTCCGGGTTACTTCCATTCTGCAAACAAATCCAATCTCTAACACGAGTACAATTGAATATGAATACACGGTACCAGATAGGCCACCTATTACTGAAACTATTATTTCATCAGCTGCCGTAACAGAAATTCATCACGCGAATTTAAATAGCAATAAAACTGTTGACCTTGCATTTGCAACGGTCGGTGATACGTTAACGTATACGATTACACTAAATCAAACTGGTAATGTTTCAGCAGATGATGTAGTCATTCAAGATATTATTCCTCAAGGTACTACGTTTATAGAAAATAGTGTCATTGTAAACGGAGAAACTGTTCCGGGAGTTAATCCAGTAAGCGGCATACCAATTGGTACTATAATTATAGGTGGAGATGCCATCGCTTCATTCCAAGTAACTGTAACTTCTATTCCAACACCAAATGAACTCAACAACAAAGCAATTACTACTTTTAACTATATAGTCAATCCAAATAACTTACCTGTTACAAATACGACTACAACAAATACTGTCACAACAACTGTCCAAAATGATAATATCGTTGCCATAAAATCTGTTAATGCCACGAATGCATTACCTAGTCAAACTTTAACGTATACAATTACAATTACTAATAGCGGTAATGTAACGATTGAAGACCTTCTTGCCATAGACACCGTACCAGTAGATACAATTTTCATTACTGGCAGTGTTACGATTAACGGGATCAATCAGCCTAATGCGAATCCTGAAAATGGTATTCCATTAGGAAACCTTGCTCCTAATGAATCTGTTGTCATTACGTTCCAAGTAACAATATCTTCTTCGACTCTTCTACCTGCAATCAATAACGATGCTTCTGTTTCCTATACTGTTATCATTGATCCGAATGAACCACCTATTACAATTACAAAGCAAACAAATGTCGTCACAACAACAATAGTGGATCCAATGGTTGGTATTGCAAAAATCGCTAACAAATCTATTACTATTACAGGAGATATCATTACATTCACACTAGACGTATTTAATCATTCTCCGATTCCGACTATAAGTACTTCCATTTTAGATACGATTCCAGCGGGTACAACATTTATTGAAAATAGTGTAACAATTAATGGAATACTATTTCCAAATATTCGACCAGACACTGGTATTAACATTGGTTCCTTATCGGCAGATGGAGTAGCAACTATAACATTTAAAGTTCTCGTAACTTCTATCCCTTCAAACAGTACAATTATCAATTCCGCAACAGTTACAGCTGCTTTCCAATTGACACCACAGGATCCGATTATTACTTTCATCGTTAATTCGAATATTGTTCGTATACCAGTTCAATTTATAACGGCAGCAGTGATAAAAAATGCTTCCGTCAGCTCTGCTTATTTAAACCAATATTTTGATTATACAGTGCGTATTACGAATACTTCCGAGATTTCACTTTCAAATATTTCATTACAAGACACCATTCCAGCAGGTTTACAATTTATGAACGGTACGGTCTTCATTAATGGGGAACGCTCTCCACTAGCGAATCCGAATATCGGTTTCCTAGTCGCTACTAATTTGGAACCGAACGAAACAATTATCGTGTTATTCACAGTACAAGTGATAAGTCCACCTATTAATAATGAATTTAAAAACACGGCAAACGTTTCTTTACAACTTCAAGTCTCTCCTACCGATCCACCAATCACAGTAACCATTACAAGTAACGAAAACATCGTCACCTTCATTCCAGAAAATCCAGATGAAACACTTCCAAATTTAAATTGTTTCTTTGACGGTGAACGTTTCATACGCATTACTCCTCGAAATATACGAAATTACTTTTGGACTTGGATTTGGTGGCAGTAATTCAGTACAACAAAAAAGATTGTATTTTGGTTGATTTGGACCAAATTACAATCTTTTTTTCATTCCACAGACTACACATTTCTCTTTTAAATTGAATTTATCCCGCTATTTGCGGGTAGTAAGGCTCCCACCTCAAAATTCGGCGAATGCGAGGAAGTTAGGTGGAGTCGGGCTGCCCGTAAAAGCCCCATTAATGCGGGCTAATAATCAGTGGGGGATGGACAAAACCCCACTGATTAAAGTTTCACTTTATCACGTCGCCTAGTACTCGTCCAAAATTATACAAAGACAGGATCATCTCACGTTATTTTAGTCGTAATAAGCTGACCAACTTCATTAATAGTAACTTTCCATTTCGCTCCACTAGCAGTCTTCATAATTACACCTTGACTCGCTTCCAGCTCAATATCTCCAAACATTCTTCCGCCAGTTGTCGCTAACCAAGCATTTCCATTTTCCATAGAAGACCTTGCAAAAATACGATTAATTCGAAAACGCTTATGGTCTTGAGAGTAACCACTCAATGTAATTCTTACTTTATATAACTGATTAGCTTTCATATTCGATATAACTGTATCTCCAACATTTAATGGAACATCTGCCGCGATAATCCAACTCCCAGTTGCACTTAATGCATATTCAATTTTAATTTTCTTTGGGCTCTCTCCCCATCCAAAGTACATCCCAATACAATTCAACATTTTGATCGGATTTTTCGTAAAGTCCAATTCAATAACAACTGGATTACTATCTGGAACATCAATATAATTCACACTTTGTTCATCTATTAAATTAAAACAATTAGCGATATTTCCTCCGTAAGGTAATTTCCCACTTACTTGCTTGACACTATACTTCAGCTGAGCATTTACTAAAATATCATCTTGATTTCCTATTAAATGTGGTTTATTCAGCGTCAAAGGTAACTGAATCCGAAGTGATTCTTCATAAGTAGACTTACAAACATTGTATTGTCCGTTATCTACAATAGTTGTTGAAAGTAAATTTGAAAAAAGGTAGTTACGATGGGAATTGGAAGAAAATTCAATTACTATTTGTTCACTACTCATCCTGTACGTATCCCAAATCATACAGTTGAATGTATTATAAGCACCTGAACAACGAATTGCTTTTTTCGTTTGTTGTCTACATTGCACTTGAATATCATGAAACGTATTTCCTGAACTTTCATTTGGTAAATCACTATTCCCATCTACTTCTATTCCATACTGACATCCATCAATAAATATAGATTGAAATACATTTGCGTTAATCCAGCAAGGTGTATTTATATTGTCTACATATTCCGTTTTTAAATATATTGCAGTTTGAAAATTTTTAACTTGAACATAGTTAACTTGAAAGAAACTAATATAATCCCACGCTTTTTGACAATAAAAATGTATAGCTTTTCCTTTATATGATGGTGTGGTATTTATTATATTTATATTTGATATGACAGATTGATTAGGCACTTCTATTTGTTGTGAACCGGAAACATAAATAACAGATGACTGAAATACTTGATTAATAACTTGAATAGTACCGCCAGTTATAGAAGCATTACTTTGTAACTCAAACGCATTAAAATCTCCATCAATTTGCAGCGTTACGGTAGGATCTAACTCTAATCTTACGTTGGATTTAATAACAATCGGCTTCAATATTTTATACGTATTAACCCCTGTAATTCTTACCGTCGAAATTCGGTTCGCTACACAATAATTAATCGCTTGTTGAATCGCTAACGAACTATCACTTCCTGAATTCGGAACTGCACCAAAGCAATCAATATGAACACTATTTTCTGGCGCACACTCCTCTTGTGAAGAAATATATTCTGACAAAATAAATTCACTCCTCATATTGCCTTTTTCATATAATATGTGAGTTCTCTCTTAAAAGTTTGTATCATAAAAAAAACAAACGACCTCCACGGTCATTTGTTTAATTCATATATATCCTTCGTTTCTTCTACCATTTTAGTTAACGAGAAATTTCTTTCCGCTTTTTCTCGCGCTTTCACTCTAATATCATTCACCTTTTCTTCATTTCCTTGTAATTCCTCCAGCACGTCTGCGAATTCAAATTCGCAATATTCAGATATTAAAACACCTGATTCTCCATCTATTACCGCTTCATTTATTCCGCCGACATCTATTGAAACAATTGGTGTTCCTGTAGCCATTGCTTCAATTACTACCATTGGAAACACTTCACGAAAAGATAATAAAAGTAATACATCCATATTTCCTATAAACTTATGTGGCTCTGAAATATTTCCTAACATCTTTACACTTTGTTGCAAGTCATATTTTTCTATTTCTTTCATAATAGATTCTTTCTCTGGTCCATCACCAGCAATATAAAACATAAAATCATTTCTCTTTTTCAACACATTTGCAATTTTAACAAATAGTTGATGATTTTTCTCCTTGGATAATCTAGCTAATATACCTACTTTATAAGTAGATTCTTTCTTTTTCTGCTGGAATAAAAATTTTTCAATATCCACACCGTTGTAAATTGTCTTTACTTTCTCTTCAGCTACATGAATTGAAATTAAGTTATTCTTTTCAAATTCACTTACTGTAATAATATTGTTCACATATTTATTCATGACATAACGAAAAAGAATTGGCATTTTCTTTTCTAGTATCGTTACATTATGTTTCGTATACACGATTTTTATCTTTCTTTTAATAAACTTTTGAAGTAGAAAAGCATATAATACCATTCGCAAACTATTTGCATGAATAAGTTCTATCTTTCGTTTATAAATCTCTTTTCGTAAGTAATGAATATTTCTCAAATGATTCCATCGACTAAGTAACATGAAATTTTCTTTTCTAGTAAGAGATTGATATAATTCTCCCTCACCTGCAGCTGTATAAACCGTAATGTTTTCATATTGCAAATTGTTTTCCAATTTACAGAAGTAACTCTCGGCTCCCCCAGTTATCAATTTATCTGTCATCAACAATATATTCATACTTGCGTCTTCCCAACTACATTGATTTTATTTTTTCTGTAAGCATGATAAGCATACTTACTAAAATAAAAAAAGGTTTGCAATGAATTAAGTGGTTTTTGTGCTCTTAACAGCTTCCAATATCGGAAGGCCGCCCTTATTTTATTTCTTGAAACAGAATTTGTAACAATTCTATATTTTGCCAATACCTGCTGTATCCCTTTCGCTTCATATCCTTTATATAACAATTGTAGCCATAACGCTGTATCTTCAGGCTGCACACTGGGCATTTCAATACAAGGAATCTTCTCACGATCAAGCATCACTGTTAAACACCCAATAATTGTGTTTCCCACTAAATAATGATAATCAACAAATTCCGGTACGTTCACCTCTCTATTCAGATCATTATTATTTTCATCTATTAAACTATAGGACGTATACGAAAACGCAACATGTGTTTCTTCCATAAATAACAATTGCGTCTCCAATTTATTTGGTAGCCAAATATCATCACTATCTAAAAAAGCAATATACCTTCCTCTCGCTTCTTTAATCGCTATATTCCGAGCTTTAGCAGCCCCCATATTTTCTTCTAATGATAATAACCGAATTCGTGAATCCCCTTCTATCATCTCTTTAATTTTTACAGCTGAGTGGTCCGTTGAAGCATCATCAACGATAAGCATTTCCCAATTTTTATAAGATTGACTCTGCACAGATCTGATTGTCTCACCAATAAAACGTAAACTATTATAAGAAGGTGTTATTATAGAAATACAAGGCACCTCGTTATGTACTGATAGACACTTTACCATCTATCATTCCCCTTCCTTCATATGTTGAAATGTACTTCACAACAACTGCTAAAAATAGAAAGAAAGCTTCGTTAATAATAAGTGATAATGACATCATCTGAAATAAAAATGCAATCATAGTCAATAAAAGATATGGCTTTTCACAAAACAAGTTATACTTATTCAACTTCACCATTAAAATACATAAAAAAGCGCTATATAAAAGAAAACCAATTGTACCCGATTCAGATAAAATTTCTAAAAATGTATTGTGCACATATAGTTTTTCATTGAACTGATACTCATAATAATTCGAAAAATTAAAAGCACCGATACCGATATATGGATTAGATAAAAAATATTTGAAAGCAGCTTCCCATAGTGTAAATCTGCCACTCCCATTATCGCGTGAAAAATCAGAAATTCGACCGTTCAATATATCATCTAGTTGTCCACCCATTACTACATTCGCTAAACTAAAAATAACAACACTAAACAATACTAAGCCCATTATTATTTTTACTTTTTTGGCAAAACTGGACATGCATACATATACAAAAATGACGAGCACAATTGCTAAAATACCACCTCTTGAAAAAGTTAATAAACTCGTTGTAACACATAGAATCAATCCTATTACGTTGGTGATATTATATAAATTTGTCATATAATACATAAAAAATATTGTATTATAAAAAATAAAGATGTTGGGATCATCTAATAATCCAATTAATCTCGGATATCCTCTATCTACTAATAATCCAGCATAAATCTCTCTCTCTTCTCCGCCATATAATCCAAAATGTTGTAATCCAACTATATAGAGTATGAGACTTACAATATTAAATACTAATCCTACATAGACAATGGCTGACTCGAGCACTACTATTTCGGTGTTCCCCAGTAAATTCCTCATAATAAAATAACATCCTAAAACAAGTAATACGCCGAAAATCATACGAATACTAGCACTTAAATATATAGAAAGAATGCCACTTAAACAATAGATGAAATAAAACAGTAAAAATACAACTTCATGAAAATATAGCTTTCGAATATAAAAATCTTTAATTGTTAAACAAAAATAAATGACTAGAAAAATCATATATATCTTCAAAGAAAACCCTATATATATGTTGTATTTACTTAACATAACAAACAAGATTAGAAGAAAAGTCCATTTCATTGAAATTTGCATATTATTTTCCATAGGCTATATCTCCTGCTTCGTAATATAATCCTTTTCTCGTATTTTTCTTATAAATGAAAGAATAAGTTTTTTTAACTCATAATCATATAGGAATATACCAACTACTACGATAAACGTATTAAGAACAAGTGCAATCAAATTATATGTCTTTAATACATATTGCACTCCAATAAAAGTTACACCAAAATAAATTGTATACGGTATTACAATTTGGAATACAATTTTTTTCCTCACTGTACTTACTGCTGTATATCCAATCAAAGCCACTATTTCAAATAAAACCATAGCGTAAGCCGCTCCTCTAACTCCACCAATGCTACTGAAGCTATATAGCATAATTCCTCCAATTACTAAAGCAACACACTGTACGGCAGTTCTCTTATTTTGAAATCCACTCGTTGTTAAACCATCGGCAATAGCAACATTTAAACTTTGTAATACAATGAGAAAAGATAGTATTTGGAGCGGCTCTACTGCATTACTCCATTCCGCATGAAAAAATATAGAAATAAAATAGGGTGCTAAATTATATAAACCTATCGTCATACATATTCCCACGACCGCCATTGATTTTATTTGAATCATATTTAATTTCGTATGCTCTTCTAAATTATTCTGGTTATAGTGTTTAAAGAGCACTGGGAAAAATGCCCCTGCAATTACCCCTGGCACTTGATATAAAGCCGCTGGCATCCGATAAGCTACCGCGAAAACACCCACCATACTTAATGGTAATGTATAATTGAGTAAGATGGGTGCTAATTGTGGCGTACTCATTATTAAAAACCCACTAACAATAAAAGGACCTAATTTCCAAAACAATCCTTTATGAATTGCTACTTTCATATTAATGTTCGTCTTTTTTCTCATAACGTATATGCTAAATAAACCGCCAATCATATAACCAAAACCATATAAGCGAGCTGTTATATACACTGGTAATTCTCCGAAAATGCAAAAGCATGTAATTATAATGACAACTGTTGCGGATACAACTTTAATTAGTGCTATATATTTCATACGTTCCATAAGCTGAAAGTAGGCAATCCCTATATTTTGACATGTAAGGCCTATTAACATCAGGAACATTACGTTTAACATCATATAAATTAAATTCTTATCCTCGTACACATAATGAATAGCTATATAACCAATTACAGAAATAAAAATAAGAAGAAGTATCCTTATCTTTATGTATGAAGATACAATCGTCCCTAAATCTACTCCATCCTTTGCCCCTTCTCGAAGAAATGTATTACTAAGCCCTAAATCTGTAAAAAATAACATTACAAACGTAAATGCTATCGCAACACTAAACATCCCGTAATTTTGTGCATTAAAAAAGTTGGCTAAAGCAATTAAGCTAATGGCTTGAAGAAGATTAGCTAAAATCGTACTATAAAATAGATGTACAATATTGTTTAGAATGGATCTACCCATACCAGTTCTCCTTTGCATGTAACCTACTTATATTTGTTGTGTATTAATTTAATATTTACATAAAATTATATTTACTATGTTTTTTATCTTGCGCCATTCCCATTCAATACAATAAAAACTGTCTTACATAAAATACGAATATCCATTCTAATCGTCTTCACTTCAATATATTCCATATCCAATTCCAACTTTTCTTTCGGATCAAGATTATATCCTCCATTTATTTGTGCCCACCCTGTTAACCCTGGTTTTACTAATAAACGGTGCCTGAATTCTGGAATATTAACTTCGAATTTTTCATAAAAATACTCTCTCTCTGGCCTAGGACCAACAAAAGACATATCACCTTTTAAAATATTTATAAGTTGTGGTAATTCATCCATTCTCGTTTTTCTTATAAACAATCCAACCTTTGTAATTCTCGGATCATTTTCATTTGCCCATTGTGGTCCGTTCTTTTCAGCATCGCTAACCATCGATCTTAATTTAAATAAATAAAATCTCTTTCCATTGATTCCTAAACGCTCTTGAAAATAGATTGGAGCCCCTGATGTTTCTAAAGCAATCAAAATACAAAAAAACAACATAATTGGTATCGTAAAAAGTAACAATATGAGTGAAAATATAATATCAAACAAGCGTTTTACACTTCGATTCAAAACCTTATCCTTTTCTTGAGCCGGAATAGCATACAACTTAGCTTGATTTGTTTCACGAATCATGGATCGTTACCCCCAAATTCAAGAATATAAAACTATACCTAGCAATTCACATTCTTTCCTCTTTATGTCCGCTATTACTTTTTTCACTGTACGCAGCGAATCTTTTCGTTTTTTGACTGCCAAAATTACTCCATCACATTTCTCCGCAATAATATACGTAGCAGGAAGCTCAAATACTTCGGATGAATAAAAGAAAATATAATCAAAGTCTACTTTCCACTTGTCTATTACATTATCAAATTCATCCATAGCAACTAAGGGCGTCCCAGTATGTACATTTTTTTTTGCGGGAATACAATATAAATATTCAGAAAAAGAACTAGAAAAAGATTCATAATTTAAGGCGGAAGAGCTTAATATATCGTTTACTGTTGTCATATGGTTGCTGTGTAATAGTAGATGGAGTTTAGGATCAGAAAAATTCATATCGACAAGTAATACTTTTTTTTTCATTTCCGCAAAAACTAATCCCATATTTACTATAAGTGAAGCAACAACACCTCTATCCTTCGTTGAGCTAACTGTGAATACTCGTTTTCCTGATTTTTTCAATTCATGATATATAGTATAAAATTGCTCTTTCATCAGAGCATCATGCGGATCGAATGGCAGCTTTTTCTTTGTCTTAAACATCGACATGTTCACCTCGATATATAGATGATTGCTTATCAACCTCTGTAGGTTTCTTTTTTCTTTTCGGTTTCATATTTATATGACCAATAACAGAGACTGTCGTTATTTTCTCTAAATCCTGTTCCACGTATATACGTTCATCAAAATAATCTCGAAATACAGCTAAACCTACACCAACAAAAAAACTAACAATTAAAGAGATAGGAATGATAAGTTGAAATTTCGGAAACAGCTTTTCAGCTTCTTCCTGTAACTCTCGGTCAGTTAATATTTTTACCCCCTGTACATTCGTATACTGTTGAAAGCTTTTTTGAGATTGTTCTGCCAATGACTTTACAATTTCTTTCACGATTTTAGGATCCGAATCTTTTACTGTAACAGTAACAATTTGTGAGTTGTCCGTATTCAACACCGAAATTTTTTGTGCTAATTCATAACTTGATTGTTCTAATTTCAAAGTGTTTCTTACTGTCGAAATAATAAGTGGACTTTTTAAAATGTCAACAAACGATGTTACAAGTTGCTTATTTTCTTGTGTTTTATTCGCTGTATTTTCCTTATTAAACTCATCTAAATTTCCAACAAGAATTTGCGCTGAATATTGATACGAAGGCTTTAGCACATACATAGAAATAATAACTAGAGAAACGGTTAAACAACACATCGTCAAAATGATCGTTACGAATCTTCTTTTCAGTAACTGTTGAAAATCTTTCATACTAATTTCTTGCTTCAATGATTCCACCGCCTTTTTATGAATAGCATCCTGTTAATCATTTTGTACAGATAACCCTTTCTTTTCTATATCTGCTTGTTTTGTTATATACTTTCCTAATCTGAATGAAAATTTCTCTACAAACAAATATGAAATCGTTGCAAGTATAAAAGAAAGAATGAGCGATATAATCAAAATAATAGTTAGCGGTAATATTTCATTGAGCATGTATATTAAGGAAAATAATGATATAAGATGATACAAATAAAGACTGTAAGAAATTTTCCCCAAATACAACAAGTATTTATTGCGTAGCAAGGTTGAAAATGTTGACACTGAAAGGCTTAATATGACAAATAGACATGCGCTTATCGCTACTACGTAGTCTCGAAATATAAAATTATTGAGCACTTTAATTTCTCCAATAAGCCCTTCATACATATAAAGTAAAATCGCAAATAAAAACCATGTGATTTTCGTATTTTTAGTACAATTACTATAAAAAGCTATTAAATTATTTTTATACTTCGCAACTAGTGCTCCTAGTAAAAACAGCACTGTGTAATGCAACGTTAATACATAGCTTGTTAATGTTAAACTCGAGCGAAATAAAAATAATATCACGACAGAACATATACTAAAACTAAACAATGATAGTAATGAACCCCTTACTGTTTTGCGTAAACAAGCCATCAAAACTAACGGGAAAATTATAGATATTCGCATTTCATGTACAAGTGACCAAATCACACTGTTATATGTATCTGTATTATATTTCCCAACCAATAAAACATGCTGTGCTATTAGACTTAAAGAACTTTCAATCGTCCATGAGCGATTAAACCATTCGCTTAAATAAGAAATACCATATTTACTTATTGTAGTCTGGCATATAATAGCTATGACTATTGCCACAATATATGGAATGTATATTCTGCATATACGTTTTAAAAGGTATGATCCATAGCTACTATTTGTTTTTTGAATAGATTCATACAAAACAAATCCACTCAAAACAAAAAAGATAATAACAGATTCGTTACCACTACTAAAAATAAGACGTGCAGGCGTTTCTTTTAATAGATATACAACAAATGGTTTATTATCTTCATAACTGTAATTTTGAAATGCTGAGAAAATCATCAAATAATGACCAATCATTACTACCAATGAAGAAATTCCTCTTATAGAATCCAGTTCTTCATGCCTCTCCATCGTTTTACATCAACTCCTAATGAAATGATAATAATCATTTCAAAGCGACATCTTTATTCATATTCCTCTCCTTTCTTTTCATTCCAATTTTTCATATTAAAATGATTTTATAGTATAAATTTGAGTGTATTGTAACACTTTTTGTAATATTATGAATAGTGAATCTTAAAAATTGGTATATACCAATTTCAACCTCGAAAAATGGGTAATATTGTTAGAAAAACACTATAAAAATATGTTGCATACTTACAAAATTAAAGAGAGGACTAGTGTTTTTTCAATATAAAATAAAAAAGATAGCCTTTATTTAATCTGTACCCTTTGTAAAG
>NZ_NADV01000076.1:0-53907 GCF_003264175.1 Bacillus sp. SRB_331 | reverse complement strand
TGCGATTTTTGCACCAGAACCCTCATTACGTTGATATACTGTATATTTTGTAAAGCACCTATTATAACCATGAAATACTACCTTTGTAGCTCGATCCTTTAATTTGTTTTAACTTATTACTCCCAACAATTTTTTAGCCACTTAATCCTGAAATTCAATCTCTCTATGCCATTTCATATATTGACGCTGCATTTCATTCATTTGGATCTGTAACTTATCATGTATATTCAAGAAGATTTTTAAAGTTTCGTCTAAACTGTTCGAAATTAAAATTCTCCCGTCGTCTCCAAAACTAATAAAACCTTTATCAAATAACGCATCATGGTTAGGACAAAGTAGTAGTCCATTGTTTATATCTAACCTTTCCCTATGATTAGATTGGCTCCAAGGTTTAATATGACTTGCTATTAGAAAACGTTTATCAGAGACTCCACATAGTTTACATTTCTCTTCATTCTTCAACAAACTCTTTTTAAAAATGGATTGTCCAATTCTAGATTTTATAACTTGTTCTTTTTCAGTTTGATCTAATACATACGACAAATCCTTCTCTATTTCTTCCAGAATAGTTTCTTCATCACTACCCCCTATGTTTGATAGCTTGTTCCAAGTATCCCTATTTTTTTCTTTAACTATTGTTAATAAATAATCAGCAAGTTCTAGAGTTACTCTAAACAGGTAACCAGTATTACCACGCCCAATCTTATTAAATGGAGCGTATTTTTCACCCTGTAGCTTTAATATGTTTTCTATGAAATTTTTATATATAATAGGAATCTCCAAATCATGGTATTCCACATTTACAATCCATCCTTCTTTTTCCCAGAGCTCAGTCTGTTCCAGTCCAATTGGCTTATCATGAACCTTATAATCTTCTTTTGCAACCAAAATTGATACTAGCCTTCCTTTAAAACTATTAAAAATGATGTCACCTTTTCTTATCATTTTCATATCTGTCCAGTGATGAAATGTTTGTCCCTTGTTATTTTTTTGTGGCGCCCAGAGAAATCCTCCCTCCCTCTCCTCCTTATAACTTTTATTTTGAAATACAAGAAAATAATTCATTTTTCTACTCCCCATATATTAGATTGGAAACTTATCTTATCAATATTTAAGTAACTGTTTATATTCAAATAAAATATTATCAAATCTAGTACTCTTTTTCACATGAAACATCTAAATTATTCCTTATTGCTTTTTATGGTACTTCATCCCATGCACAAAATAATTTAAATCATCTTGTCATAGACAATAACGAAGTAACAAATTTGAAATTAGGACTAAGTGAAGCAATTGCTGTGAATGGGAATGTAGATTCTTTTGAAGTTACCAATAACAAAATACATGATAACAACAACATCGGTATTGTTCTTATTGGACATGAAGGAGTGTCTCCAGTAGCTGCTTTAGATCAGGCACGGAGTGGAATTGTTCGTAACAATATCGTTCATCACAATTCATCATTCAATAATACTAGTTATAATGAATATTCAGCTGATGGTATTTACGTGGATGGTGGGAAGGAAATTATTATTGAGCAAAATCAAAGCTATGAAAACGCCCTCGGTATTGAAGTAGCAAGCGAACATGCAGGAAAAAGCGCAAGTCAAATTATTGTTAGAGACAATACAATATCTAACAATATTATGAGCGGCATTGCAATTGGTGGATATGACAGTCAGCAAGGATATACCGAAAATAACACGATTATGAACAATATTATTTATAAAAACGATACAAAAGATTAAGTGAGTGGAAAAATCGAATTAAATTACGATACCCGCAACAACGTAATTACCAATAATTATATCTATGCAAGCAATAGCCGTATTTTCATTAGCAATAATTTTAATAAAAACACCGGAAACAAACTTGATTACAATCATTACTATGGTGAATTTGATCAGAGTAATGGCTTATGGCAATGGAAAAGAAAAACGTATAAAGGATTTTCACCTTATCAAGCAAGTATGAACCAAGAAGGAAATGAACAAAATAGTGTATTTAGCAAACTCCTCCTTGATTCAAAGTAAATCTAAAATAGAGGAAATTCACTAAAACATCTCTACCTTAGTTCAATTCGCCTCCCTATTAAAGGTAAAGAAAAATTAAAAGTTGTAGTTTCAATTGAAACTACAACTTTTCCATTAATATAACTGTTTATGTGAAATAATATATTTCTTAGTTTATTAGGAACTTACTGTAAAATCCTCTAACATTACAATATAAACGCTTATGATAATAAAAGGGTTTATATTTACGAAAAACATAATTCGCCTTGTTCAAATAGATGATATTTTTTCTTATGCCAATTCTTTACCTAATTTTTCTTCATCAGGCTTCAAGATTAAATGCATATTTTTTTCAGTTTCAATAGAATAATTCATCCAATTTTAACTAATACATTTAATCTAGAACGATTCATATTCATTACTTCCATTACTTCTGAAGTTATTAAAATAAAACTCATTATATATAGAATCACATCTAATTAACCTTAATCCAGATATAGTCATCCTCATATTTAACATTTAATTTTAATCGAATCCCCTTCATATAAACCTCTAATTGTTTTATAAGGCCCTCATCAGCAGGTTGATCATATCTATCTAAGTCTAAATATAACTTAAACATATTTCCCTTCGTTAACTCAAACTCCCATTTTAGAAAGTTATGTAGCATATTTTCTTTATTCATATAATTGTTTGCTTCCATATAATCTAGTAATTCATATAAATTATAGTATACTAAGCTACTTGCTCTAAGACCTTCACATCTTGGGCAAAATTCTCTATATCTGTCTTGTAATTGCATAATCATTTCTGTTCCACATTGATTACAGTTATACATATAACACCCTCCTCTACTAGATAACTCAATTTCTCCCCCTTATTTCCTGTCCTTGAAATTATAAATTATACTATTTTGTTTAACAAATATTTTTCTTATGCAACTGAAAGTATAATATATTCTCCAGGTGAATTTCTATCTTAGTTTTTGGTTTTAATCCAAATATCAATATCCTGTTTGAGGCTTAAGTTACTGTGGTGTATAATTATCTAAAAATCTAGGGAGTTATATATATGGTTAATATAAAAATAATAGCTGAGGTTTTGAGGATAGGGTTACAAATTGATTTATTTTCAAAAACTGAAGTAATCGAGTGGGCTGATCATACAATTGAAACATTAGATAATCCTTCTATTGAAATTATAGAAGTTTCTTTATCCAGTAATGATAAGTTAGTTGATGTTGTATCTAAATTAAAAAACATAAAAGGAACGTATGATAAAAAATTACCCGTAAAAATTATACTAGGACTGTTATGGGAGAAATTTATGATAAATGAAGAAAATGTATTGAAAATAAAACCATTTATATCTAATTTGATATATTATAATTGCTGTGAGGGATTCGATTATGTAGATGAACAGCTGTATAACTTTAATGAAGAAATTAATTTAGCCGCAGATAATATATATGGGAATCTAGAAGATATTAGTCAAGAAATAAAAAGGTTTTTATCTGTTTATAAAGATTTTATTATATATTTTCATTTACCTTATGGTGGGCTGGATGATGAATAAAAACAACAGGTCTCAAAGACTCTTAAAACTTCTTGAAGCAAATAGAAAAAAGCATAAACCTACTCATGGTGCTTTATATGATGAATGCATCTGCGTGTTAGGTGCTGAAACTAAAGAATTATCTCCTGAAAGAGGATCAGAAATATACAAATTATTAAATGACTCTTACCCTTTTGAATGGTGGGGACGAATCAGTTGGAATAAGGTTTCCCTTAAACATGCCATTGACTCCATGGATCAAATATCTCATCTTATCCCATTGGAAAGTAAAGTCTATATCCTATGGAGTACTGGACCTACTCCTGTTCTCTATGCAAATTTAAACGATATATTACGTAATATTGACGATGTAACGGCGGTTGGTAGCGACACTTATCTTTTTTGTCCAAATAATTTTGTTATAGAATTTTACCATGAAGGTGAAATCATGATTGGTTTTGGAAAAGACCGTATTTAACAGCCAACATACAAAGAAATTTTTTTGTTTCTAGATATATTGATACTGATATTGATATTGATGTGTTATGTAAACTTAATATGAATACCTTATGCAATTAAAATACCTTTCATCATCTATATTTTTGATGTAGTACACTCTGGATAAAAGGTAGAGGGAGATAGACAATGAAAGAAATCATTAAAGAGATTGTTTCTACAAGTAAAAGATACAAAGTTCAAGTTATCAAACGAAATGATGGTTTTTACACTACAGAAGTTTTTGCGTGGTTTGAGGATTACGGATATGAGTATTGGGCTCCTATTAAGCAGGGGTTATCGTTAATTGATACAGAAAAACATGCCATATCTATAGCAATGGAACACTTAAAAGTGTATTCAGGTGAGAGTGATTAGTGGGGATCAACCGAGATTTATTTACTTTATCAAGGTTTACTTTAGTAAATAAAAGGCTAGTTAGCTCTTATAATGGACTAACTAGCCTTTTATTATTTTTTCCTTTTCACATATGTTTCTCATGCAATTTTCGTTCAAAGAATTCGATAAATTCTTCTAGCTTTTGTTTATCTAAAATCGATACGAAAATATACACTAACTAAATTTCGACAAAAAAGAATGGAATTGATTCTATTTTTAGTAAATGTTTTTATAAATATTACGATACACGAAATTACTATATTAATTTTAATAAAAGCCCCTGAAAGGAGCCACTTATTTTACAAGGTACTGTTCTACTTCTTTTATTAATAGTTCTGCACCTTCTGGACTTAATGTTATCTTACCGTTTGCTAATGATATGTTACGATTTGATACCTCTCCTGTTAATGCACAAACACCACCGGGCTGATATTTCTGTAAAATAATGTCTTCACCTTCTACAAAGATCTCTAATGGTGATTTTTCTTTAATACCTAGCGTATTTCTAAGTTCCTTTGGAATTACCACACGCCCTAAATCATCTACTTTTCTAGTCACTCCGGTTGCTTTCATCTAGCATCTTTCCCCATTTCATTATCAATTGTACCCAAGTTATTCTTTACTATTGTAACAAGCTTTTACCATATATGAAAATTCATTTACACTTACAAAAGAACAAGTGGAACAAATAGAAAATTATTGGCATGAAAATAGGCTAAGAATCAAAATGAAGCAATTCGTCAGCTCATAGAGAAAGGGTTAAGTCGTAAATAATGACTACCCTTTTTATTTTTCCTAAAAACCCTAAAAACGCATGTAAAGCCTGTATCCATCTTTACATGCGTTTTTATAATAAATAAGACCTATTGTATTAACTTCTTCATCAAAACGCAAAATAAACCGATTTGGAAAGCCGTTTTCAAATCAAACCTCATTTTTATACAATTCAGCCTTATTTACCGCTTCCCAGCGATTTTTCTGTCTTATATAATTGAATTAACAAGTCTTGGGAGGCTTTAAAATGAATAAACAAAACGTATCATCAGCACTCGACAACCCTAGATTGTAAAGATGTTTTATCTTCCTTTGTGTATTGCATTTCTAAGATTTCCATTGTCCTTTACCCCTTTATACTTTATTTGTACCAATACCTATTACTTCACCTTTTCTAAAACCATAAAGAACGTACTATC
The DNA here is from genome assembly GCF_003264175.1 of Bacillus sp. SRB_331. Lineage (NCBI taxonomy): Bacteria > Bacillati > Bacillota > Bacilli > Caryophanales > Bacillaceae > Bacillus > Bacillus sp. SRB_331. Next base: position 48,254 of record NZ_NADV01000076.1, on the reverse strand, counting down.
CGGTAGCGCAACTGCATTCCCAGACTCATCTTTAAACTCGATTTTCTCGCTAAGATGGCTAGTATATCCATCCTGCAAATAGTTCATAGCTTGAACAATGTTTACTTTATCTCCAAAGATACCCTTTACGAAATCCTTATAGTCGTTTGGCGTAAATATTCCAAACTGCTCCTGTACCTCATGAACAAAGGAATCTTCGCCCCAGGTATACGTATATAAGAACTCCATCGCATCGTTAACAGGCATTTTGACTGTATTGTCTGCAAGTACCTCATATTGGACTATACGACCCTTAAATTCATGTACATACTGCTCTAAGAACTTCATTCCGCCCACATCTTTAAAATGAATCACACGCATTAACCTTTTATCTTCGGTCATGATGCCATCACGAATGATAATACGACCTCCCTGCTTTAACACCTCGTAGGCACTCTGCAGACCCTTTTTAATTACTTCATGATTGAATTTCTTACCTTCATACTCGATATAAGAGAATAGTTCATGAAGGATAGAAGAATATACAATCGTATCAACCGATTCTTTATCAAACGAGCTGCTTAAGTTGATTGCATCCCCTTTAATGACGTCCCAAGAACGCCCCTCGGTCTGCTTCTTCTTTTTCAACGTTTCAATCACGTTTTCAGAAATATCGATACCGTAGATTCGTTTATCCTCGGTCTCTTCTTCAATCATGTCTAGCATGACACCACCACCGGCTCCGACATCTACAACCGTATCTCCCTTTATATAATCAAGAATAATTCGTTTATCATCAGCCGAACTATTCATATGCTCCAGATACACTTCTTCGTTATGGAATCTATCATACGCGTCCTTACGTAACCCGAAGAAATCAAACAACAGCACGTTTGCCCGAGCATGCATCATATCTACCTTTTCCGCCTCTACACAGAAGGTAATTAACGCCTCACCTACAGCAGAAAACTGAAACGACACATACGCAGTCTTCATATCTTCATCGACTTTAACCTCAAAGGAAACATGCGTTGTATCCGGCTTCTCGTTCTCACGGTACTCCCGTAGATACTTCTCAATAACCCGTTTACGATACACGTTGTCCTTCTTCTCGCCTTTAAAATCATAGTGCAACTGCTGCATCAATTTCTCGAAATGGATATGCTGAACCTTTCCAGTGCCTATTTCGTTCTTTAACATAATAAAAACTGTCCAGATATCCTCGAAGCTAAGAGCATGCATAGACGGTTCTACATACCATAAATCCTTATCAGATAAGAAGGTTTGAACGCCACTCTTCTCGCTCCCCATAATTATATCTTTTTCAAATGCTGACTCCTTATGTTTTGGCGTGAGTCTATGTATGCGAGAAGTAAATGGCTCCACATAGCCATCAAACAGACCATCAATTGTAATCTTCACATCGTTCTTCACTTCACTCCACAAGGATTTTGATACACCCTTAATAATACATTGGTTAAGATAGTATAGAATCTCCTTTAACCTATCCTCTCCGTACTCTTCTTTATACGTATTAATTAAATCAACATGAGAGTCCAAACGAGCCTCCCCGCGGATATACTGCCCGATTAATCCATGTGTTCTAATTAAATCTCGAACAAACAAATACTCAGTAGAGTTTAAGTTTGTTTCTATACGTTCGATAAACTGAATATCGCTAAAGATATCCGCAGAACCTTCGTTATGTACCAATAGATTAATCCCGTTTTTCTTCCATTGCTCCCGCTGTTTTAAAGAGCCTACCTTTGCAAGCTCACTATATGTTAATACCTGTTCAATAATGCGATACGCTTCTTCATCTAAAGACAACCCCTCTAATACTTGCAGCGTACGGTGTACATAGTACAACATCACATCTGTTTTTAATGCACCAAGTACCTGTACATTCTCATAGTTTTGATGTATCTCCTCTGCCTCGATTAGATGCTTTAACCATGTAGGGAGAGCATCAGAAAACCCTTCAATGTATGTATTTAGAACTTCAATGCTTTTCAACTTATTTACCCCCATATATAATCAATATCCTCGTATTACCCTAACGCCCGTAACACATTAAGTCCATTCTCTGTTAACTTTACCGCACCTTTTGGACAACCCCCACACCCTGTACTTTGCAATTAACCGTTTATTAAGCAGCGATTGTATCGTCCGTTTGTTGGGACCCCATAGCTCAGCAGGGAGAGCGCTACCTTGACAGGGTAAAGATCATGAGCCCGAGCCACCGGAGTCATACAACTACTTTCAAAACAGTTTATAACTTATAAAAATCTGTCTCATTATTTCTTATTTCAGACCTTAATTTTTAAACTTTAAACATAGAACTCCTACGGTTGGAAGATCCGCCGGGGCCCACTTTAACTCCAATAAATTATTAACATGAACCCATATCAACTCGGCATGCTCAAGCGCTTTAGGTATACCGGACTCTATGTATGCCTTATAAGTAGCAAGATGAACTATAATATTCTCATACTCATGATCCACTTCTTCTATTTTTTCACCAACAGTAATTAAACATCCTAGTTCTTCTTTGATCTCACGTATCAACGCATCTTGCGGCATTCCCCTTCATTAATTTTTCCACCTGGAAATTCCCAATAGTCGGTAATGACATTGCAGGAGAACGTAATGCACATAGTATTTCATTCTTCTCATTAAAAATGACCGCTCCAACAACCGATACTTTTTTCTTCATGAATCGTCACTTCTTTCACATCTTATTTAGTACATATACTCTCTATATCTCGTCTTTTTGCTTATATCGCGCCAGCTTTTTCTCTAATTTTGCAACATCTTCATGTAGATTTAAAACATGCAGCTTCCGATGACAATTCGCACATACTCCAACAGTATTAAAAATCGTATCTTCTCCATCCTCTGATAGCCATTTCACATGATGTGCTTCTAAGTATGGATTCCCTTTTTTATCTTGGAAAGGAGCATGCTGTTCACACAACTCGCATATACCTTGTGCACGCCTTTTAGCTAGCTCTGCTACATACTCATTTCGTTGATATGTTGTAGTTTTTGTAAAACGTTTATTATTACCGTAAGATATTACCTTGGTAGCTCGATCCGTTAATTTGTTATAACTTAACTCTCTTGCTTTTTTCTTTTCTTTCTCTTGACGATTTTGAATAACACTCTCAGAAAGAACCACATGCATATTTAATAAACGGATTGGAAAAATCCATACATTTCTATCTATTCCTTGTGTATCCTCTTGGATCTCTTGAAAAGGCTGCTTTACAAGCTCTACTCTCCCCATAAAGATGTGCTTTCCTGTTTCAAATGCTTCAAATAAGTAAACATCTACTCCATTTTCTGTAGATTCATATAGAGTCTTATTTTGATTCCCTTCTAAGACTTGATCTCCTTCTTGGCCCATCCCTGTGTAATATAATATATCCTCATCCCAGCGATCATCGTAAATACCTTTTGTATGATCAGAGAATAAAACTAGAGTGTTTGTTTTTTTCGATCGTCTCATCCCTCCCATATTCCCACATTTAAATATTCTAGAGATTTCTTTATTATCATATTCTTTATCAATGACCAGTGAATGAATTTCTTCTCTCATTCTTTGATACCATTCTTTTACTTGCTCTATATCATACTCTTTTTCACGATTTCCAATTCTCTTAAATGGAAGCCCCTCTTTTTCCATAGCAAGTAATGAATCTTTTGCTATATTAAAGTAGTCCATTAACTCTCTTTGGTTTACTATTTTTTTCTGTTCCAATTACTCTCAACCTACGTTACCAATTTTTTCATCTATTAATAAATAACCTATCTTAACTATAAACCGTTTTCAAGTAATTCCTATTATAAAGAATGTAAAAAGGAGTGGAAAATCCACTCCTTTTATCACGAGAACATATTTTTTCTTTTAAATAAAATCTAATCAAGTTAATACGAATAACCTTGATAAATATAATGCTTCTTCATCACTATTTGTAATTAAGTTCATTAATTTAGTTTTAATTGAATGCTCTATATCTAATGATAATTTGATTAATAAATATCTTAACTCCATATCTATAACTGCTAAACTTTTCAAACTAGCAAAATTCAAATTTCGGTATTTCTTTTCATCATCTTTTTCAAATTTTTTTCTATACGCTGTAAGCTTGTAGTAATACGAGTTTGTGGCTAAATAATTTTTAGCAGTACAAAAAAAGAACGTATGTTGATAACCTTTCTTTTAAACTCTATGTTAAGTCAATTTTCCCTAATTACTTTTATGATTTTAATGGTTATGTTTACAAAAGTTCAAGTAGATCGTATAGATGCATGTCTTGCTGGACCACGTTTATCCTTTCTTACAAACTGATGCGGTTATCTAATTTTATAACGGTGTAGTTTTAGTGTTAAATTATCAGAAAATACACTAAATAAGCACTCTACAAATAATAGTAAATTAAATCTCGTTAAAACAAAAAGGGATGTCCTAGTACCATGCCTAGGACATCCCTTTTACTTTACTTATCTACATTTCTAAATTCTATACAGCACTATCAATTAAACAATTATTAGATATATCTTCTACCTAAAACATCGTATTATCATTAGCTGCTTCACTTGGAATCTCTTGAATTACATCCCAATGTTCGACAATCTTACCATCATTTATACGAAATATATCCACTATAGCAACTCCCTTATCTTGAGAATTAGCTCGAGAATGTACATGAAGAGCAACCATATCTCCTTCAGCTACTACACGTTTGATCTCTGCAGAGGAATTAGGATTTTTAACAAAATCCCCCTTAAAGAAATCCATAAAGACTTTTCGTCCATCAGCAACAAAAGGATTATGTTGCTTATAATCTTGGCTTACATATTTAGGGATAATATCGATATTATGTTTGTTAAAAACTTCATTATAGAAATCAACTACCATCTTTTTATTCTTTTCATTTTCTGTCGCTTCTTTTGATACTGAGGCAACATTCTCACTCTTTATTGAGTTTCCTTTGTTATTACCGGTGGAAGCTTGAAATATCAAAGTCGACACAATTCCTAAAATAAACACAGAAATAATTATTACTATTAAATTTTTCTCTAATTTCATTTATGCCTACCTCTTCTAATCATATAAGTTATCTTCCATAACACGCTTGAGAAGTAGAAACCTTCCCAAAAATGTAATGTGAGGAAATTTCGTTTATCTTAACACTACCCCTTATACAAGGCATGTTAGAAACTAATAACTCTAACTTAATACCTCATTAACAGTTGCACTGTCCACAATTTGAATAAACTTCTTAACCTTATCGTTCTCATCAAACTCATACAGATGACAAAAATCTGCTATGAACGATTTCCCTGTATCTTTATATGTTCCACTATATTTTCCATAAACGATAACAGTATTGTTATTAAATGCATAAATTTCATCTTTAGCGCTATAGTTATCCCATTCCGTGCCAAGACGTTCATGTACATTTTTCACTACTTCATCTGGACCTATATAAGTACCTGCATATGGAAACCCAGCAGCTTCTGTCCATGATACATTTTCACTTAAATACGTTTTGAAAGCATCCAATTTTCCTTCGCCAGTTAACACATACGTTTCATGTAATAGTTTCTGATATTTATTCATAGCATTAACCCCAAGGCATTTCTTTTGTTACAACTTTTGCACTTAATTCTAATACACCTTTATTTGCATAGCCTGGATATGCTACATCAAGTTTCGCTACAAAATCTTTTGAAGTTTTACTTTCCTCAGAAGCTTGAATCGCAGTTCTTAGATAATCCATTGTCGCAGTAAGGGATTGATTATTTAAGGATTTTTCGATTGATCCATGGCTAGGTACAATTATGTCAGCATTTAATGCTTGTAATACTTTCAAGTTCTCAATCCATGCCTCCATAGCCGCTTTTGAGCTAGTATCCGCTAAGAATACATGTATTTCGTTAAATACATCAATACCACCAATTAATAATTTTAGCTCTTTATTAAATAAGCTAGTTCTGTAATGATCTAAGCCTACTAGTTCAAATGTTAACCCCTGAAAATCAATCGTTTTTTCTTTAAACACTTGAGGTAATACTACGTTGCTTGGTGCGTTTTCTCCTAGGGCGCCTTTCCAAACTTTTAATTTACCTAAGACAGAATGAACAATATGTTCAACAGTAGACTCTGTAGCATACGCTATGGCTTCTGGGTAAGCAGCTTTAATACTCTCTAATCCAAAGTAGTAGTCTGGATCTCCATGAATAATAAAAATTTTATCTAGAGATAAGCCGTTTTTTTTCAGATACTCAACAATTTCTTTCGAATCAGATTGAGTAAATTTTGAATTTATTAAAAATGCATGTCCCGCTTTCTCAACTAAGCTTGCAGTGACCATAAAACTTTTTTCGTCTGAACTAAACACCGTCAATTTCACATCTTTTTGATTTGTATCGATTGTTTTAAACATAGAATGTTATTCTCCTTTTGTTAAAGTTATTTACTAGTTAACATATTTTTATCTTGTTCCGACAGAAGCTCCCTCTTCAATTCACCTGAAAGTGTGATAGCACCAGCAAATAGGCGAGAGATGAATATCCGTTGGCTTAAGCTAACATGTTTGCTACTATAGCTGATAGTAAAATTAAATTTGGACTCTTTTAAAAAATAAATTGAAACCGACTGTTATAAAAAGGTTTAAGTCCATCCAATTCTAGTCTTTTTTAAAACGTTAAATGTTATATACTGTAACTTAAAATTCATTAATATAAATTTTTAAAACGCGCTTCAATTTTATCTGGCGTCATTACCCCACCACCAATAGGGATAATTTGATTATCCTTTTGTAAAAGTAATGAAGGATAACTATTAACACCAAGCTGTCGCACTTTATTGAAATCGTTTTGGACATCTATTATTGTTTCTTGAGCGTTTAAACGTTCTAGTACTTGTTCAGGGTCCAAACCATGCTCGATTGCAATCTTACGATATGTTTCAGGATCACTTAGACTTTGTCCCTCATAATAAAACGCTTTTTGCATAGCCGCAGTGAATTCTAACAAACGGTCTGGTGCTAATGAGCGTAAAGCTGAAAAGCCAATTGCAGCATCTTTCGAATTCATTTTAAAAGTCCCTTCTTCCACCAATTTTTGATATGAAGAACCAAATTCTGCACCTGTAAGTTGATTAATTCTTTTATTCCCCTCTTCTATATATGAGAAATTTTTTATTGGTAAATCATCTAAAAATAATCCTCCACATAAAACTGTTAACGGCATTTCAGTGTGTTCTTTGTAAAATCCTTTAATACTTTCTGAAAATCCATAGCACCATCCACAATATGCGTCCCATACGTATATAAGATTATCTTGTTTCGTCTTCATTTATATCTCCTACCTTTATTTTTATTAACCAGTCCAGCTATCACTTAAAATTCTCAGCTAACTTTTTGGTTTATATAAGTACATCTTTTTTATATCTTGTTCTTTTATGAGCTACCTTACTATATTTCCCCAAAACTAACCCTTTCAAAAAAATCAACTAAGATTTTCAACAAAAAATAACGCTACACATTATTGCCCAAAAGCAGAAAATACTATAGTTTGGAATATGCATTACCTTTAATCTTTTAGTGACTTTCTAGACTGAGCGACAATGTGTGGGCCACCTTCCTTAAATAAATATACTAACCGTATTTTTACATAAAGCAGAATTAATCGTAACCACTTTAGTTACAACCTTTATGTAACTATAATAGTTACAACCAAAACAGAAGTCAATTCTTTTTTAAAAATTTAATAACATAAACATAATTATAAGCTCTATCGAAAATAAATAAGTAGACCTTATCTCATTACACTCCTTTCAAATGTACAGAAATTCTATGAGCAATATTTTCTTATTTACACAGTAATCCTTATAAAATAAAATCATTATATATAAAAAAGTCTCCTGCTTTATAACAGGAAACTTTTTTGCATATTATTAACCTACAGACCTAAAATTCCTACAATCTGACGAGCTTTAGCATTATCAATATAATAATGCACCTCTAATCCTCTTCTTTCTGTACGGAGTACGGTTCTTCTCAATTTTGATAAATGCTGTGAAACAGTGGATTGAGGGAGTCTTAATATTTCCGTTAAATGTGTAACATTGCATTTTTTATGATGCATTAATTCATTTACAATTTGTAATCGTACTGGATGCGCCATAACCTTTAATAAATCTACGTTCTCTTCCGAAATTTCTTTTACATTTCGATCATTTTTTAATGCTATCATTTCACATTCTCCTTTATTATTTATTTCTATTTTCCTATTATCCTTATACATAGTACTTATAGATGAATACCTTTTATCCTGTTGAGAAAATAAATTACCTTTTCAAAACAAAAAGGGACACCTATCCCTAAAACAACTTTAATTACTGCTTCAATGAATTGGTGTCCTCTAGTTTTCTCAGACTATATTTTGTTTTCAAGGGATTATTTTTTCAATTTCTCTCTTAATTATTTGCAATTAAATCACTAAAATGCTCTACTTTATTTTTTTCTATAAACTTCATTATTTCCTTCAGCTCTCCCCATGTCCCCTCCTACATGTGTTCTTTTAATCCCACAATAATCTTTAACAGCATTACATGAACCACCTCTACTCTTTCTTTTATAATAAATTAAAAATCTGCACTACATAGAGGATGTTAATTTCGACTAAATTATTTACTATTTAAATCATAAATAGTAACAGCTTTTAAAGCCGGAAAATAATTAAAAACAGTAGTTAAATAATAGATACATAACAAAAAAGGATCTGCTCCTTTTTTGAATCGGTGTACATTTGTTAACTCTTACAAGCATTTAATGTGTTACATTTTTTACGTGCTTTAATTTCAGCCGGTTGAGCACCAAGCCAATAAGTTGGAAAGGCAGTCCCTTCAGTAACACCTCCATCACGATGCATGTAATAACGGTCATCATAGTCATTTTTAAAGTTCCCTTCAAGTGCAAGTTCTACCCATTCTGCACCAAAACGGAAAATTTCCGCAGCTACTCCACCAAGGGGATGAAATTCATTCTCATAGACACGCAGCTCCTTTGGTGCTTCTACAAGCTCATAAAGACTTAGTGCTTCTTCCAAACGGGTTAGTTCATCAAATTCTCCTATTCCCATAAAGACTGGACAAGTAATCTTTGGAACCAATTTCCATAGGTTCATCTGGTTACTCAGCTCGTTTTCAAAAGCAACCTCATCAGTGTAGCCAGACATGTACATAAAGTTTGCTTTGAAACTCGGCTGTGCTCGGTTGAAGATGGTATCAAATTCACCATAAACACCTTCAAAGGTTGCTAAAGCGTTTATACGATTATCGCTTGCAGCAGCCCGCATCCCCCAATACCCACTCATACTGATGCCAAAAAATCCAATCCGATTTGAATCAACTTCAGGTCGCTTGGAAAGAAAATCGATATAACAACTAACTGCACGCTCATAATTAGTCAAATCAACTTTTAGACCTCCTGACACAGATTCGCCTTGACCAGGACCTTCAATTGATAGAGCTACAATTCCACGAGACGTATAATAACGTTGCGCAATCTGTAAATAGTCCTCCTTAATCATATCCATACCTGGACCTAATATTACTGCTGGTGCATTACGAATTTCGCCTGAAGGTAAATGAAGCAATGCATATATCTTTTTTCCTTCAAAGTCTAATACTACACGTTGTACCGTTCCTCCTCCAAGTGACGAAATAGCTGCCACACATTCGTTACAACGCTCTCGAAACGCCAATTTTCGGGGATCATCATTAAAATATGAGTATTGCGCACGTCCCCACATAACAGCAGCTCGCTGATACAGGTCACGAGCAGTCACAGCGAATCCTTTTTGTTCATAGTGCTTTGCTCGTTCTTGAGCCTGAGCAGCAACCGTGGCCCATGCTTTTGGTATCATTGCCCCACTCTTTACTTGGGAAAAAACCTTATCAAAATCAGTATGATCGTGTCCTAACTGTTCCATAGTTGCCTTTGCTTCAGGGTGCAAAGCATCAAATCCACCAAGCGCAAGAGCTATGTCTAATGCCCATCCTTGAGATATTGAACGTTGAGTCATAATAATCATCCTTTACTATATCTTTAATAGTTAAGTACTTAATTATTAAGCACTTAACTAAAATAATGAAGTATACTATATGTTTTTGTCAAGTCTATAATCTAAGTATTTTATCTTTTTATAAGATAGCTCCAGATGATTAGATATACTATCGCTTGGAAAAAGAACAGTAAATTCCGCCTTAATTTGACTCTATTCTTTTCTATATGTTAATGTTATTTTTATATAATTAAGTACTTAACTAATGAGAAAATGGTGATTTTATGACAAATTCTGCAAATAAATTAAATGCAATAGACGTACTTAGTCAGGCTATATATAGCCTGACTGCAGCCGATGGACGTTTAAGAGGGCGAGCTACTCGTACATTGGGAGCTGTTTCAATGGTCCACGCTCGAACCCTCAAAGTATTAGCTGAAGAAGGTGAATTATCAGTCAAAGATTTAGCTGACCGAGCAGAAACTACCGCCGCGGGTGTTACCCAATTAATCAATGGACTGCAACAGGCTGGCTACGTTGAGCGTGTTCGTTCAAATAATGACCGGAGAGTTGTCAACGTCCGACTTACACCTAGTGGTTTAAATTGTCATTTAGAAAGAGAAAAAAAACTAAAGCATATTCTTAATTCGACCCTTTCAGACTTTGATGCGGAACAACTCGAGCAGTCTGCGGAAATAATAAGACGTCTAGTTCGTGTACTTGACCAATTGTAATATATTTCTAAATACTCCTTGATTTCTCCCATCATCAAGTTAAGTGATTTATTACTCTATAAAATAGAAAAATGAATTTAACGACCAAATATATCTGCAATGATATAAAATTTTCGTTATGGAGGTGTAATGTATCTCATAAAAAGAAGGCACTTTTTCAGTGCCTTCTTCTTATGAGGTAAAAATTATTTAGCTAGTTATGAAATAATTATTCTCTCAAATAGACTATATTTATATCAGAAGATATCATCAACTTATTGAAATTGTTTTCCATCTAATAAATAACATGTTATATAACTATATAAAAACTCTACCAAGTTACTAAAGGAATCTCCTTTCCCCTATCGAATTATTGTAAAGGGAAAGGAGATGAATGTATGGAAATTCTAGGATTAGATACTCGCGCATTAGCGACTTTAGGTGCACTTGAATACACAAATCGTCGCAATAAATTAGTCGAAGACTCAGACAATAACATATACGAGTGTAAAGAAATGAAAGAAATACTACAATCACTTCCTAAAGAGAAGCAGATTGAGATTCTTGAGAATCAAGCTTATTTTGAAGCAGTGGCAAAGATGATTGAACAAAACAATTTAATTCTTTTAGAACAGATGAAAGCTCTACAACTAATCCAGAAATAACAAACTTATGATTGATTAATCTTACATACGATCCCATAAATTATCTATCTTTATCTAGCATACTAGCCTCTGTTTTTACAGGGGCTTTTGTTATACTCTTTTTCATCTCTTAAATTTGAAGGGTTTCTTTTACATGTATAAATAAATTTTCTAATAAACCTGGTGTAGATTCTAATCCCTCCTTCTCACTCTCTTCTGTTACAGCACTTACAAACTCCCACATTACTTGTGGCCTAATAGTTCTACAAATCGTTTTTCACGCATTTCAAATGTTTTTATCTTCATTTTGAACACCGCCCTTATTTAATACTTTTCTTTCCTGCTAATGGTAATACCCGCGTTATTATCGCTTGTCAGTAGATTACAATATTATGTATAATGAAAATATCATTTTTCCAACAAATGTTAATAAAGAGATGCTATACGTACATACAAAACGTATCATCAGCAATCGATATATTAACAGATTTATTCTATGTACACTCAGATACATACATGGGAATCAAAACTATGGAATTTTATGTACAGATTGAATTAATACAAGATGGAAGATTGCTAGCAAATGTACTCAAGGAAAAAAGAGTGTTCGATTTGATTAATGTTATAAAACTACTTGAAGTGACATCTACCGAACAAATTGAAAACATATTCAGGGGGAATTTCAAATGAAAACATTTGGTAAAGTATTATTAGCAGGAACATTGGCTCTTGGCGGTTTAACAGCAATGAACGTGGAAACACCCAAAGCTCAAGCAGATGGAGCGAGCGAATTTTGCCGATACATTTGTGGTCCTAAAGAAACGTTGAACAATTTCACAATTCAACTTTCAAATACAGAATACAAAATGGGACAAAATATTATCCTACGAGCAACAAATGATAATGCATATGATGTACATTACCAAGCATCTGTAGAAAAACAATACGATACTGGTTGGGATTATTATGACGCTGATTTTCGCTATGGTTCACTATTACCAGCTGGAACAAACGTATATGAAGATTTTGATGCTGAGACTGGCAATGGTGGAGCAATTTCTGAACCAGGAACATATCGCATGATAATTGAAGTAACGCATGCTGATGGCCACGTTGACACAATGTACACAGCGCCAATTACATTAGTAAATTAAATAAGGAGTTCGCTTCACATCTTATAGTATATTTTTTAATAATGTCATTAAATATTTACATGGACATAATGGATAATGAAAGGAAGGTTTATACCTTCCTTTTTCTTATATTTTAGAATAAATAACGTATCCCCTCCTGAATGTTGTATATAAAAAAACAAGGCAACATCTGTCATGATAATTAAAAATACTTGATAATAATCAATCATCTGTAATACCCCCTTCATACAAAAATAAGCTCAACAAAATATTCACTTAATACACATGTAATAAGGTCAAAAAATGTAAAATTCAGCTACAATCTCATTCATAATTTTTAAAATTAATTCTCTCCTTCTTTTAAGAATACTTCTAAACTTGATAGATTACGTTATATCGCTACTCTTGTATGCAGAATTACATATCAAACTCTGTTGAAAATAATTCTCATTGTAACTATAATAGTTTCAGGAAGTGTTATTTTTATTTCCTTTTCAAATCTCACAATATATTAAAGGAGGAACTAACATTATGAAAAAAGTTATTTTAGCAGGGGCACTAGGAATTGCAGTACTATCAGGTATGAATTTACCAGGGGTAGAAGCACCAAAAGCGAGTGCAGCAACTACGAATTTAGAAATTCAAGAAGTTACAAAATATTACTCTATGAGTTCTTATGAAATGTCCCAAAAGGAAACATTTAATCTCAATAAAGGAGAAGAACTTACAGTCTTTGTACAAAATTCTGGGTTCCCAATTTCTTATACGGTCTTTGATGCAGATAATCAAATAATGGGCACCTACAATGCTAATTCACCATATGGTCGCGTATTCAAAGCACAAAAAGATGGTAATATTTCTGTACAATTTCAAGCAGGTGCAAATTCTTCGTACATGAAGAAGATGAATTTCACAGCTAAATTTGCAGTTTCTAAGCTTAACTAACAATCAAAATTTCATTATCCTCTTTCAAAAAATTAAAAAGGTATATCCCTTCAACGGGATATACCTTTAACTTTAGTGAATTTTATATTGACCAGATAATTGCTCTTGCGCCATACGCACTAAACGTTTGGTAATTTCTCCACCTACTGAACCATTCGCTCGTGCTGTTGAATCCGGTCCAAGTGTAACACCAAACTCCTGAGCAATTTCATACTTCATTTGTTCAATTGCACTTGCTGCAGCTCCTACCAAAATCTCGTTTGAATTATTATTTTCGCGAATTTGCATTCCTTACACTCCTCCACTGATTTTAGTAATATTATGTTTCATTCACAACAAAATATGTAAATAATCTCCAAAACAAAAAAGACACCTTAAGATGCCCTTTTTCAATATGTTCATGTAACGCTTAATTTGTTTTTAATTGTTAAAGCAAGTAAAGGGTCCACTGAAGTACTTTTCTCCTCATGATATAAAGTTACTACAATGTTCTCCAAGGTAATCATAGTTCAAAGATCTGTGCTTTTATAAGTCTAGAATTCCCATAACTTCTTTAGTAAATAGCTTAAAGTCTTTTAGATGTTTTTCAATAATTTGACGAACAATATCTAAGTTTACACTTTGATAATCATGAACAGCAATATTTCGAAACCCAACCATTGCTTTTAACTTACTTGCCAGTTCTGTACTAAGTAGATCTGCATCAACCAACAAATCAAATGCCTCTCTACTAGATTGAGGTAGTCCCAACTTCTTCCCTGCAACAATATGCATTGCTAAATCAATACTTGCTTTGCATACTCTTTGAATATTTAATATTATAGAATCTTGCTTTGTATAATCCTCTAAATTATCAGGGTTATTTCCATATACCTCTTGAATTCTTTTTATACAACGCTCTATTGTAGCAATTTTATTCAAAATTACTTCATTCTTCATATATAGAACCTCTTTTCTTTATATCCTCAAATACGATTTTGCGTTCCTCATTCAATTTTGAATACATTTGTGAACTACCCGCCACTTAACGTCCTAACGGACTGTTTGAAGTGAGGGCTTCTCGGTTAATCATTACTTTTGATAGCTAACGAATTCGTCCTAAGACAGCCGAGCTAACTCCCTTGTTCCAAAGGTTATTTTATTGCTATTTATGCTAACGCTAATAGGCGTATTGCTTCATTTTTGATATTGATAGCTGCGTTATAATCTCTATCGAGATTTACACCGCATATACAAGAATAGACTCGTTCAGACAATGTCATATTTTTTACATTTCCACAACTGCTACATGCTTTTGTGGAAGGAAACCATTTGTCTATTTTCACAAGTTGTTTTCCTTGTTCGTTTAGTTTATAAGCTAAGAAAGAAGTGAACATACCCCACCCATTATCAGCAACACTTTTTCCAAAATGAAGTGCTTGCGACATTCCTTTCATGTTTAGGTCTTCAATAGCTACAACATCAAAATTAGTAGCCAACTCTTTAGACTCATGATGAAGGAAATTCTTACGTTGGTTAGCTACTTTCTCATGTAACTTAGCTACACGAATACGTTGTTTATTCCAACGCTCAGAACCTTTATTGCGTCTTGCTAATACTCGTTGTGCCTTTGCTAATCGGTCTAACATGTTACGATAGAACTTAGGATAATTGGCTTTCTCACCCTCAGAACTAACATATAATCCATTCATCGCAAAGTCTAATCCAACACATGTTTCTACTTCTTTTTTTACAATCTCTTTTTCGTATTCAGTCAAGACGGACACATAGTATTTACCGGTAGGTGTCATGGAGATCGTACATGACTTGATCATATAGTCTTGTGGTATTTTTCTATGCTGTTTGATACGTACCATTTTCAGTTTTGGTAATTTGATATGACCATTTAGCAACATAATATTTCCGTTTACTACATTCGTTGTATAAGACTTTCTGTCTTTTTTACTTTTGAATGTTGGGAAGTCATTTTGACCACTAAAGAAATTCTTATAGGCAGTTTGCAAGTTTAGTTGAGCATTTGCCAAAGCTAATGAATCAACTTCTTTTAACCACTCAAATTCTGCTTTGTATTTCGCAGGAGTTGGAAGCTTTTCTTTCTTTAGTTGTTCCTTGTCATCTTTGTATTTTTCGTACGCTTCTTTCCGTTCTGCTAACATTCTGTTATACACGAAACGTACACAACCGAAGGTTTTACGCATAAGGTATGCTTGTTCTTCTGTTGGATACAAACGAAATTTATATGCTTTATTATGCTTTGTCATATCATTTCACCTCACTTTTCACCTTGGTTTTCAATATATTTCTTTACTACATCTATTGGAGAACCACCAGTAGTTAGTAAGCAAAAACTTCTTGACCAAAACATCTCTTTCCAAAGTTTCTTTTTCACTTGTGGAAAGTCTCTCTTGATTAGTCGAGAACTTGCACTTTTATAAGCATTAATAAATTTTGTCATTTCTGTATTCGGATGTGCCTTGAACAAAATATGAACATGGTCTACATCATGATTCCACTCTATCAGTGTTATGTTGTAATTCTCGGATAACCTGACAAACATGTCTTTTGCATAGTCTGATATATCATCATCGAACACATTTCTTCTGTATTTTACGACCAACACAAGATGATAATACAACAAGAACACTGAATGATTATTGCTATCTAATTTCATTCGTATACCAACCTTTATTCTTTATAAGACTGATTTTATCAGAGGCAAAATAAAAAGCAAAGCCTTTTGGCTACGCCAAACCGAAATTCATCTCCCACCTACCGCTGGGCTACGCCCTTCACGCGCTTGAGGAAGGAGAATTCTTTCGAGGAATTCGTTAAAACAAAAAGAACTTGTAGGAATCTCTACAAGTTCTTTTTAGTATCAGGTGAATATACGAGACAAACTATCTTACAGATTCATCATAGAAACTACAGGGGTAATGCTTTGACAAATATATTATATAACAAATATTAACAGCCATAAATTTCAATTTTGAAAATTATGTGAATTAAGAACGAAATTAGCTTTTTTCTTAACTATTATTAATTTCGTTTACTACTAACTTCTTTTTCCTTAAATAAACTGCTCGATCCGATTTTTTTGCAACTTCTTGTGAATGCGTAACTACAATTACACATTTATCCTCTTGATGAGCGAGCTCCTGAAACAACTCAATAATTTCATTTGCTGTTTCTCCATCAAGGTTTCCTGTTGGTTCATCAGCAATCAATAAATCGACATTGCAAGATAGTGCTCGAGCAATTGCTACACGTTGTTGTTGTCCACCACTTAGTTGCAAGACATTTCGTTTCGCTTCTATTTCTGTGAGTCCTACCTTCTCTAATAATTCTAATGCTCTTGCTTTTTTATTTTGTACCTTCACACCTGTAATTTCCATTGCCGTTAGTACATTCTGAAGAGCGGTCATATAGGTAATCAAATTATACGATTGGAAAATTACGGATACATTTTGATTACGGTATCGATCCAAACCAATTTTTCGAATATCCTTGCCATTATATAGTACATAACCGTTTTTAGGTATGTCCAGCCCACAACCTAAGCTAAGAGTTGTGGTTTTGCCAGATCCAGAGGGCCCTAAAATCGTGTAAAAATGCCCTTTTTGAAAAGAAAAATTAACATTATCTAGTATCGTTACTTTTTTCCCGTTACTTTCATAATAATAATCTAAGTTTTTAAATTGTAAAATCGTCTCCATATCGAGCCTCCTTATTCATCTTTTAAAAGAATTTGTTTTGGATTTAAGCGTAGAATAGATAATGCTGGAAGAAGCGTTGCTAATATAGCAATAGCTAGTCCAATTCCCCCCATTTTTCCTACATCCTCTCCCGTTACACTTACATCAATTTTATCAATTGGCTCCTTTTTTTGGTCTTGTAGACTCCCACCAGATCCAGCCACCATTACAGTACTATTTTGTGAGGTGTCTGTTTCTTCACTTGCTGTAGCAATTTCACTCGAAAGTAAGTTATCCCCTACGAATTGAGAAACTTTAGCTCCTGTTGTTAGGGATAATCCTAACGCTAAAATAGCAATACATACTACTTCTACTACGAACTGCGCCATCAGTTTCCATTTTTTCTCTCCAATGGACAATAAAATCCCCATTTCCTTACGACGTGCTTTAATCGATAACATAATGATTAATCCTAAGATAATCGCACCTGCAATAGATACCATATAGATAATCATTTGAGACGTAGAAGCGATATTTTCGATAGGACCAATCATTTGTTTGTACAATGAATCTTGTGCATCTAACTTAAAATAATTAAAATCAATATCAGATTTTTTTGCTTCTTTTTTAAATGCATCAATGTCTTGTGGATCCTTCAATAAGTACACAACTTGAATACTACTACTCATACCTTCATCTGTTTCTAATTTTTTCAAAGTAGAGTAAGGCATATATAGTTTATTAGCTGGATTCATCATAGGAGGGGGATTTTGACCCATTGGTTGCTCATTCGTTTCGTAAATACCGATAATTTCAATTTCAAGAGTTTCCTTCTTATCCCCTGATTGAACTTTAACTTTATCTCCTACTTTCAAATTGTTTTGTTCCGCTAATCGTTTTTCCATTAAAGCTACATTCTGATCTTGCATCTGTTCTGTAATTGGTTTTCCATCAACGATTTTACTTTTTCCATTTTTAAAACTTTCTTGTAATAAAGTCTTGCGAACTCCTTCTATCATAAGAGAAGAATTCATATCTATTTCTGAACCTGAACCTGATCCTCCCACCATTGCAACGTTACCTTTTCCTTCTCCTTCTGAAGCTCCTACTAATTTAAACCCATCCGCAATTCCGAAATTATTGGTTATATAATTATAGTCTTTTACATGCTTGGACTTCGCTAATTGGTCTGCTTCTTTTGTGTTGAGCTTCGGCGGCTTAGGCATCTCGCCAGTTTCCCTAGCTTGTTGACCTAATTTGTCAAAATCAAGACCTAAAGTAACATCTGCACCTAGTTTTTTTCTTGCTGCATCAGCAGCTTTTTTTGATGCATTTTGGATTGTGAATCCTGCCAGCACTAAATTTGTAACAATCAGGAAGACTGCCATCAAAATTAATGATGTTCCTATTCTTTTTTTCATACTGAGAATTGCGCGTTTTATAAAATTCATTTTTCCTAACCTCCTTGATAGCTGTTATTCTATATACGCTATCTAGAGTTTGTATGGAGTTACTCAGTAGTTTATCTAGAGATATATGGAGTTTATGTGTACTTATTCATTGACCTTAGCAAGAAAAACTGGAACACAAATTAGAATACGTAATCGATTTTGAATATTGGTAGAGAGCCAGTCCATTAATGTGGAGTGAGGGCGAATGGAATGATCGTACATATAAAACTAGTAAAATAGAAAAAACCACCGCAAGGTGGCTGTTAAGCGGTACGTGTTTGTTCCATTAATTTCACGGTTTTTTTTAGTTTTTCACCATTTCGATAAACTGTTACTTTAATTGTATCCCCCAATTTTTTCTTTTCATATAAATATTTACGGAATTGAACGACATTTTCTATTTTTTGTCCATCTAATGCAATCACAACATCATATTGTTGCAATCCACCTTTTTCTGCTGGTGATTGGTTTGAGATATTCCTCAATACTGCACCATTTGATATCTCTTTTGGTAATTTTAATTGATTGCGTGCAGAATCTGTCATTTTCTCCACATCTAATAACTGTACACCCATCATCGGACGTTTAACTGTTCCATCTTTCTCAAGAGACTCTAGGATCGTTTTGGCTATATGAATCGGAATTGCAAATCCAATTCCTTCAACAGCTTGTTGTGCAATTTTACTCGAATTAATTCCAATGACTTCACCCTGTTCATTAAACAAAGCTCCTCCACTATTCCCAGGATTAATAGCTGCATCTGTTTGAATTACCTGTGCTTGCCAATCAACTTGTTGATCTCCAAGGGTACTAACAGGTATTTCTCGTTCCTTGCTACTAATAATCCCCTTTGTTACACTACCTTCTAGCCCCAATGGATTCCCAATGGCTATTACCGTTTCCCCTGTACGAATTTTTTCTGAGTCTCCAAGTGTTGCGACTCTTTTTACATCTGCCCCGTCAATTTCTAATACCGCTAAATCTAATAATGGATCTGTCCCTACTACTTTAGCGGGAACCTTTTTACCATTATTCAATTTCACTTCTACTTTATTCGCACCGTCTATCACATGATTATTTGTAACAATGAAAGCCTTATTGCCGTTTTTTTTATATATGACCCCTGATCCCGAACCAGCTTCTTCTGATTGATCTTGCGTATTAAATGAATCTGCATTTTGTTTATAGTTAATGACACCTACGACAACTTCTTTTGCAGATTCAATCATATTTTGAGGATTGCTCACATCTTCTGGTTTGTAAGAGATCGGCGTAGCCTGATTTACTTCGTTATGCTTAGGAGATTGGTCTGCACTCCCTTTAATTTCATTTATATAAGGGGTGGTCAATCCAATGGTAATTGCACCAATCACTGCACCAATTATTCCTGTGAAAAAATACCCTGTTTTTTTATAAACTTTATTCCTATTGCTTTCTGTTTGATTTATATCATAGTGTCCCATTGTGAATATCCCTTTCTCCTTTAATTTACAATTGAATATTTTTATCTTGATATTTGAAATACGATGTATGAATGTAATATTTAAGAATCACCATTTCAAAAAAAGAAAATTTTACCTTTAGGCATGGTTTAAACATAAATCAACTGTTTTTTCGTAGGGGTAACATTATATTTGAAATTTCCTATGAATATATGTATGACGATATTCAAACCCACTTCGAGCTTGTTTCTAAAAAAAGAGCCTATTCGGCTCTCAACAAATAGGGTATTCAATGTACAAAGTAGCATGCGTGTTTATACAGGTGTTTTGCAAAAAGTGGAAACAAGGGACAATAAACATCCATTAGCTTATTTATTCTTTTGTTATAACCTTAGAGCCTAGCATTCTCGTGAGAATGGATGGTAATAGGTTTGTGTGTAAATAAGAAGGAAGGGATAAAATTTGATAGATTGTGTAAGTCTTCAACATCATGTATCATTCCTTTCTATTTGGTACATGTATCATACAAACTTAATCTGTATTCTATATGGAGTTAATCTAGAGTTATAGTAAAGATTTTCAGTACCTAATTATTGAATACAAAAATAGAGAGAATCATTTTGATCCTCCCTATTTTTGTTCACTAGACTTATATAGATTTCTTTTATTTACACTTGTGTATTTATTTAAGAACGGTGCTGATTTCAATTTTTGTTTTTTCTCTTTTATGCGTCTATTATTCGAATGAGGGGCCATCCACAGTTGTACATCCAATAAAGAAAGAATGATGTTTGCTTCTAGTGACATCTTAATTACCTCCCTCTGTCTTGTTATGTATATAACCTATCTCATGCATCTGGAGCTGATTTGAAATACATGTAGTTTTCTTGTGAAGTTTTTATAGTGTTTCTAATACGTCTCCACATCAACTCCAGATTGGAAGGTTATAATGACTACAAGAGGTGATATTATGAAGAACTATCACATTCTGGTGGTAGAAGATGATCAAGAAATACAAGAATTAATCAAACAATTTTTAATGACACAACAGTATAAAGTTATAGTTGCATCAGATGGATTAGAGGGCATGAAACAATTTAATAAGCAATCCTTCGATTTAATTCTTCTAGATGTGATGATGCCAAACCTGAATGGATTTGAAGTTGCCAAAATGATTCGTAGTCAGTCAAATATACCAATTATTATGCTAACCGCGCTAGAAGAAGAACAAGATCAAATGAAAGGATTTGATCTTGGAATCGATGATTATATTACGAAACCTTTTTCTTTTCATGTTTTGATGAGGCGAGTCGAAGCAGTACTGAGAAGAAGTAATAATCAAAGTACTGATAATCATTTTGTATTTAGAGAACTACATGTCGATGGCGATGCATATAAAGTATATGTAAATAAAGTTGAAGTTCCCTTAACGACAAAAGAATTTGAAATTTTGCAACTACTACTTCAAAATGAAAAAAAGGTACTCACAAGAGAAAATATCGTAGAAAAAATTTGGGGATATGAGTATGCCGGAGACACACGAATGATTGATACGCATATGAAAAACATACGAAAAAAATTAGATATACCCTATATTAAAACAGTAAAGGGCATTGGTTATAAAATCGATGAATAGGATTGTAAAAATCATGAAGATGAAGAGAATTACCTATAAACTCTTTATGACTACATCCCTCATTTTGTTAGCCTTTGCAACCTTAATTTATGTAACTTTATACTTCTTTCTCCCTAAATTTTATGAGCAATACAAAACAGATCAGCTTCAAACGGGAATCGAAGAAATAATTGATAAATCTAAAGATCTTACGTTTCAAAATGCCATACCACTTTTTGATGAATACGCACAAAAAAATAATGCAGTGATCTATCTTCAAAATAATGAGGGAAGGCTTATTTATTCTCCTACTATTACTATTCTTCAAAGCACTATTCAAGGAAGTGCGATTCAAAGAGGTACTATTCAAGGAGATACTCAGGCAACAGGTTATGTTAAAACAGTACCAGCAAGGAGTTTAGATAATCGTGGTAATTCATATGAGGTTAGCAAGCCAATACAATTCCAAGATGTTAACTTAACGCTTGTGGTGTTCGCAACATTTCAACCGATCGATGAAGCTTCACAGGTCTTGGTACGTTTTCTACCCTATATTAGTATCATTGTACTGGTTATTGGTTTAGGAAGTGCTTATCTCTATTCAAGGTTTATTACTAAACCACTTATTTATATTAATGAAGGTGCACAAAAGATGGCAAACTTGGATTTCTCCGAAAAAATTGAGGTTCGTTCTATGGATGAATTAGGGGAATTGTCCAATAGCTTGAATGATATGTCCATAAATTTACAACAGGCAATTTTTGATTTACAAAAAGCGAATCAGCAATTGAAAAGTGATATTGAAAAAGAAAGAGAAATAGAAACAAAGCGAAGGGAATTCTTTGCCATTGTAGCACATGAATTAAAAACTCCTCTTACTGTTATGAAAGGTTACTTAGAAGGGATGATATATAATATCGGCCCTTATCAAAATCGTGACCAATATTTAAAGAAAAACCATCAAATAATTGGAAATATGGAACAGCTGGTTCGCGAAATTTTAAGCACGTCAAAACTAGAACAACATACCTTTAAACCACAAGTAGAAGAAGTAAATCTTTCGAAGTTAATAGGTACAATCACAAAAGACCTCGAATTTTTTGCTTCTCAAAAAGGCATTCAAATAATAAAAGAATTCGATTCTGACATTTTTGTTTATACGGATTGTGTTCTTTTAGAAAAAGCTTGTAAAAACATCATTCATAATGCGATTATGTATTCACCACTTAACGAAAAGGTCTATATTAAGTTAAACCAAGAATCTGAGCAAAACCATATCGAAATGCAAATCATTAATACAGGTGTCGAAATTAAAGAAGAGAATATACAACACATATTCGAACCCTTTTATCGAATCGAAAAGTCAAGAAATCGAAATACTGGAGGGAGTGGCTTAGGATTATATATTGTAAAACAAATTTTCGAATCCCTTTCTATCACGTATTCTATGAATAATACCAAACAAGGCGTACAATTTTTAGTTACCATTCCATTATCCAGCAAATAAACAACAAAAGAGTCTCAATCTCATTTCCTCCTATAGAAATAAGATCGAGATTTTTCATATAGGATACCGTCACATTGATAAAAAGAGTTACTTAAAATATAAGTTATATTCTAATATTTTATTGTTGATAACTGACGGTATCATTATATTTCATTCTGCAGCTTATTTAGAAGAGTTATGTACATTTCGAAGAAGTTCTTCAATAAGTTTTGTTTTTTCATTCACCTTTGTGGCATATGTGAAATCACCATAACAATATGGATACCTAAAATTATTTTTATTTCCACCACAAGTGTACATCGCTGGATTTTGATCAAATTTCATCTTAGAAAACTTTTTAGCCGAATCTTCCGAGTGTTGTTTAACTTCTTGACTGGCAATAAAATCAATATACCCTGGTCCCATATTATAGCTTTGAATAATTGCATCCATGCTAACATCTTTTTCCGTTCCATATTTGTACATTTTAGCAAAGTGTTTTACCCCTTGTTTAATGCTCAAGCTTATCTCTTGAAGTTCATTTGGCTTTAATCCCAGTGATTCAGAAGATTGCATAGGGTCGTTGCCCTCACCTCTACTCTCTTGGTACATAATTCCTAATAAAACTGCTGTTTTCTCTCCTAAATTATATTTTTCTAATTCTTTTTTCAAGGTGGGCTCATATTGCAAAACACGTTTTTCGGTTGCGAGCGCTTTATTTTGTTGAATATTGTTTTTCTGATTAAGATATAGTATTCCAAGCATTGTTCCTAAACCTAAAATACTAATAAACAATAATATAATAATTCGTATTTTACTCGTATTCTTCATATATTCCTCCTCGTATTAGAAATTCTATTTTTCAAAGGTAAATGGTTATTTACAAAATATGTAATGAACATCTATCTCCCGCTCCTTTTTAGACTCAAACATCAATACTTTAAGGTTTAAAGTTTAATATAAAAATTTAAAGATAAGGTAAAGATAAGATAAAGATAAGATAAAGGACATTTTTTATGCGTACATTAAAAAAGGTATTGGTACAAACGGATATGTGGGACAACTTGTTGATATGAATGGATTTAGTGATAATTGAGAGGTTATCGTACAAGTTATTAATTTTGGAGGTATCATTCCAGAAGAAGATTTACCCTATCTTTTTAATATACTTTATATAGAAAAATAAGAGATAAAATATAATAAAAAAACGGCTAACCCTCCACGTAAGAGAATCGGCCGTCACAAGTAATTAATTATTTCATACTTGATGTATTATCACCTTTAGCGCTATACAATGAGATATTCGCTTAACCATTGAAAATTATTTAAAGGATTACTTTCTTCTTTTTTTACTATTTCATAACTTGCTTCAAATTTATTCTCCTCATTTATCGAATTCTAACAATCATCATCACACATAACTTAATGCATTACTGAAAAGAAAAAAGCTCTGCACTATGCAGGCTTTCTTTATGATTTCACCGCTAAATTATTCATAAAACTCTCTATAGAATTTGCTTGGAATATACGGAAATAAGGAGATTGAACATTGTAATGTTTGTCAGTAATGATAAGGATTGATGGAAAAAATTTAGAAGCTTTCGGTTGCCAATATTCATTATGCCATTCTTGGCTATGGAAGTATAACTCATATCTATTTATCTTATCTTGCATTATCTTTTTACTGTACACTGACTTTTGAACTTCAATAAAGAATGGCGATCTACGCCATATTGTAAAACCATCCGGCTCCATATATTCTTGCCCGTACTTTGGTTCAACTTCGAATAGTTTAGGATTTTCATAATGAACGAGTTGTTTGTATACGTCCACAATACCAAGGAAATGAGGAATTTTTTGACTCGTTTTTCTGATAGAACTGGGTTGCGGAAAATAAACGTATGGGTGTTGCAATACGTTAGCATCAACATGACCATCTCTTCTTAATCGTTTCATAACCGTATTACAGCAAGTTACCGCATTCTTTAAGCCTTGAAAATGCAAGTCAATAATATCGTCACGGGACATGCATCTAAATCGCTTCAAATCATTCAAAATCCCTTTATCTCTACTCTTCATCATCTAACACCCCGAATAAAGGCATTTCTTTGTGCAGAGTGTTTTTGGACATTTTCTCCTCTTTGGCCATACGATATGGCTCAACAATTTGTTTCGCTTTACTTAATGCCAAATTAGGAGCTTGCACTTTCTTTAATCCATTTCTTTTAAAAATCATTTGGCCAGATTGCTCTAAATACTCTGAACCAGGAGTACCCATGATATTACTATTAATCACACTATCACATTTAAAACCGATTCTTACAGTCATATTAAGTTTTAACTTACCATCTAACACCTTGGCATCTGGCCTCTGCATGCTAAGCATAAGAAAGACTCCAAGTGATCGCCCGACTGCTGAAATTTTTTCAATTGTAGCCATACACTCTTTTTCATCTTTAAGCATAGCCACCTCATCGATAGCAAGTAGGATGTATGGTTTTGGATGATTAGGATTTAATTTGTTGTACGCATCAATATGATCAACTTCATATTCTTCCATAAGTTTTCTTCGTTCTCTGATTTCCTTCCATAACTTTTGAAGCATTATTTTCATTTCGATTTCTTCCATACAAACTTCTTTTACATGCTTCACTCTACGCAAAAAATGAAATTCAGAGTTTTTTAAGTCACCAAGGTACAAATGCAACTTTTCAGGAGACATATATTGAATAAGTGTGGATAATACAACACGTACCATACTACTTTTCCCACTTCCCGTTTCTCCTGCAATTAATAAGTGCGGTGAATTGGAATCAATCATATCGTATGAAATCATCTTTCCGAATTGGTCTCTGCCGACCACAACAGGTAAACGGAAATCTTTTAATAGTGGCTGCCATTCTTTATAACAATAATTGTACGATTTTAGCCCAGCATTTGAACGGAATACATGTAGGACAAACTTTTTCACATCCCCTTCAATGGTAATATTCCGCCCTAATATTTGCTGGAAACAAAACCACTTCTTTTCAATCTTCTGTGGATCTAATCCGTTGGGTATGGTAAATACATATCTCACGCTTTCTTTTGAAGAAGAAATATTATGTACCTTTGGATAAATAGACACTCTCCCCCCGCGTGTTTGATGTTCCGTATATAGACCTGCTTTTCCAAATACCTCTATAAGTTGATTCCTTAACCTTTGTGTATGAAGCCACTTCTTAATCAGTTTCATATACTCCCCCCCTAAAACATGATTACGATGCGAATAAATACATATCCAATTAAACAAACTCCCCCAATTCGTATGCCGTGATAAATTCCTTCACTCACAAATTTAGCTGCGGATATATAGTCATTTCGCACCAAATACTTTTCTAACATGACTGCCCCGATTAAAACCGTTCCCATTACTCCTAATGCAATGTAAGTATGTAATACCTGATCCGACATATGAAGGAATGCAAAAGGACTTAATGAATTGTATTTACGGATTTTCTTTTCTTTATCTTTGTATAACTGATCCATAAACTCGCGAAAAGGAATTGTTTCTTTCCTAGCACGCATTTAAATGCCCCCTTTATAAACAGAATTTAGAATGTAGATATTACATAGCTTCATCTACTTAATACCGTGGTAGTTTTACCTTGGTAGAAATCTTGATAAATACTGTGGTAATCATTCGCAACTTACTTTGGTAACCTCGTATTCTTCTACCATAATAAATACCGTGGTAGCTGCTTTGATACATCATATTGTGGACAGCTTGTACATTATGTAAAAAACTTTTTCCGTCTATGTGAATAGTTTTTTACATTTATGTCCACAATGTTGAAAATAGGTTCAGGAGGGATTTAAGTGTTTTGGAAATTCGGAGGTAAAAACCGAACGAAATTAGGTGATTTTTTAGATCGGAATGGCTTCACCCAAAATGATTTAGAAAAGACCGCGAAATTAAGTCGTCCTACAGTTTCAAAGGCGTGCAATGATAAAGAATACATACCTAGTCCCACTGTAATGAAAAAGATTTTAAAAGTTATTAGGCAAATAAAACCCAGCGTTAAATCCACCGACTTTTGGGATATGTAAAAACTGGCTAACTAGAGTCAGTTTTATTTTTTTATAAAAAACCCTTTATAAAAGAACGTATATTCGTATATAATAAGAACGGACGTTCTGTTATTTAAGGGGGAATAACGGTGTATGACTACTCAATATTGCCAAATCGAATTGTTTTATGTGTAGATCTTCGTAGCTTTTATGCAAGCGTGTCCTGTATCAAGATGGGCTTAAACCCACTTCATACCAAATTAGCTGTAGTAGGAGATGTAAACAGAAGTGGTTCCATTGTTTTAGCTGCAACGCCACCACTAAAGGCATTAGGTGTTAAGAAAATGGCAAGATTGTACGAAATACCACGACGTAAAGACATTCTTGTGGTAAACCCAATTATGGGAACTTATATCAAATGCTCAAATTACATAACTAAATTAGCTTTACAATACGTTCCGATTGAAGATTTCCACCAATACAGCATCGATGAATTCTTTATGGATATTACAAATAGTATCCATCTGTTTGCGAATGAGCCATATGAATTCGCGTTGAAATTCAAACGTGAAATATATGAGAAAACAAGAATTGAATGCACGATTGGGATTGGGCCTAATCCTTTAATGAGTAAGATCGCTTTAGATGTGGAAGCGAAGAAGACAAAAGACTGCATCGCATATTGGAAGTACGAAGATGTACCCATAAAATTATGGCCGATACGACCACTTAGTAAGTTTTGGGGGATTTCGGGTAAAACAGAAGCAAAGTTAAATCGAAAAGGAATATATTCAATCGGAGATTTAGCGCAATACCCGCTCAAATACTTAAAACAAAGTTTTGGGGTTATTGGCGAAGAATTACACTTACATAGCAACGGCATTGATTTTAGCCGCATTGCAGAAAAATACATACCAGCAACAACTTCAATTGGTAAAAGCCAAATACTCATGCGTGATTACACAATAGAAGAATTTCCGATTATCCTTCTGGAACATATCGAGGAGGTTTGTTATCGGATGAGAAGACAAAACAAACTAGCTCAAACAATCCATTTTTCCATTGGTTATAGTAAAAATTACGCTGGTGGTTTCAGAAAAACTCACACTATGAACCGACCAACCAATTTAACAATGGATATCTATCATATTTGTACATATTTTTTACATAAGTTTTATACCGGGGAACCAATTAGATCCATCAATGTTTCTTTAACCAACTTAATCAATGAAGGTGAAGAACAAATATCTCTTTTTGACAATGTAATACAACGAGAAAAAGAAATGAAATTAACGAAGGTAATGGATGAAATACGCACTAAGTTTGGTAAGAACAGCATATTAAGAGGAATTTCTTATACAAATAGTGCTACAGCAAGATACAGAAACACATTGTTAGGAGGACACAAATCATGAACAACGCTAATATGCCAAAGGGAAGAGGAATGGTGAAATGGACGCCATTTGCTGCAATGACAGAACAATTTGATGGTATACATGAGATTATTAAGGAAAAGAATAAAGTAGCACATCCAATCTTAACTTCTGAAGAAAAAGAACTTATCGAGAACATGTTATTATGCTCATTACTATCTGAAGAAGAGGTGTTGATTACATATTACGAAGATGGCTATTTGCTTACTAACTATATGACCGTAACTGATATTGATCCATTGAATTGTTCTATACTATGTACAGATGCTTTTTATAACAGGATTAATCTTAAATTTATGGACATTATTGATGCAAAATAAAAGCATTCCATGCTAAGTATAAATATTAAATGTGATGATTGCGCTCCCCCTTGAAATTAATGAATACGAAGCTAAGGATATGAAACTATATTTTAAAGATATAATAAATGAAACATGAGTCCAAAATATCTTATAACAAAAGAGACTCCATTATAGAGTCTCTTTTGCTAGTATACTCATATGGAAGTATCTACTGTAGAATGAAAATAAAGTTGTTTAATTTTTGATGAAAAATATTTCACCAAACGAAAAAATAACAATAAAGTCGTTTGAAAATCTAAGTTTTATAGAAAACTAACTGTACAATAAGCAAAAGAATCCAATCCAAACGCATTTAAAATTCTTTGATCAAAGAGATAAAGTATCGCATCATTTTTATAAACATCGCAACTTTGTTCAAAGCTTCGCGTCTTTCTTACAAACATCGTGGATTTATTTCACACCCACAGAAAGAACATTATCAGAGAGATTTTGGTATAGATGTAAAACTACTATATTTCCAAAGAACGTGTATAAACTGTGACAAACAAAAGATATATTGTTAATAGCAATAATATTAATACACAAGTAAAATACACGATAGAAATACGCTTTCTATTCACTTTCCAATTACGTATACTGGAAATCATAAAACTCACTATCACCATGCAACAAATCCCTACCAAAAACACCAATACATACTCGTGAATAATAACACCACAAATTAAAAATATAACTGCTAATATTGCTAATAGTGAATGTAATACACGCAAAAATAACCTCTCCTTATCTCATTGGAAACTCCTCTAATATATTATTATTTAGCAAACAGATGGTTTCCAATTTGTGCAACGGTTTGACGTGTTGTAATCCATTTATCAGTCGAGGTTTTGGGATTGTAGAAATAAACCCAATCAGAATTAGTTCCTTTTGAAGTGATAGCCTCTTCTACTGCCATTCTTGCTTCCTGTGTAGTAGGCTGATTAATTCTACCGTCTGTAACAGGAGTAAATGCATAACCATTTTTAATGGTTTCATAAATTACGTCTTTAATTGTATTTGGAAAACCATTTGCGTTAACCCGATTTAACACTACCTTTGCCACTGCAACCTTTCCTGCATGCGGTTCTCCTCCTGCTTCTGCATTTACTAATCGAGCCATTAAGTCCACTTCTTGTAATGAAATACCAGTATCAATCCTTAAGTGCTGACCGATAAAAATATGGTTTTCGTCTACGTTATTGTTTTGTTTTATTGACTGTATTGAAACCTTATATTGTTCTGATATAGAACTTAATGTATCCCCGCTTTTCACTTGGTAAATTGCTTGATATGTATTAGTTGAAACTGTTGAATTATTTTTTTGAACATATTCGTTTGCAGTTGACGATCCTGGAATTGTTAAGCGTTCTCCAATATTAATTTGATCATTTGCTTTGTTATTAGCTTGTTTTAGTGATTGTACGGACACCTCATATTGTTTACTTATTGCTTCTAGGGTATCATTCTTTTGAACCGTATAAACCGTTGAAGCCGCAGCCCCTACTGGATTTGATACTATTGTAATCATTGCAGCAGATAATGGTAACCAGGTTTTCAACTTACATAACTTCATTCAAAAACTCCTCCTAAAAATTATTAAGTACTCTTAATATTTTCAAGTTAAAAACAAATCAAGCTATATATAGCGTAACAAAACATAAAATATAAGTCATTGAATTTGTATTTCTATATAATAATTGAATTGCTGTTGATATTGAAAATGAATTATTATAGGTAGGTTTCAAAAGAATCGGATAATTCAATTCTCAAACAAAATTTTTGGAAAGTAGAGGCTTACTTTAATTGTTTAAAGAGAAACTAAAAACCTACCTTGAGGCTATAAGGATTTAAAGTCAACTCGAATAGTGTTCTTTTATTTGATTTTCCATAAAACATTTTTAAAATTCCGTACCATTGGAAATACCTATATAAAAAAATAATTAATTATTAGGAGTGCCATAAATGCCTGATGTGATCCGTATCTGTATTGGGATAGTCATTGCCTTATTTTTATTTTCCTCCATAGTAATGGAGTTTAATAAACCTCAAAAAGATATGTTTTGGTTTTCGATTGAAGTCTTATCTCTCCTCGGAGTTTTACTGCTAATAAAAGAGTTTTTAATTAATCATATAACATAACCTCTTGAATGAAATTCAATATTCCGTCAATACTGTATATAGGCTGTATGCCACAACTCATTTGAAGTAGTTTTCTCTGTATCTCCTTGTAAGGAGCAGTTAGCTTTTGCTAGCTGCTTTTTGTTTGTAAAAAGCACTCAATTAACTGGGCACACATATAATATTCTGTGTTCCTCTCTTTATAAATTGAAATAGTCTTTACAAATGAATTATCTTGTCATGAGAGCACTTTATTAAGTGCTCTTTTTCATGTTTTAAATTAATACAAAATGAAATTTTTATTATATTTATTAATTCGGATATCCCCCTAATCAATGTATGAAGAATATCACTTCTTTTTTAAGCATCTTTATGAACAACATTTATAACTTTTACTCCACTTGGATCTATATTAAAAGTAACGGTTTCTATGCCATTCGGAGGATTATGAGCGCCTGTATAAGTTTTATATTGAACTGTAACGATAAAACTAAAATTTTCTTTTGGAAACCGTTCAACTTTTAAAATTTTTGTGTCCGTTAAACTATACTGATGATTTGGCCCAAGCTTATTTCTGATAGCTTTGCTTGCATATGTTGCTAATAAAGTATTGTAAGAATCATAAAAATCTTGATTATCAATATTAACTGCTTTGGTATCTAGCGGCTTTAAAAATAAAACTGCTATTATAATTCCCAAAAGCAAAATAACCACTTTACTTTTCAACATATAATCACCCTTAATAAATTTGGATATCCGTTAACCTCCCCAGCATAAGAGATGACTATTCTTCCCCGTATTGAACTTCTTTTTATTCAAACAGCATTTTTGTTTAAATCCACTTTTTTTAACTGTGGCCTTACTAATGCTTATGTGCTAAAATCCACTAGGTTATTTATATTAAAATTATTTTTGGAGGCTTTATGAATAATCAAAACAACAATGAGACAAACAACAGCAATAGACTATTGGCAATTTTTCTAATAGTATCACCACTATTAATACCTATCGCGCTCCCTACAGCAATAATTGTAGGAATGAAACAATGGATGCCTGATGACGTTGAATACCCTAGTATAATTTCACTATTAACCCTATGTATTGGATTTTTCATAGTTGGGATTATCTTCTCTTTCATATTACACGTATTTAAATTATCTGAAGAAAAGCTAAAAGAATTAGGTTTCTTAGGATTTACAATTTCAATTGTTAGTACATTCCTGACAATGTATGTCGGATATTTTTGGCTAGCAAACCTTAATTTCACAGCAGTACAATTATCACCACATGCTGTATTAATCTTTGCGATTTTATCTACAATTCTTTTAGAAGCAATCTTTAAGTTAATTGATAAATTTGATACCCCTAATACAAAAGAAACAATTTAATAGATTTTAAAATGAGTATTTTATAGCACATATCAACTTGTGCTCTTTTTCTTTTAATCAAATAACGATTTTGTTCACTTTTTGATACATTTATGAAACATTCATGTGTTATCTTCAGTAAGTTCTTTTCTTTTTATAATATCTTGTGAGATATACCAACACAGGAAGCCCTAGCCCCCCTAACCCTAGGGCTTCTTTATTCAAATAAGGATATTGTTATACGCAGGAATAATAATATTAGTTTCTGAGATTTTAATTTAAATATGTATCTCACATTGAATAAAAACTCAATATTCCGTTAATAATGTAGACAACATTATATTTTCTCCATTCCCCCTTGGAGATGAGTAGTTAGCTTTTGCTGACTGCTTTTTTGTATTTTTCTTATCCAGTCTTTATTTGGCAACATTTTTTCTGTTTATCCAATTTCATCAATCAAATTCATATCCTGTTAGAATCTTAAAAACTACTGTTTTTGAGACGTTAGCCTTTCTCTATTTTCGTTCGTTGAGTTCGTTTGTTTTGTTGCCCCCATATAAGCCACCCTGTTCCTAATCAAATTAATAAAGTGATAAATCATATCCCAATGATTTTTAATATAGCTTTCAAAACAATTTCACCCAATCCGTTCATCATGTAGCCATCATCCTTATCGTTCCTTAACAACAAACAAGACGCCACCCAGATCACGGAAGCGCCTACAATACTTGCTATAAACTTAACAAAACTTATTTACCTTCACGTCATTTATTTCTTTGTTTCCATACCCCATTCTCTTTACGATAAGTATTCTTTCCATTCATGAATCCCGCTGCATTACCAGGAATGCTATATTTCTTATTCTTAGCCTTCTTCTTCATCCTCTTTTCTTCTTGAACAGCTTGCAAATCCACCTTCCATTTTTTCAACAAATCCTTTTTACGTCGCATCGAATCTGTACCCCTTATATTGAAATATGAATCCAATAATTATATTATATATATTCAGACATTCTTTCAATAAAAAAAAGCACCCTCAATATTGGATGCTCTCAATGTGAATTGGGTTTTATCCTGAGCATTGAATAGGACACGAAGAACTCGTCCTATTACATAATATGCTTGTCCTTATCATAATGTGCAATAAAAAAAGCACCCTCGCCCAGGCGCCAAAAGATACATATACGTTGAGGTAACTAACACGTTAGAAAAGGCCCTTCCATATCATTGTATGATTATCGCTTATCTTTATACCTAGCAGACTCATTAAATACGTTTAATGTTTAATTTCTATTGATTTAACCATGTCTAATTCCATCCAATTCATGGTTAGTATTCTAAATAGGCCAACGATGTATTATAATCCTTTATATACCCAAGGAGGTTTACCATGCTTAATTTTCATAAAACATTCCCCATCTTAGGATTCTTTTGGTTTTTATACAGTTTCATCGGTCTCATCTTTTTATTACTATTCCTTAGCGTGTAGTAACAACGCTTATAAATATATGTTTAATGTTTAATTTCTATATAACAAAGAAAAAAGCACCCGTTATGGATGCTTAATGTATACTAATATTAATATTGAATAGCTTTATTGATAGACTTTCTAGAACAATAAATATACTAGCTGAAACCGATCTATATCCGATATTCTTTCCTGTAACATTAATAGTAATCTCCGCTAAATGGGTTTGCACATCATCTTTTTCAAAAATTTTATCTTCAACCTTTTCAACTATTGCTACATTATCCACTTCTTTAAAAGTTTTCAGCAATTTTGTTTCTAATAAAGTAAAATCAAATTTTTCATCTTTAACCACATTAAATTTAATCTTCATTTTTATTTCCCCATTTTTAACTAGTTAATATTTTGAAATCAGTATAATTTTATATTTTTGTATTGAATAATTCAAAAGTTATGTTTTATTGATTTCCCCATAATTCACATATCTAATAGAGCGAAATTTTAAAAAACAAATGGAAAAGTTCCTCTTCAAAGGTCAAGATTACTCTGAACCTTCTCTAAGCCACCGCTTCCCCTAGATTAATTGATACAATAAGTCTAGTAAGTCGCCGAAATTGTTTTAATTGACATGAAATTATATAGATTTTGACAATATGTATCAAAATCTAAAGGGGTCTAAGACGCTTTTTGGGCTACCGAGCCATGCTTAGCATGGTAAAAACAAACCTTTTTTTTGCCCAAACCCACTGTGGAACTCTTCTCCATCTCCCATAAAAGAACACCCCCACCCTCATTTTTTAAGGAGGCTCCCTCACCAGTAGGCAGGGGCAAACTGGTACAGTTTGACAACCACGAGAAGGTTTGGGAGTAGTGAATTTGTTGACTCGTTTTTATCCTTCTTCCTTATGCGTAACTCCCTTAAATATTCGATTCCATATTTCATGATTTTGATTTCCATCCATAGGAATCCCTATGCTACATGTATATTGCAAATTCCAATTATATTCAATTACTTCATATTCAGATATCGGATTTAAAAGTAAAATTCGAAATTCACCTGGTATCATACTAGATAAAACTTTTTCTAATAATTCCGCTTCTTCATAAGTACCACCAATTCGAACAAATAAAATTATATTAGATGTTTGTAATTTATTTAAAAATCTTTCTATTCTTCGATTTATTTTTATTTTAAATTCTGGATACGTAACCCAGTTCTCTGGAGTATTATTTTCTACTGAGAAATCATGTGCAGATTTTATATTATATCTTATATCTGTTAATAATAATTTAGTTCCATAAGCATGGTAACCATCAAATTTCATTGTTTCCTTTTCCATAAAACCTTCAAATTTATTTTGTAATAAATGAATTACATCCGTTAAAGAAAATGATATCATCCAATCTATTACACCTGCATATGGTCTTAAATTATAATGATTTAATTTTCCAGCTACAAAGCATTGATTACCTAAACTAAAAATAGCATCATAATTTTGTTGAATATCTATTAATTTCATTATTTATTTCCTCCTAAACTATTTTATATTTATATAATGAAAACTTTTTTTGTTGATGTATCAAATAATACATATTTCCCCCCATTTATGTGTTCAAAATTAAAAATTAAATATTTATAACTAAAAATTTCTACCATACTATTTTCACAAAGAATTTCAAATATTATAACACCCCGATACTCCATCCATGTTATTAATTCACCACATATCATTATTTATAACCTCTTTTAAATTTTATTAACTGCCAATTTATAAATAACTAGTAATATATTTTATGCAATATCCTATTAAATGTTCTTAAAGGGGGGTAGTGACAGGGTAGTTGTCATAGACCGCAAAGTAAGGTTAAACCAACAGTAGAATTAAAACCACCTATTATCATAATTCATAAGGTTGGTTTACCAACACCAATTGGTCTAGATAATCACCTATTAATCAATTTTGAAGTGGGGTTCTTACTGCCTGTTAATGAGGGATAATCTTTTTGTAAAAGTATTTGGTAATACTTCATTCCAATGAAATCAATCGCTATCAAAAAAGCTTATGTTTGTTACAAAAATGATGGCTTTTGGTAACCAATTCACTTATTTTATATAATTTGAAGCGTTTACTTTGCGGTTCATAGCAAGAACCCTGTCATTACCCCTTTAAGATTTATTACGATAGATAATAGTTTACAAATAAAAACTACAAATGTATTAAAAATTCTGTGCACATAAAGTACAAAGTCCACTAGTAGGTTGAAATACAACATTATCAACAAAAACTGTTGCTCCTTCCCCCTGTAGCAATATTTTGAAAAGCAATACCTGTTGTAGTCACACCAGCAGGTATACATACAAAAAGGGTATAATGTTGGAATAAAGATTGAAGTTAATTCATAATTGGTAAAATATTAACAATATTTAACGGACTAATAGTTCCAAGAAGAGGAGGACACTCATGTCCAAGTTCTGGAAAAGATACAGAAGCTATAAGAATTGCACCATCCCTTACATCCACAGTAAAAGAAAACGTATAACAACAACCTTCGTCAACCTCAACCGATTGATTAATGCTTCCACTGGGTTCAATTGACACAGATAAGAGACTAAAAACCTCGTTTGAAAGAATACGACCACTATGTACGTTTGGAAAACCTACTTCTGTAACATTTCCAAGTTAATTCCACCCTGGAACTAGATCGCTTACCACTGGTGGTTCATCAAATCCAGGATTTTCAAGAATATTAGTAAATGGGCAACACCCTATTGCAGTTGGTCCTGAAGGTCCTGTTGGTAAAATGAATGGCGGAATAGGCGGGAATATTGGACCAATTAAACTTGGTTCAACAGTAACTCAACATAAAACAAAAAATTCTTCGTTCATACAATCATCTCCTATAGATACTTTTCATAGGAGGTGATTAGCTGTGGGTTTTCTTATTAATAGCTTAAACAAACCTATGTTATAAATGCTCATAGCATTATACGTTAGATTTCAAATAGAATGTTGGACTTTAAAATTTCAAATAAATGTTTTACTTTGAGTTTGGTTCTGGTGCAAATATATGAAGAGTAACTTAAAGTTACACATCATTACTTGTAGGGCCTAATTTCTTTTGTAAAATATGTAGTTAGTTAATTGAGCTAGCTGCTTCGTTGTGTTAAATTAAGTTTTGGTTCAAAGAATTCACACCTTTTGAAAAACACACATACGATATCACATATTCTTTTACAATAAGGGTGTTGGTCATTAGAGCATCCTCAAAGGTTGCTCTTTTAAATTTAAACTTCTATTTAATCTGTTCACTATTTTATGAGGTGGACATATACTAACACGACAAGACATAGTCGTTATACGACAGTGCACAAAAAACTTTGTACACTATGTTTCATTTACATTACTTAGTTAAAAAATAGTGTTTTGGTTCATATTTTAATTTTTTTCGAATAAATTAATATTAAACCTATGGAATGCAAGACTTTCTCTGGACCAGTTAAGCCTTGTATTCCTTGTATTCCTTGTATTTCTTATATTCCTTGTACACAGATCCTGTTAGTTATAACAGGTTCTTTTATTTGCCTTATAATCTAAAATCTTCTTAATCCAATAATGAAAGAAGAGGAAAATGAACTTTTATCAAGGTATATTTACTTTCGAAGAGATCACCAAAGTA
Source organism: Bacillus sp. SRB_331 (assembly GCF_003264175.1). Taxonomy (NCBI): domain Bacteria; kingdom Bacillati; phylum Bacillota; class Bacilli; order Caryophanales; family Bacillaceae; genus Bacillus; species Bacillus sp. SRB_331. Next base: position 10,620 of record NZ_NADV01000076.1, on the reverse strand, counting down.
ATTCTATCTAGCTGTGAATTTGAAGCAGTAGGAGATTATTTAATCGGAGTTATAAAGTATGAAGATATACACGATATAGTAGTTTAAGAAAAGAGTGCATGTGAAAAAATTGAAGTTGAATGTATCGGTGTCCTTGTTTATAACATGTTCGAAGAAACACTGTGTATTATAGTCAGATTAACAAACAAAAAAATTATTTTTTAGATAATATTGGTCATAATGCGTTTTGGAAAAATAAGGTGAATTTTGGCCGCATAGAAATTTTCGAAATATACTTTTTGAGCGTGTTAATATTCAGGAAATCATAAATTTTGAAATAACACTTGATATTCTGGAATTAGTCTAAGGTTAGTAGTTGAGGTTGCAAAGTGTATATAATTTTTTTCTAATTCATCCAGTGTCGCTAAATGATGAGTACCTAAGCCATGCTGAATGCTATGCGTAGAAAGAGTAGGACCAATTTGCAATTTTCGATTTTGCATAGATTTGTTCCATGGACTGTAAAAGAATTTTAAAACGAAAGCAGGATACATGTAAATGATAAATGGATGAAATGACCAATGCCTTCCTGCTGTATAGTTACCATAGGAATAATTGTGGAGTAATCTACCACCGATGTAAGGGGCTGGCGGATTAGGATGGAGCATTATTCCATGATAACGTTGTTTGACAAGCGGAATTCCATATCTTGGATTGGTATAACCGTGATTAGGATCATCGACCATCAGGATAGTCCTAATGGAATACATGTTTTGTCCTAAAGCAGTAAGAGATGAAAAAAAAGCTTCCTTATTAAAACAGCAAAGAAATTCAGTAGTATTTAAAGCCATTTTCCATCCCGTAATTTCTTTTTCGATTTCCATAACTTCTTGATCAACCAATAAGGCATCAAAATCTAATACTTTCGAATCTCGGATTTCCCAATGAGGTGCAAATAATCTACATATTTCAACTGAACGATCAGTTGACCCACGATTAATAAGAATACCGTGATTAAATAGTTTTGTGTGGTGCATTAACCACCACGGAAGCAGATACTCTTCGTTGTAGAAATGAGAAATTAACGTTGTATTAATAAAAAGTCCCCCTTTAAACATATATAGCATTTCTCATTCTAATAGGATATGATGTTTGTCCAAAAAGTATGACAAATTTTATACATTCCCGTATAGAAAAGTTATGCCTTGTCTATATAAATATACGTTCACTTCATTCAAGTGGTGCATATATTTAAACTAAAATGATATTTTAGTAAAAAAGGAGAATGGAAGAAATATTAGTACAGGAAAAGGTACTGGTGCAAAAAAACATAGACTCTCGTAGGTAATTTTCTAAACTTGGGCATACCGATAGTATGACTGTAACAAATGTGTGCGATTAGTATGGATAAGTAAAATTTGTTTAAATGAATGCATTATCAGCCTGAACTAATCTTATTAACAGTGAGATGGTACCTACGGTATAATTTGAGCTTTCTTAACCTGGTGGAAATGATGCGAGAAAGAGGGGTATCATTTACTCACACAACGATTATGCGCTGAGTTCACCAATATGGGACTCAATTAGAGGAGAAAGTCCGACATCATCTTAAATCAACAAATGCTTGGTGGAGAGTCGATGAAACCTATATGAAAGTAAAATGGCAATGGATTTATTTATATCGTGCAATCGATTCAGAAGGTAATACAATTGATTTTTATCTTAGTCAATCAAGGGATAAACAAGCAACCAAGGTTTTTTGAAGAAAGCCTTGGCTTTTTCTTCTGTTTCTAAAATTCGTGTGATAACAGTGGACAGATAAGAATCCTGCCTATCTCGTAGTGATTCAAGAGTTAAAAAAGAGAAACACTTGCCTGAAGGCATACTTCTAAGGCAAGTTAGATATCTAAATAATATAGTGGAACAAGATCATCGTTTTATTAAGAAACGTGTGCGTTCTATGTTGGGATTCAAGTCATTTAAACCCGAAACTTCTATATTGAGCGGTGAAGAAGCCATGCATATGATTAAAAAAGAACAGATTAATTTACGGGACCCGCCTGTTCAAAATCAGAAAGAATTAAAGAAGTTAACCATCAATTACTTGGACTTACAGTATAAGATACGATTTCGTTAGGAATATATACACCTTATTCTCTTTTATTTTTGCAACAGACCCCTTCCTGGTTATATAGCCTTACCTCATTAATTGCTTCATAATAATCATTAAAATTTATACATACATAAACATTACCATTCTCCCCATTTTTCTTTTGTATCCTCTTTGCATCATAATCTATTTTAAATAACCTAACTGCTTTGCGAACACAAGCAATTTCTCCCATTCATTTTCTCGTGCTATATCCACATCTGCTATAGTCTGCTCTTGGAACTCCCTTTCAAAACTCAATTCATCTGACATATATATAACTGACCCTTTTGTTAAAACGGACAACCACGTTGCTATTGTATATTCAAGAAAAAATGGCTGATCCTTAAGATACCCAAAAGGTTCACTTAATCCTTCTTTTTTTAATAAGGGAGCTGTTAGTCCACCAATCCAATTTTGCCTTTGTAATATTGCACTTCCGCATTCTACCCCACTTAATTTTATATCATTTAAAAAATACTTATTCACACTTGAGTTTTGGATGAATTGTTCATTTTTATCAATTTGTAGCTGTGAAGAAGTAACTAATTGAATCGTATTCAATGAGTCAGATAAAAAATACTCCATCATCTTTTCTACCTTTGTCGGATAGAACGAGTCTTTTTCAAGTAAAAAATTAATATACTGGCCCTTTGAATCTTCTATTAAACTTTGTAGTAATTGTAAAGTTGTCATTTGGTTATCATTTTTTATATAAATTATCTTATTAGAATGCGGTAAAAACTCCTTTTCCATCATTGTCTGTATTTCATTTGTTGAAGTGTTATCTCTAACAATAATTTCAACGTTATCATATGTTTGAAATAACGCACTAATCAATGCAGTTTTTAAATATACATATTTTTCAGTTACAGGGATCAAAATACTAACTAATGGTGAGTGTGTAAACATTCTCTTCTCTCCCCTATATAGTTTTGACTAACTCCTTAATACGCTTTATTAAGCATATCGCATAAAATTTTAAAGTACGTTTTTTCGCTTCATCATACTCATTAGAAAACGTATCATAAATAAATAGAATATATTTAAGACATCCTTTCGCACTTTCCATTAATTGCTTTGGATCCCCCAAAAACCCTCGGCGTGGAGCAAAAAATATCATATGAAACCAGTCATGCGCAGAATAAAATTTCATATGTATATTTTTCCCAATATTATCTTCATGCATTCGTAAATAACTAAGTGTATCAGGGATATATAGTACACTCCCTTGAGCTGATAACGTTAACCAAGAAGCCATATCAACTGCAGAATGATACTGATGTCCATTAAATGTGCCAAATGCTCCTTGTAAATCTCTTTTCCTAAACAATGGTGTAGTAGGTTCTCCTATCCAATTACTATCTATGATCATAGAAGTTCCAGCTTCTATTCCATCTATAGTAGTAGGAGATAAATATCTTTTCCTTGTAAACTCGAAATCCGAAATAAAATTTCCTTTTCCATCTATCGGTTGCCTATATGATGTTATTAGTTTTATTTTCTGTTCATGATCTTGCAAATAATAGCGCATCATCTTACTAATTTTCTGAGGGTGAAAAAGATCATCGTCCATTAAAAAATTAATATATTCACCTCTCGCACGTAGAAAAGCGGCTTGAAAATTTCGTATTCCCCCTAAATTTTCATTATTTTTATAGTAACGAATGTTTGGGAAAGAAGTTGCTAAAGGAGCAGCTATTAAATACGTTTCATCATTCGTACTATCGTCGCAAATAACAATTTCAATATTCTGATACTTTTGAGCGAGTACACTCTCTAAAGCTTCCTTAAAGTAAATTGGGCGATTATATGTTGGGATTAAAACACTCACCAATGGTAAAGGCACTATTTCACACCCCTTTCTACACTTATAAATAACATATCGTAATATTTATTTTCGGAATATTTGTCGAAAAAGGAGGACATAATAATTTATCTCCCGATTTTGGTCCTCATTTAAATTCACCTGTCTTTTAACCATCCATAGAAATTTATAAATGTTTTTAATAGCTTTTTTATATTCACATTCTTCCTCTAAATAAGAATATTTTTTCGCATGAAATATAAGATGCATTAAATCTTGTAATGCATTTAAGATCATATGAGGAGATTTACTAATATTATTTGCATGTAAACGTAAACTACTTAATGGTTCTGGTATATATAATAAATTTCCTTTTGACAATAAATTGAGCCATGCTACTAAATCAACGCCAGAACGATATAATCTTCCTGAAAAAATACCGAATGGTTCTGTTAAATCTTTCTTTCGGAATAAAGGTGTAGTAGGCTCCCCTATCCAATTAAACTCTGAAATAATACTGTTACCAGCTTGCTTTCCATCTAAAGCAGTAATTTGTTGAAACCTCCTTTGATTATGTATTGTATCCGGAATACTATTCCCATTCTCATCAATAAATGACCGATACGATGTAATTAATGTAATTTCATGTGCATAATCTTCTAAAAAATACGCTAGCATCATTTCAATTTTATTCGGAGCAAATACATCATCATCCATTAGAAAGTTTATGTATTCTCCATTGCTTTTTTCAAATGCATGAATAAAATTGTGGACACCACCAATCGTATTTGTATTCTTATAATAAAAAATATTCCGATACTTTCCTAAGTACGGCTGTATACACTTATATGTTTCATCATTTGTACTATCATCTGTAACAATAATTTCAATATTTTTATATGTTTGCTTTATGACACTTTCCAACGCAATCTGAAAGTATTTTGAGCGATTATACGTTGGAATTAAGACACTCACTAGGGGCATTTGATTTCTCGACATGATATACTCCCTCATTCAATTTCTTTCTTCTCTCTTTTGAAGAACATTTCAAACCCTATTAAATTTTTATTTACTTGAAAAAATTCTTCTTTCCCAACATTCATATAAAGAGTATCATCCGTTCTAGTTTCCTCTTTAAAACCAATATGATTATATATTTGAATCGCTTTTTGATTATGAGCCAATACACTTAAATGTAAAGAGTTTAGTTTTAATACCTCAAAACCATAAATACATGTCAAAATCGTGGCATGTTTTCCAAATCCTCTACCCTTCATATTTTTTTGTGGAATCATTAACCGACCAAATTCCGCCATCTTTTTGTCTAAATCAATATGATATAGAGCTGTTGTACCAATGGATTTCTTATGTTTCGTTTTCATTACTATAATAAACATAATATCATCGCTTTTCTTTTTGTAACGTTTATACCACTCTTCTTGTTTTTGAGGGTCAATAGTGCTATTTTTGTGGAAATATTTTCTCATATCCTCTTGATTTCTCCATATTCTAATTTGTTCTATATCATTTTTTTGAATCTCTCTTAAGCATAAAATATCATTTTCTATTAAACTAAAAGACATTCCCTAATTTCCTCCCTTCATGTAATTAATAACTTGCTCACAAATATAACTAATATCAAATTTTGTTAAATGTAAATGAAGAGGAAGAGAAATAATTTCTTCTGCCATTTTATGGGCTACTGGACAAGAATTTTTACCATGAGAATACAAAGAATATTCAGTATTATCTCGATAATGAACCCCAGGATATATATTTACCTGATTTAATGCCAGTAATAATTCATTACGATTTTTCACACGTATTATATATAAATGTCGAGAGCTTTCACATCCTCTTGGAAGAGGAATTCTATTAATATAGGCACTATGTTTAGCAAATTCTTCATCATACCACTCAGCTAATTGCCTACGATACGCATTATCTCGATCTAAATATCTCAATTGCACTAACCCTATAGCTGCCATAATAGAATTCCCATGATATTTATAACCTAAATGGTCTACTTCATATAACCACTTGTAAGCTCCGGTGTCTCCCATACGTTCATACGTTGTTTTATCAATCCCTAACCATGTAAGTTTTCTAACCAAATTATCACATTCATTCTCTCGAAAACATATCATTCCTGAATCAGCTGTGGGTAGATTTTTTACCGCTTGAAATGAATAAACAACCGCATCCGCATCCGCACCTGGAATTTTACCGTGTAGCCTTGTACCAGCCATATGTGCTGCATCAAGGATTAAACGTAAATCATATTTTTTACATAATTGGACAATCTCTTCATATTGTCCTGTACTTCCTCCAATACCTACAAACATAATCGCTCTTGTTTTATCTGTAATTTTTTTTTCTACACTTTTAGGATCCAGGCAAAGATGTTTATCCACATCTGCAAATACAATCTTCATTTTCTCATAGGCAATTGCATGATTTGTAGAAACAAAAGTTAATGGTGTAGAGATGATTTCATCATCATCTTGCCAATTATTTAATAGTTTGAATACTTTAACAGCCAAATGAAGACCCGCAGTTGCCGAATTAACAAAATGTGCATGCGAAAAACCAGTGTACTTTTTCCACGCACTTTCTAATTCTATTGTTTTATATCCAAATCCCGTCCATCCTTTTTCTAAACATTCTCGAATCTCTTCCAAACATTCTGCGACTTCAAACCGTGGCACAAATAATTGTATAGACATTTCTTCCTCCTTTATAAACATTTTCCATCTCCCTCCTAATTGTATTTAAGAGGACAATGTTTTATGCTCCATATTATTTATTATCACTACTTTTTCATGTATTTTAATCTAAGTTCTACAGGTTTTGTTGAAAAGAAAAATAATGGGAAAGGTGTTACAAAACTAAATTTAATATGTAATATTGTAAATCAAAAAAACAAATGTACCTATAATAAATAGTGATTTTCCCTATACTAACGTGGATGTTCGAGGGTACTAAATTGCTCTTCAATTTTGCTGCGCTCTTTCAACAGTTGTTTTCCCATGCATGCGCGTACATAATTTTCCTTTTTTTGTTACAGATGAAGAAACTCCCCAAAATTAAATTTCTTATTTATATCCTCTAAATTTATATATATTAAATAAATAATTTAAGAATAACCCCCCCTTTCATTTTACATATTTTTCCCGTAATCAAACCGTTTAACAATACGTGCTATTCGAATCATCTCTTTATCACACAGCTTTACTCAAATATTTTTCATACTAACAATTCGTGTATACTGGGTATTTACCGTTCCTCATACCTCTAATTGGTACATATAACATTAATAATAATAAATTTATATACGGAGGGTTGAATTTTGACTTCAAATAACGAATTAATTATTTTTATTCATATTGCTAAAACTGGTGGTACAACATTAAGGGATATTTTAGACACACAGTATGGTCCTCATTCATTATTTATGTATGCACATAAAACCATTGAGCATCTTAATAATAAGGAGAAAATAATAAACATGCTTAGAGATCATATATATAGCGCTAAAGCTATTAGTGGTCATTATAGTTTCGGTATGAAATATGATGAAATAGAGGGACAACTATTATCTCTAATAAATCATTCAAGAAATATCACTTATATTTCTATGTTAAGAAAACCTGTGGATAGAATATTTTCTCAATACCATCATTATAAACGAAATAATTGGATAAATTCTGAATTAACGTTTGAACAATTTATTAAACATAAACTTTATGTTTGTAATCATCAAACTCTATGTATATCTGGAACAGATATTCCAAATTTAAATATTGCTAAAAAAAACATAATAAATCATTTTGCTTTAGTCGGAATTACAGATATGTATAAAGAATCTTTGTTTTTAATGAAAAACCATTTTAATTGGAAAGATTTAAAATACAATAAATTAAATAGTTTTATAGCCCCCTCAATAATAGAATCAATACCTAATGAATTAATAATACAGATAAATAATGATAATAATTTAGATTTAGAATTATATAAATTTGCAAAACGTTTATTAAAGGAAAAAATCAAATTATTAAGCGAATGCCAAAAAATAGAATTGCATCATTTTTCACCCTTTATATAAAATTTAGAACATCACAAAACCCATTGACATTCCAAAAAGAATGTCTAAAACAATTAGCCTTCTTAGGAAAATACGAGTACTATAAACTATCTCTAGAAAGAGCCAATACACTTGTATGATAAGTCCATTTTAGAGAAAATCGATTTCTTTTACACATTTGATTCACTTATATAGACGGCTTAATTGGTATGGGTACAATCGGTATTCATTGCACATTCAAAGAGACTAGAAGCTTGAAGTACACCCTAATTGTTAGACACAGTCTGATAATTGGAGTGCACTTTTTTATGACTAAACTTTCTTCAAATGAAAAAATACAAGCAGTCAAGCGGTATTTAGATTGCACTGAAGGCGGGGGAGCAATTGCTAAATCTATAGGTGTTGATTCTAGAGAACCCTATCAGTGGACTAAAACGAAAGATTAAGGGGCACCCATCCATGGAAAATGTATTTAAAAAAGTTGAATGCCTTAGTTCAAAACAAGGAAAGATCTTAAAACAAGGCAATCGTTTTAAATACAATCACAACTTGCTTTCCATACCAATTTGCTTTGTATTCCAACATATTTCTGAATTGTGACCAAGATACTTCACTAATTGCTTTGGAAAGTTTATTGTTTTTCAGCATATTACTTACTTGTAGTTCCTCTATACCGATTACATGGTGGTTTTTGATAATTTCGGTAGAAATTCTATCTAAGTAATCTTTTCTTGTATTTGCAATATGTTCATGAATTCGTGCTACTTTTATACGTTGTTTATTCCAGTTCAAAGAACTTTTTTCTTCTGGAAAGGATACGCTGTTCCTCTACCAACTTTTTTTAATGTGCCGAATAACATATCCTTTAGAGACAGTAATAAGAACATCACAGTTAGTTTAATTAGCTAGCCGATTTATTTGTTAACCATTTTTTCAGGACCGCAATTTATATGCATAATTTCTAAAGTGAAATCCATACTATATTTAGGTCTTAGGTTTTAAACTCTAAAACCCTTATTTCAGCCTTAGACCTAATAAATTCTCCCTCATCTTCTTTAAATCAGAATTTATTATCCATACAATGGATAAAATCAGTTTCTCCCTCTATTCACTTTTCCTAAGTACATTCCCAAAACGCAAAAAAGCCTTTCAGGATTACTTCGTTATTAGACATGCGAACAAAATATACACAATGCGTTAATAATGAGTAAAACCGAAAGGCTTAGATTAGTTATGGATTAGAAAAATTTTAAAATGATATGTTACCATTATATAGTAAAAAGAATTTTCAAACAATATTTTCCGATAGATTCATTTAATCATAAGGTATCATTTTCATATCTTCTTTAATAATTGACTTAACAATCAGATCTTGACCTACTATTAAACATGGATACCTTAATGAATTATTCTTCATGTAAATATGATTCTTGTTTTTTAATATGATTTTTGTATTATAAACAGAGGCTTCTATACATTCTGCTTCTCCAATACGATTATTAAAAGCATCACTTGCATGATCTGTAATAATTATTTTTCTTTTTTTGTTAAAGGTAATCACGTGCCTTTCTTTCAATTTCCTCTACCAATTAAATTGAAAGATCATAATTAAAATCATCTATTACCTTACCCATGGCCATTACAAAAGGTACAATTCCTTGCACCTTAATAAAATTTTCAATTTTCTTCTCAGCATCCTTTGAAATAATACCAACCCTTTGTGCAATTCTATCTTTAATCTCTTGTATGTCTGTTTAATCGTGAGTTTCTTCAATGTATTTTCGTTCTAATTTTAAATGCAAGGTTGAGAATGACAGGCTATCCTGGGTAACTTCTATTATTTTGAAGTTTTCAATTATATCTCCAATTTGCTAAAAATCTTCAATACGTTTAACAAACATGTTTTGCAACTTTGTAATATGCAATAAACCTTTACCTTTGTTTTCATCCTGGATCTGTACAAACACACCATATTTCACTACATTTTCAACCTTTACTGTAACTGTTGTATTTTTCTTATACAATTCACTGTAAGGTTTCGGCAACAAAGTTGTTTCTTCGATATATCTAGCAATATTCTTATCTAGCGTACCCTTATTTGACACATATCCTCACTCCTTTATTGGACCAATAGATACATATTTATTATCATTTTCTTCTACACTTCTTTTTAATCCTTTAAAAAGATACTAACTAAATTAATAATGGGTAACTGTTACCATTTGTGTAAACTCCTCTTCTCCATATACCAAGGCTTTATAGTAATGATACTTCTTCCTGTAATACCCTACTGTTAACAAAGCAGCTACTGTTAAAACCAATAATAAGCCGTTTAGAGTTGCTGTAAATATATCAACAAAGCCTTTTATAAGTAGTGCATCTAAAACCATTAAAATAATTACAGAAATACTTAACTTATATTTGTATCTTACTAATAATTTTTGACATCGATTTGAATCGTTCATTTCATGCACCTCCATTTTCTTTAGTACACTACAAATGACTGTTACCTGCTTTGCCTTTTAATCACAAAAAGCCGCCTCAGCATATGAACTGTACCCTATAAAATGGACAGTTTAATAAAAAAGCCCTGAAAAATCA
>NZ_NADV01000075.1:0-14173 GCF_003264175.1 Bacillus sp. SRB_331 | reverse complement strand
TTTTATAGGGTACAGTTCAAAATACGGAAGGTTTTTTTATTTTTCTTTATTCGCTTTTTTAGAAGGTCTTTGTCTAATAAATTGAGATAACATATACAAAATGTATAGTGGAATGGCAATGAATAAGAAAACAGAAATGTTGCCAAAACTTGTTTGGTACATTGTGATAATAATTCCAACTAAAAATAGTGTAATAATTATGCTATATCGTGGAATTGGTACATCTTTTAAACTTGGGATACGAACACGGCTCACCATTAAAAATGCGAACGTTACAAATACGGTAATGAGAACGATTTTTGGAATGGTATGTGAAAATAATGTTAAGAAAGCAACAAGCCCTCCTGCTGCAGTAATCGGAACTCCAGTGAAATATTTCATAGAAGTAGAAGATGGTGTTACATTAAATCGTGCTAAGCGATATGCTCCGAACAGAGGGAATAATCCCGCTATGTATAGTCCAATGATTCCGTAGTTGGAAAAAGATGTGTAATACATTAAAACAGCAGGTGCTGCGCCAAATGTTACAACATCCGCGAGTGAATCAAGCTCTTTTCCCATTTGTGAATCAACGCGTAATAAACGAGCGACACGACCATCAAGACTATCTAACATCATCCCGATCAGTACTAAAATAGCAGCTGATTTATAATATCCTAAAGATGCATAGCCGATTGACAAAAATCCGCTATATAAATTCCCGAGCGTAAATAAGTTTGGAATAGCTGCTCTATACAAAATCTGATCCCTTGCTTTCTGTTATAAATTCTTAATTAGTGTATGAAAGTTTACTTATTTTATCATACCATAAATTTCTTTCTCAGACGAAAAAAATTCCCAATTTGTGAAAGATTGTATAGAAGAGAAATTTGAAAAATAAGTAAAAAAAGGAAGCGACTTTTGTAAAGTTGCTTCCTACACTATTCAAATTTCGTTGTCATCGTTCCGGTTTTATATCGATTGTTAGGATCAAAGCGTAATAAATCTCCATAAATGAGTTTGTCGGATAATTTTAATTCTGTTTTTGCTTTTTCAATATAAGGCTGACATAGTGTTAAATCAGCTTCTTCACCTGTGCTTCTTTTATAGCACATATTTTTTGTATAAACATAATCTTCCGAAACAAAACTGCCGTCCCGCATTACCATAAGAGGGTCTTTTTCTTTCGTAAATAAGTCTGTTCCAAATTCTACGGATTGATTTGTTTTAATACCAAGTAAATGAAGTAACGTTGGTTTAATATCAATTTGACCAGATACTTTAGAGATGACTTTTCCTTCTTGGCCAGGCACATGAATAATGAGAGGGACGCGTTGTAATTGCATAGAATCAAACGGTGTAATAGCGTCTTTCCCAAGGAACTGAGCCATAGCTGCATTATGGTTTTCAGAAATGCCGTAATGATCACCATAAATGACAATAACGGAATTATCATATAGTCCTTCGTCTTTCAATTGTTTAATAAATAATTTAAGAGCTTCATCCGTGTAACGAACGGTTGGGAAGTAGCGATTTAAAACACCACTTTCGGAATTAAATTCATCAACATATTGATCTTCTGGATTTAGAAGAAATGGAAAATGGTTTGTTAACGTAATAAATTTTGTATAGAACGGTTGTGGTAAAGATTTTAACTTTGGAATAGATTGCTCAAAGAACTCTTTATCTTTTAATCCCCAACCGACAGACATTTGTTCCGTTCCTACGTAATCATTTAAATTAAAGTAACGATCATATCCAAGCGCAGGATACATTACGTCACGATTCCAAAACGTTTTATCGTTTGAATGGAAGACAGCAGAAGAATATCCGTATTTCTTTAATTGTTCTGGTGTGGCAGTGTATTCATTTGTTGCATGAGTAAAGAATACAGAACCACGGTCTAACGGATAAAGGGAATTTTCAACGATAAATTCAGCATCAGAAGTTTTACCTTGTCCCGTTTGATGATAGAAGTTATCGAAATAAAAACTATCTTTAATAAACTCATTTAAAAATGGAGTAATCTCTTTTCCATTTATTTTTTTATTAATAACAAAACTTTGTGTAGATTCCATTGAAATTAAAATTACATTTTTACCCTTTGCAGCTCCAAATAAGTTTTTATCAACTTGTTTATCTTTTGAGTCTGTATAGTTTTTAATTTCAGAGAACCCGTCTCCACTTGCAAATACACGCTCAGCTGAAGACTTAGATTGAAGTGTAATATCAAATAGATGATATGTGTATAACCCTAAATTTTTCACGACAGTTTGACGATCAAACGAGCGTGAGAACATTTGTGGTTTATATATAACTGAAACAACAATTTGTAGTGCTAATAATACTGTTACGCCGCTAAAGAAAGTTCGCTTCTCAGAGCGAGAAAGGGGTGTTTTATCACCAAATGATGGGAATTTACGCGAAATAAACATTAAAATAATTGCGTCTGCAAATAAAAGTAATGTTTTATACGTAAAGAGTTCTTTTATACTCGTCCCTAAGTCAGCCATATTATTTGTTTGGAATAAAACAGGGAAAGTAACAAAATCGTTATAGAACCCGTAAAACATTGCATTTCCAAATAAAATAAATGACAGTATAAAACTAATTACAATAATAATTCGGTTTCGGTACTTAGATGCAAGTAAAGCGAAACCAAAAAATAAAAGTAACGAAGCTAGTGGGTTAATAAAAAGCATAAACTCTTCAAAGAAGTTATCAATTCTAATATCAAATGCTAGCTTGTACACAATATATGTTTTTATCCATAATAAAACGACTGCAACTAGTGCAAATCGCAGTTTTGGAAACAGATTTTGTAGCATAATATACTCCTCTCCTAAAAGCATGACGGTTCTTGTGAGCCGGTTTGATTAGCGCCTCATTTTATATATACGAACAGTCCTTTGTTATTATGTTTATTATACTATGAGTATCATTATACGAAAATAAAAGAGAGTTGTGGGCTTTTTTATAATAATTGAGTAGAAAAAGGGCAGTGGGAGACAATAAAACGGAGTTTCTATGTATGATAATTATCGTGCGCAAAAAGAATCGAGTAATAAAACGGAGGTTATAATGCGAAAATTATTATATTTTATAGTATGCAGTAGTGTTATACTTTTTGCTTCACCGAGTGTGTCGGTAGCACAATATGATGCACCCCTTATGGAAGATGCCCTTTATTCTGTTTTATTTCCAAAAATAAATAAGGCAATTGAAAAACAATATGGGAGCTTGAAGCCTTATCAATGTCCTAAAATTATTAGTTTAAAAAAAGTGTATAGTGGTACATATTTATTTCAAGCGAGTATTGAAGTAACGAAGTATGAACAGGTTGGTGGGAAAATTGTTCCACCATTTGAGAAGGTAACGGTTACATTTAATAACGAAGAGGGCGAATGGGAAGTGACAAAGGTTTCAGTAAAGCGCTTACCAAATGATACAAAATTAAACTGTAAAAAAACAATATAAAAAATTGTTTGACAAATAAAATGGTCCTTTGGTATTGTTAATAGCAACAATTAGATGTTTGAAAATTAAATAGACTTACCTCATCTACTCTCAAAGGTAGAGGCCGCGATAGGAAAGAGTAAGCTATGGGAGATTTAATGGAATCTGTGATCATAGGTTGAAAGGGACTATTGCCGAAATATAAGAATAACCATCTTATTCATATATTGGGACTGCATTGAATAAATGTAGTACTGTCATAAAATTTATTTTATGAAGAGCTATTTGGAGATGTTGATGCGGTTTCTTATTTTGAGGAGATAACAACTCGTTTATTTTTTCAATATATATTTTTCCTAATAAGAAACGCGTGTGAACATTGTTCCGCGCGTTTTTTGTCTATCTAAAAGCGTGCTGCAATGAATAGAAGATTGGGGTTATGAGTTTTAGAGGAAATAAGGGAGGAATTCAAATGTATTTACACGGCACAAGCCGAATCAATGGGCAAGGACACTTAGAAATTGGTGGGTGCGATACGACGCAGCTAGCAAAACAATACGGAACACCACTTTATGTATACGATGAAGAGTCTATTCGAGGAAAGTGCCGCGCGTTTCATCGTGCTTTTAAAGAAAGTGGTTTCTCTTATCAAGTAGCATATGCAAGCAAGGCGTTCTTGTGCATGGAGATGTGCCGAGTAGCTCGTGAAGAGAATATGTCTTTAGATGTTGTTTCAGGAGGAGAATTATATACTGCGCTCCAAGCTGGTTTTCCGGCATCGCGTATTCATTTTCACGGAAATAATAAAACAGAAGAAGAAATGATTATGGCTCTTCAGGCGAATATCGGTTGTTTTGTAGTAGATAATTTCTTAGAATTAGAAATCTTACATGATTTAGCAATGCAACATGGGAAATTTGTGAACATATTAATCCGTGTAACGCCTGGAGTAGAGGCACATACACACGAATATATAACAACAGGTCAAGAGGATTCAAAATTTGGATTTGGTGTTTCAAATGGTCAAGCGATGCAAGCAATTGAGCTTGCCTTGCAAAAATCAAATTATAATGTGCTAGGAATTCACTCGCACATCGGATCACAAATATTTGAAACGGCTGGATTTGTTCGAGCAATTGAAGTACTCCGCCAATTTTTAGAAGAAGTGAGAGAGCGAACACATTATGTGATGAAAGTATTAAATGTGGGCGGAGGTTTCGGTATACGTTATACGGATTCAGATACACCGTTAACACTTGAAACGTATGTGCACGCTGTAACAAGTACGATAAGAGAACAATTTACATTATGTGAATATCCGCTTCCAGAAATATGGATTGAACCAGGTCGTAGTATTGTAGGTGATGCTGGAACAACACTTTATACAGTCGGAGCGGTGAAAGAGATTCCTGGCATTCGGAAATATGTTTCAGTCGATGGTGGAATGACAGATAATTTAAGACCAGCGCTATACGGAGCCCGTTATGAGGCGATGTTGGCGAATCGAGGGAATGATGAGAATGAGGAACTCGTTTCGATTGCTGGGAAATGCTGTGAAAGTGGAGATATGCTGATTTGGGATATTAACTTACCGCAAGTTGCTTCTTCTGATTTACTAGCAATTTCTTGCACGGGGGCATATGGGTACTCGATGGCGAATAATTATAATCGTATTCGTAGACCAGCTGTCGTCTTTGCAAAAGGCGGGACGTCACAAATTGTCGTAGAACGTGAAACATATGAAAATATCATTGGGAACGATCGCATACGTATTAAAGAGCTGGTATGAATGAGAAAGAAGGAGTTGTCTAGTAAAGGCAGCTCCTTTTAAAAAAATAAAAATAATTAAATATATCGGAAAACTAGGATTGAAAAAAATCAGAATTGTGATAAAATACAAATACAAAGCTTATCAAGAGAAGCTGAGGGAACTGGCCCTACGAAGCTCGGCAACCTGCTTATAGAAAGCAAGGTGCTAAATCCAGCAAAATGGAATCCATTTTGAAAGATAAGGTAAAATATATTACCGAACAGTCTTTTCGAAATGGGAAAGATTTTTTTTATGAATAAAAAGGGGGGCTGTTTGCGTGAGCGTACGGGAGCATTTTGATGAAGTATCTGAGAAAATTCAAGCGATGCTTGCTGATATGAAATATGGTTCCATTACAATTGTTGTGCAAGATGGAAAAGTGATTCAATTAGAAAAAAGTGAAAAGGTTCGTTTAAAGTAAAAAGCGCTGACTAGAAAAACTAGAGGCGGTTTTAATCTATTTTTAATAGGTTAAAGCCGTCTTTTTGCTTTTACAGGGGGAAAAAACATGTTGACGTACGAAACGTGGAAAGAAAATAGTGTTTCATTTTCTGAAGAAGATGAAACGAAAGGCGCGCTATCAGTATTAAGTTGGGCTTATAACGAATATAAAGATGAAATTGTATATGCATGTAGCTTTGGGGTGGAGGGAATGGTTTTATTGCATCTTATAAACCAAGTAAATCCATCTGCTAAAGTTGTATTTTTGGATACAAATGTTCATTTTCAAGAAACGTACGAATTAATTAAGAAGGTACGCGAGAGATTTCCTTCATTAAATATTATAGAAAAACAGCCAGAACTTACACTCGATGAACAAGCGAAGCTTCATGGAGAGAAGTTATGGGAAAGTAATCCGAATCTTTGCTGTAGTATTAGAAAAATTTTACCGTTAGAAAAATCATTAGCAGCGGAAAAAGCGTGGATATCAGGCTTAAGAAGGGAACAATCAGAAACGCGTAAGCATACACAGTTTATAAATCAAGATCGTCGTTTTCAATCTATTAAAGTTTGTCCGCTCATTCATTGGACTTGGAAAGAAGTTTGGCGATATGTATATAAACATAGTTTGCCGTATAACCCATTGCATGATGTTGGCTATCCGAGTATTGGGTGTGAGAAATGTACATTACCTGTAGGTGATGGTGGCAACTCAAGAGATGGAAGATGGGCTGGGAAAATGAAGACGGAATGTGGCCTTCACTTTCAATGAGATAGATTTTGAAATAAAGCTAAGAAGGGATATAAGAAGATGAGTACAACAAATGAATTAGTAAACCGCATTGATGAAACATATGAAATATCGAACATTGTAAAGGAAATCGAGATAGACAAAATTGCACTTAGTGATTTAGAACTTTTGGCGACAGGAGGATATAGCCCTCTTACAGGATTTTTAGGGAAGAGAGATTATGATTCAGTAGTAGAAACGCTTCGTTTAGCAAATGGTAGCGTATGGAGTATACCGATTACACTACCGGTAACAGAAGAAGTAGCCGAGAAACTGCAGGCTGGAGAGGAAGTAAAACTTGTCAACGCCGGAAATGTATATGGTGTTATTCAAATAGAAGATATTTTTGTACCAGATAAAGAAAAAGAAGCGTTACTTGTATATAAAACGACGGATGAAGCACATCCAGGGGTGAAAAAATTATATGAACGACCAAACGTTTACGTTGGAGGAGCTATTATTCTTACAAAACGCTTTGGAAATAATCCGTTTCCTTCTTATCATTTAGATCCAATTGAAACGAGAGAAGAATTTAAAAAACGCGGTTGGAAAACAGTAGTTGGATTTCAAACGAGAAACCCAGTACATCGTGCCCATGAGCATATTCAAAAATCTGCCCTTGAAATTGTAGATGGTCTCTTTTTAAATCCGCTCGTTGGGGAAACGAAGTCAGATGATATTCCTGCTGATGTAAGGATGGAAAGCTATGAAGTATTACTTCAAAACTATTATCCGAAAGATCGTGTCTTTTTAGGTGTATTTCCTGCAGCAATGCGTTACGCAGGACCAAGGGAAGCGATATTTCATGCACTAGTAAGAAAGAACTTTGGTTGTACCCACTTTATTGTAGGGCGTGATCATGCTGGGGTAGGGGACTATTACGGAACATATGAAGCGCAGGAAATCTTTACGAATTTTACAGTAGAAGAGTTAGGGATTACGCCGTTATTTTTTGAACATAGTTTTTACTGCACGAAATGTGAAGCAATGGCTTCAACGAAAACATGTCCGCATGGAAAAGAAGACCGTGTCATTTTATCGGGTACGAAAGTACGAGAAATGTTAAGGAATGGTGAGATTCCGCCAAGTACATTTAGTCGTAAAGAAGTAGTGGAAGTGCTAATTAAAGGTTTGAAAAAAGAAGTAGTAACAGAATAGGGAGAGAATGAGATGGATACGAATATTACTTGGCATACAGCTTCTGTTTCAAAAGATGAGAGAAGAGTGAAGAATGGGCATCACAGTTTTGTAGTTTGGTTTACTGGTTTATCAGCTTCGGGTAAATCTACAGTAGCGAATGCGGTTGCTCGTAAACTATTTGAAAAGAATATAGGAAATTATGTGCTAGATGGGGATAACATTCGGCACGGTTTAAATAAAGACTTAGGTTTTTCTGAAAGTGATCGTATGGAAAATATAAGACGTATTGGCGAAGTGGCGAAGCTATTTGTAGATCAAGGTACTGTTGTCCTTACAGCGTTCATTTCACCATTTCAAGTAGATCGAAAACAAGTTAGGGATTTATTAGCGGCAGATGAGTTTATAGAAGTGTTTGTAAAATGTCCAATTGAAGAGTGTGAAAAACGTGATCCAAAAGGGTTATACAAAAAAGCGAGACAAGGTGATATTAAAGAGTTTACTGGTGTTGATTCACCGTATGAGGAACCAAAACAAGCAGAATTAATTGTAGAAACGCACAAGTATTCTATTGAAGAATGTGCAGAACAAATCGTGAAATACTTACAAGAGCGTAGTTTTATATAGGGGGATTAAAAATGACTTATGAAAAAGTATGGGCAAATAATGAAAAATTGAATCCGTCCGAGAAAAAGAAATTAGAAAAAGATGGATTAGAAATCTTTAATGATATTCCTTACTATGCGGAGAATGGATTTAAATCTATTCCGAAAGAAGAGTGGGACGCTTTTAAATGGGCAGGATTGTATTTGCAAAGGCCAAAAGAAGCGGGCTATTTTATGATGCGTGTCAACATTCCTTCTGGAATTATTACAAATGCGCAGGCAGAGGTGCTGGCTTCCATTGCTGAAGATTATGGGCGTGATGTGTTAGATATTACGACAAGACAGGCGATTCAGTTTCATTGGTTAGAAATTGGGCAAATTCCGGATATTTTTAAGAGGTTAGCTAGAGTTGGTTTATCTTCAGCGGGGGCATGCGGTGATATTACGCGTAATATCACAGGAAATCCACTTGCTGGAATTGATGCGAATGAACTATTTGATACAACATCGATTGTTAAAGAAATATACGATTACTTCCAACATAATGAAGAGTTTTCTAATCTACCACGTAAATTCAAAATGTCTATTAGTTCTAACATTTATAATTCAGCAAATGCAGAGATTAACTGTGTGGCATTTACACCTGCTACGAAAGAAATAGATGGTGAGAAAAAAGTTGGTTTTCATATAAAAGTAGGCGGAGGCTTATCAGCTCGTCCGTACTTAGCGGAAGAATTAGATGTATTCGTTTTACCAGAAGAAGTGAAGGCAGTGTCGATTGCAATTGCTACTATATTCCGTGATTTTGGATATCGTGAAAAACGCCACTTAGCACGTTTGAAATTTCTTGTCGCTGACTGGGGCGCTGAGAAATTTAAAGAGAAACTAGTAGAATACACAGGCCTATTGCAAAGTAAAGGGGAAAGTGCTCTCAAAGGCTGGAATGCAGGATACTTTTATGGCGTTCAAGATCAAAAACAAGCAGGATTAAAGTATGTCGGCTTTAATGTACCAGTAGGGCGTTTAAACGCAGAGGAAATGTTTGAGATTGCAAGAATTGCAAAGAAATATGGAAACGGGCAAATTCGAACTTGTAACTCTCAAAACTTCATTATTCCGAATGTTCCGCCAGAAAATACTGAAGGGCTATTAAGTGAACCGTTGTTTGAAGCAATTTCTGCAAATCCGAAATCATTTATCGGTCATGCGGTTTCATGTACTGGTATTGAGTATTGTAATCTTGCGTTAGTAGAAACGAAAGAAAGATTACGCAAAATAGCAGAGTACTTAGATACACAAATTGCACTTGATGTACCAGTTCGAATTCATATGGTAGGATGCCCGAATTCCTGTGGTCAACGTCAAATTGCTGATATTGGTTTGCAAGGAGTGAAACTGAAAACGAAGGAAAAGGGAATCGTTGAGGCGTTTGAAATATATGTGGGCGGAACACTATTAGACGGAGGAGCATATAACGAAAAATTAAAAGGGAAAATAGATGGAGAAGATTTGCCGGATGTTCTCGTTTCCTTTTTAAGTTATTTCCAAAAGAATAAATTACTAGCCGAAACGTTTTATGATTTCGTCGGACGTATTGGAGTGGAAGAATTACAAATTATACTAAACCAAGTAGTAGAAGAAGTAATAGCGTCTTAGGAGGGACAATATGGATTTATATCGATTTGAAGCTGTATTAGTGAATAGTGTTGTTCCAATTGTTGTCGTTGCTCAGAGTGAAGAACAGGCATTTAAGCTTGCGGAAATTGAGCTTGAAAAACATTTTTTACCGTTACCAGAAGTGAAAGAGATTTCTTTGTTTGAAAAAAAGAAGATTCGAAAAGGGGCGGCATTTGTTATTCATGAGTAGAGAACATGTAATACGAAATAATAGTAACTTCCATTCGTGATTAAGAGTGGAAGTTTAGAAATGAGGAGAGATTATGGGGAAGGTTTATATCGTCGGGGCGGGTCCTGGTGATCCGGATTTAATTACTGTTAAAGGGTTGAGATGCATCGAGAAGGCTGATGTTATATTGTACGACCGTCTCGTAAATAAAGAATTGCTTTCTCATGCAAAGCCTGAAGCGGATTTAATTTATTGCGGGAAACTCCCAAATTATCACACGATGAAGCAAGAGACAATTAACACATTTCTTATTAAATATGCGAAAAAAGGAAAAGTTGTAACGAGACTTAAGGGCGGAGATCCATTTGTATTTGGAAGAGGTGGAGAAGAAGCTGAAGCGTTAGCGAAGCAAAGTATCCCATTTGAAATTATTCCTGGTATTTCAGCTGGTATAGCTGCTCCTGCTTATGCTGGAATTCCAGTAACGCATCGCGATGCAAGTGCAAGTTTTGCTGTTGTGACAGGGCACCGGAAAGAAGGGGCTGAAGAGGAAGTGAAGTGGGAAAGTTTAGCGAAAGGTGTAGATACATTAGCGGTCTATATGGGGGTTAGTAATTTACCTTACATATGTGAACAACTAATAAAACATGGAAAAGATCAAAGTACACCTGCCGTTATCATTGAGTGGGGAACGACATCTATGCAGCGTACTGTTACAGCGACGTTAGGAACAATTGTAGATGTTGCCAAAAAAGAACGAATTCAAAATCCAAGTATGATTGTTATTGGAGAAGTTGTCCGTTTTAGAGAAAAGATACATTGGTTTGAGAAACAAACGGAAAATGCATATCAAGTAAGCGGAGTATTGTAAAATGAAGGCTGTTATATATATATGTCATGGAAGCCGTTTGAAAGCAGCAAAAGAAGAAGCGGTTGCATTTATTACGTCATGTATGAACCGTGTAGAGGTAAATATTCAAGAAATTTGTTTTTTAGAGCTAGCGAATCCTTCTATTGAAGAAGGATTTCGTACATGTGTGAAGCGTGGTGCTACAGAGATTGTCGCTATTCCTGTTTTTTTATTAGCGGCAGGACATGTAAAGAAAGATATTCCGTTTGAATTACGAAAGTTAAACGAGGAATATCCGGATATCAAAATAGTGTATGGTAATCCATTTGGTGTATCAGAAGTGCTTGTAAAAGCGGTATATAACGGAAGTGGTATTAAAGACTATAAAGAAGAAGTAACACTTTTGCTCGTTGCAAGAGGGAGTAGTGATCTGGAAACTTTACAAGATATAAAGTGGATTTCTTCTTTATTTCAAAAAGAAGAGAACATTAAAGAGGTGGAAGTTTGTTATTTAGCAGCCGCGGAGCCGAAGTTTGATGAGAGGTTGAAAGAAATTGTAGAACAAAAAGAACGGAACATTGTTGTGTTACCTTACTTATTATTTACAGGCTTACTCATGAAACATGTTGAGGAAGAAGTGCGTCAATATGAGTCGGAAGAGATAAAAATAAGTCCCTATTTAGGAAAGAATGTAGCGTTTCGAGAGATGTTAATTCAGAAAACAGAGGAAATATTGAAGGGAGATCAATATGTATCCACTTACAGTGCGAGTTGATAAGAAACGTGTTGTTGTCATTGGTGGAGGGAAAGTAGCGGGGTTTAAAATTATTCCTTTACTAAAACAAGGTGCGGATATTGTTGTAGTAAGTACAGAATTAGATGCAAATTTAGTGAAACTTGTAGAAGAAAAGCAAATTCGTTGGTATCAAAGAGAGTATGAGAAAAGTGATATTAAAGATGCTTTTTTAGTAGTTGCAGCGACTAGTGATTCGGTACTAAATGAACAAATTGCTGAAGATGCCGCAGTGAATCAATTGGTAAATGTTATTACGAATCCGGAAAGTGGAAATGTTCATTTTCCGGCGGCAATTCATCGTGGATTACTTAATGTAGCTGTTTCTACTGGAGGGGCAAGTCCGAAACTTGCAAAAAAAATTCGTGATGATATCGCAAATAAATATGATGAGAAGTATGAATCGTATCTTGATTTTTTATATGAAGTTAGACTAAAAGTGAAAGAATTACAAGTAGAGAAAAGGCAAAAAAATATATTGTTACAAGAAGTATTAAAGTCGATATATGTTCAAAGTGAACAAAAAAGAGAGCTTTTTTTACAAGAATTAGAGAGGGGAATTTATATAGGATAGTGAGTGAATTGTGCTTTACAAATATAAAAATATAATTTATAATCACAAGTAACTTCAAAAGATGAAATCGATGAGCAAGAAGAGTACGTATATTTGATGCGTTCAGAGAGCTGGGGTAAGGTGTGAGCCCGGTACGATAAAATATACAGAATGGGCTTGCGAGAGGTATGCTGAACATTGCAGTAGGCAACCCGGGTTCCGCCGTTAAAAGGATAGGGTATCGGAATTTTCCTGTACCTGAACAAGTGGGATTTATTGATCCAATTGAGGTGGTACCACGGTATTCTATTACATATATCGTCCTCTACATGCATATTTGCGTGTAGGGGACTTTTTTATTTTCTAAAGGAGGTGTGCGAGTATGAAATGAAAGTGTATAATTGATAAAAGTTATAATATTCAGAAAAGGAGAATTTATGATGAAAGAAACACAGCAATGGACGTCGAAAATTGGCTTTGTACTCGCAGCAGCCGGAGCCGCAGTAGGTCTTGGTGCAATATGGAAGTTTCCATATGTTGCAGGTAATGGTGGAGGAGGCGCATTCTTCCTTGTATTCTTACTATTAACTTTATTTATTGGTATGCCTCTTCTTTTAGCTGAATTTGTTATTGGCCGTAGTACTCAAAAAGAGGCCGTTACAGCTTATAAAGTATTAGTACCGAATAGCAAGTTATATCCTTGGATTGGTCGTATGGGGGTTGTTACTTGTTTTAGCGTACTATCTTTTTATAGTGTTGTAGGTGGATGGATTTTACTTTATTTATACTATAGTGTCACAGGTAGTTTCTGGAACGGAGTAGTCGATTATGGACAATTGTTTGCTGAAACAATTTCAAATCCAGTAAGTGCGATTGGGGCGCAATTCATCTTTATGCTTTGTACCATTTTTGTTGTTAGTAAAGGTGTGGAAAAAGGCATAGAAAAAGCAAGTAAGTACATGATGCCGTTATTATTCATTTTATTTATTGCTATCATTATTCGTGCGTTAACACTTGATGGTGCTATGGCTGGGGTAGAGTTCTTCTTAAAACCAGATTTTTCAAAGCTTACAGCAGACACGATTTTATATGCGATGGGACAATCTTTCTTCTCACTAACGGTAGGTGCCTCGGTAATGGTAACGTATAGTTCGTATTTAAAGAAAGAAGAGCATTTAGCTAAATCAGCAACATCTATTGTAAGTTTAACTGTATTTATTACAGTACTTGCAGGATTAGCGATTTTTCCAGCGATTTTCGCATTAGGAGTTAAACCGACAGAAGGACCAGGACTACTGTTTATCGTTCTTCCTGCTGTCTTTGCAAAAATTCCATTTGGACAATTTTTCTTCATTATGTTTTTAGTTTTATTCTTCTTTGCGACTTTAACATCTGCGATTTCAATGCTTGAAATTGTAGTAGCATCTGTTGCGAAAGATAATGAGAAGAAGCGTCCGTCAGCTTCGTTATTAATTGGTATTCTTATTTTTGCAGTTGGAATCCCATCAGCGTTATCGTTTGGAATTATGAGTGATGTGAAAATATTTGGTAAGACATTCTTTGATTTCGTCGATTTTTCGGTAAGTAATGTATTACTGCCGCTCGGAGTACTAGCCATTTCGTTATTTGTACCAAATAAAATGAGTAAAGAGCTATTAATGAAAGAATTAGAAGTTACGGAAACGAAAGGGAAAACATTGTTTAATATTTGGTTCTTCTTGCTTCGTTATGTTATTCCGGTAACTGTAATTATCGTATTTTTAAATGCGATAGGTGTATTTAAAATGTTTGCATAATAAAAAGACGGAGATGTGTAATCTGTACCCTTTGTAAAGGACATTTTGAAAAAAGTTAGGCAACATCAAGGAGATGATTTCTGTATCCAACAGGAGTCATCTTTTTTAAATTCCATT
>NZ_NADV01000074.1:0-2188 GCF_003264175.1 Bacillus sp. SRB_331 | reverse complement strand
CGTTCACGTTGTTTGTTTCGTTCAGTTTTCAAAGAACTTGTTTGCCGCTCATTCGCGACTCCCTTATGTTAACATCTTCGTTAGTTAATGTCAACTAAGTTTTTCATTTTATTTTGTCGCTTTCTGCGTTGTTGCTATCGGCGACTTGTCCTATATTACACCTCTATAAGCTAATCGTCAACACCTTTTTATAAAGATATTTAATTTAATATGTTCACACCATTTTATCCCGCTATTTGCGGACAGTAAGACTCCCACCTCAAAGTTCGGCTGAAGCAAAGAAGTTAGTAGTGAGCCTGCCGATCCATAAAAGCCCGATTAGTGAAGGTTACATAAGAATCCACAAAAATTTTACTAAATAGCAATCATTGTCTAACTCTATCTACTAATCTCCCCTAACAAATCCCTCTATTTCAAGAGGATTATCCCCCTACATTACTGGGTTCCAAAAAAAATTCTTTTCTAGCAACTTCATTTACTCTTCTTATCTTAATTACAATATCTCTTTCTAACAGTGCACACACTCTCCTTCACTATCCTGAACCATTCATAATAGAATGAACCAACTACTAGACTAGATCCAATTAATATTAAAAATTATGATGAGTAAAGACCAATCAGTAGATTATTTCATAAAACCAGTTGGAGATAGAATAATTGGTTCGTTTACAGATTTCACGATACTTTCATAGAAAAACATTTATTGTTTTGGTGCACTTCAACTATAGACAAAAACAAGAAGCTAAAACATATGAACATGCAACTGTCATAGTACTGTAGCTCACGAACCTATACAGTCTATTGTGAGAGTGGTGATGGCACAATCTTGCACGTCAGCGATACAAAAAATGGACTTCGCCTTTAGTAGCAAGAATCAGACTGATGTTAGTCAGCTGGCCCCTTTAGTAGTGAGCGTGTCAATAAATCCAATATTAATAATTGAAATATACTTTACTGAAGAACCACTTCACTAAAGTATGTACAGTTACAAGCTATACTGGAAATCCGAACCTAGTAAGGCAGCTCTTCTTTAAACAACATATGTCCAATAGAAAATAAACGCCTCAATTGATTGAGTATGCCCATTACACCACATAGAGAACGAACGTTCTCACCCCTTGTTATACACCACTACTTCCTTGCATTTAAGTAATCACGCTATACTTATACTTATCTTCTATATAAAAGCTCCGAAATTATAAAATTTAAAGAGTTGTATCCTATATCTACATATAGAAAACAGTAAGCTTTTCCGTTAGAAGAGCAAATAGCATTGCTAACAAAGCATATAGTTTCATTATTGCCAACCAAATTACAAATAGAGTATACAAGAAAATAAACTACCTTAATTTATTCCTGATGAACTCATTCTTTCTCCAACTTATTTATAAGGCTACACAAAAAAAGATTCTTATCCAACCACTAGAGGAAACAAGTAAAACTTATAAAGAAGCTGAACACTATGTACAAGAGCAGTTCAAATATTACTACTCATAACTGATCTTTCCGCCCGAAAATGATCTTGGGAATTTCGTGTAATAGACTATACAAACTATAAAAAAGATTATAGAGTCTAAACATTAATCAGCACATCGTTATCCAAAATGTTATATGCGAAAGTAACACACAAGACTTGCGAGAACTATATTTTGAAATTATCGCCGCTCTTCAACAGCCATATTCAGAAAAAAGAACACAAGCTATTATCTTTTTAACTCCACCACTTTCACCATATAACTACTTAAAACAAACAAATGAAGAAAATAGCTTGTTCCAATGAACTTTTTTCTTCAAACGAAAACACCTCCATTGAATTTGCATACTTAGTATACGACTTCAATGGAGGTGTTTTTTCATGTACTACTATTCGGGTTCACTTCAATTTAACACGTGGTAGCTTCTTTTCTATTCACGAATTAAAGCCATTATCATACGAAACAATTCAGAGATTAAACATCCCGTCATTAAAGGTGCCTAAGAAAAAAATGCTCATAAATGGAGTGAACTTGCTTAAAAGCCATATTTATTCCGTTTATTGTCCTCATCGATCCGTGGATTTCAAATAACTACAGAGCTATTACAAATAAACAATACGCTACTTGCTCATGAACGTTTTGAGCTTATTACTGTAAAAAAAGTAATACTATAGTAAGCAAAATAAATGTACTTATTTCATTAAACACAAAAA
>NZ_NADV01000073.1:0-2428 GCF_003264175.1 Bacillus sp. SRB_331 | reverse complement strand
AAAATTGACGTTCACGTTGTTTGTTTCGTTCAGTTTTCAAAGAACTTGTTTGCCGCTCATTCGCGACTCCCTTATGTTAACATTTTCATATTTCAATGTCAACCAAGTTTTTTTATTTCTTTTGTCGCTTTCTGCGTTGTTGCTATCGGCGACTTGTTCTATATTACACCTCTAATCTACAATCGTCAATATGTTTTTATAAAAAACTTCATTTTTTTATAAATCCTATTTACGTTATTAATTTATCTATTTATATACCTCTTCTATAAGAATAGATAAGCAACCCATGAAACACTCTATGGGTTGCTATTCCGTCATAAAAACTATTGTTCTTTTGAAGGTACAGAACAACTTTCATCCGTACAAGACATATCGCTTCCACCCTCTGAAGAAAGCTCTTGTAACTTAGGTGCAGGATTCTCTTCTTCCCAAACTTGCTGAAGTGCACCAACAAAAGTTTCAAGTGGTTGCGCACCTGAAATAGCATACTTTTGATTAATAATAAAATAAGGAACTCCCGAAATTTGATATTGCTGAGCAATCGCTTCATCAATTCTAACATCATTTGCATATGCGCTTTTATCATTAATAACATGTAGAGCTTCTTGCTTATCTAAACCTGAAGCTTCAGCAATAGTAGCAAGCGTATCCACATCACTTAAATTTTTCGATTCAGTGAAATATGCACAAAGTAGATTTTCCGTAATCTCTTTTTCTTTCCCTTGATCCTTTGCAAATTTGGCAAGACGATGCGCATCAAAAGTGTTCGTCGGCTTCATCTCTTCAAAATTAAAACTTAACCCCATACTAGCTGCATGATTGCCTAGTTGTATATTATTACGCTTAGCTTCTTCAATACTAATCCCATACTTTGATGCAAGTACTTCATTAATACTTGTTCCAGAATAGATTGGAGCATTTTGGTCTAATTCAAAACTTTTAAACTCAACTTCAACATCTTTCTTATGCGGAAATTGCTCTAAAGCCATTTCTAATCTGCGTTTCCCAATATAACAAAATGGGCATACAAAATCTGACCATACTTCAATTTTCATAGAAACACCTCATTAACATGTAGTTTTCAATTATTGTAGCACTGGCAATAAGGAATTCAAAAATTTATGCTTCAAACCTTATATACTACAAACTAAAATGAGTTTTTAAATAGAAAAAACGATAATCAAAAGTATAAAAACATTTCCTTCTGATTATCGTATATACAAAATACAAATCTAAAACAATCTAATTACGCTGGAATGTATCTCCCCACGAACTCCCATATGGTATTCCAATATTTATTCGAATCTACCTTCTCGGCTTCTCCATGTCCAGCACCTGGAACAATTAATTTCTCTTTTTCTACTTTTGCAGCATTATATACTTCATCTAACATTTCATAAGGAACGAATGTATCAGCGTCCCCATGAATAAATAGCATCGGTGTTTTACTTTTCGCTACTTGTTTTACAGCTGAAGCTTCTTCTAAATCATATCCAGCTCTTAATTTTGTAACTGTATTTGCCGCATTCATAACAGGAAACTTCGGCAAGTGGAATAAATCGTTTAATTGATAAGTAAATTCATCAATAACAGTTGAGTATCCACAATCTTCAATAATAACTTTAACGTTAGAGGGTAACTCTTCACCTGAAGTCATCATTACAGTTGCTCCCCCCATTGAAACTCCAAAGAGTGCTATTTCAGCATTAGGGTCTTTCTTTACAATTTGTTGAATCCAAATCAAAATATCTTTACGATCATGCCAGCCCATCCCTATATAATCACCTTCACTATTTCCATGCCCACGAAGATCTGGCGCTATGACGTTATATCCTTCTTCATAAAAATCCCGGATATATTTCGTCATTTTCGATGCCCTACTATCATATCCATGAACTACAATTGCCCATTTATGGCTAGATTGTTCATTCATATATTCATAACCTGTTAATTTCAACTTATCGAAAGAATTTATGTTTCGTATATTAGGTTTATGATTTGATACAAAGTTCGCATCCTTTTCTTCATTTGTAGCAAACACACCTCCCGATGCATTCACAGTTTCTACTAAGTGAGGATTATCCTCTAAAAACTCTTTCTCTTGTTTCGCATTCAACGCATAATTATAAAAATAATTCCCGACTAACATATAAGTAATTGCTAGAAGGACTAAAACCACTATAGTAATTACACCTATCTTTTTCATATTATCTCCTTAAAAAATTTAAATCTTCCTATATTAAAGTACCTCGAAAAACAACTGTACTATTTTAACACACCGATAGATTGCTTCTACAAAAAATAGAATAGAAAATCTTAAACTACACATCAAAAATGATGAAAGAAAATGAATATGAGAGGATCAAAATAATAAGGATTACTTACTTGAAGCTGATAAGAAGTTTGAAACACAAAAAAGACGAGTCAT
>NZ_NADV01000072.1:0-7574 GCF_003264175.1 Bacillus sp. SRB_331 | reverse complement strand
AAAAAAAGCACGTCACCCTTTCTCATTAACATAAGAGAATAGTAACGTGCTTTTAACTTCAAGAATAGTCTAAATCCTTAAGTTGATGGATGTGTGGCGATACCCCTTACAGCCAAAAAAAAGAAGATTGACTGATCTCAATCTTCTTTAAAATAAAGGAACAGATGACAGATTACTACTCCAACTCCTAATCAATTATAATTAAACTTGTAATAATATTCAATTTATTTAAATTTTTCTCAATGTTTTTGTTGCATTTTTAAATTATAATATAAGTAATTCTTTTTATTGTTATATATCTGTTAGTTCCTGTTGCAGAATCCTTATTATAAGGATTCTTTTTTTTGTATCAAAAATCTACAAAGAAAAAAGATAAGATCGGGAACACAATCTTATCTTTAGCACAAGGAGTAAACAAAAGGATAACTATCATATTTTTATTATAATTTATTTTTTGTTAATTTTGAATATTAAAACCATACTTAACAAGTATATCTATATTGAGAAATTTATTACAAAATTAACTATAAAGGGGCACGGCAACGATTCCTTCTTTTTGGGGCCACTCATAATTGTAATTTAATCGAAATATCACTTAAACACGCATTTTACAACAAATAAAAGGAATACATTTTGAAAGAAGATTAACCAAAATGTATTCCTTTATGCTAATACTTACCGAAAAATAGATATATATAATAAACGCTTAAATGAATACAATCCAAATTAGGTTTTTGTACATCGCCCAAGCTTTATCTGTTTAATGGCTTGCTTCATGATTTTTTCTTTTTTTTGTAGAAATATATCCCTAAACAAATACCTATGACAACACAACCGATAATCGTTACTGTAATATACAGTGGGTCTTTATTTATTTCACTTGGGATTACCCTTTCTAAGATTGGGCCTATAGACATTGAAAATGCTACAAAAATCGTAATCCAAGATTTTGTATACAACGCAAACATAATAAAAATTAAAATACAAACAGCCGCAATACTATAATTTTGTAGTGTAGTTGCCACAAAATAATCGGTATCAATTTGTTTATTCATCCAAAAATAGAATCCTACCCAGACTCCGATAGTAATAAAATTAGCTAACATTACAAGAAATAGTGAACTTTTTGTAGATGGATATACTTTAGGAATCCCTTTGAATAGTGTAATTGCAAATACAGAAAGGGTCAGAAATAAGGGTAATGATCCAAATAACAATATGTTTTGTGAAATTTTGAATTGGCCTCTAATAGCTGGAGCAAAGCACATATAAGCGACAATAACTAGAATTGCTGCAGGAATTAATACGAACAATCCTTCTTTATCTACAGGTAGTTCTTTCCCAATATTCTTCATATGTTGTTTTCGACTTTTGCCAATAATAGTATCTACACTTTTTCCCTTGTTTTCAGCTTCTATTAAATGAACTTCTAATTCTTCCACGATCCCATTTATATCTTCATCTTTTTTTCCTCGTTGCAATAAATACATTCTAAGTTCGATTAAAAATTGTTCAGACTTCGTTGATAACATGCTATTTTCCCCCTTTATTAATCACATTTTCAACAGATAGTTTTAAATCGATCCAACGCTCTTTAAAACCATCCAATTCTTTTTCACCTAATTCTGATAACAGGTAGTATTTTCGTTTTGGACCAGCCGTAGATTCCCTTAGTACACTCGTAACTAATCCTTCTTTTTGCATACGTAATAATAATGGATATATCGTTCCTTCACTAAACGAATGAAAACCATAGCTATGCAATTTCTCCGTTAATTCGTAACCGTATATTTCCCCTTCTTGAATAATGGCTAAAATACATCCATCTAAAATACCTTTTAACATTTGCGTTGAGTCCGCCATTTCATCCCCCTTTTCATACATATTTTCTAGTAACTTGTAATACAAGGTAAATGATTACAATAATAACTTGCAATGCAAGTGTTATAAATATAAAAGTAACACACAGTAACTTGTAATGCAAGGTATATTGGTACCTTTAAAATTACCACTCACAAAAACAGAACGATTTTAATAGTATCTATTTTTAACTTCTTCTTATGCTTTATCTTTTAACATAGATATTACTTGATATATTTTTTTGTTAACAGAAGATGTCTTCCGTTAACTTATTAAACTTAATATAATAGATATTGTTTACGGAACACATTTTAAATCGATGATAAATTAAGTTTACGGAACACAATTGAAGAAAGAAGGATAACAATGGATTTTAAAACCTGGTTAAAAAATGAAGGGAAACGAGAGCAAACCATTCAAGTATATGTTCGTTCAGTCCGTCAATTTATGGAATGGTTACAAATTTCACATGAACGAAATTGGAATCCTGATGAAATAAGTGCAAAAGTTATTCATGAATGGATTCATCATATGCAGACCATTGAAAAAGTGGCAAAGTCTACAATTAATAAAAGAATTGCCTCATTAAAAGTATACTGGTCGTATCTTATTGAACAAAGGATTGCAATATATGATCCCACCAAAAAAATAAAGATAAAACGTATTTCTAGGTTAGAAGACACTCCACGTTGGTTGAATGACATGGAACAAGTGAAATTACTTAACCTGATTCGACGAGAAGAAAATGAATGGAAACGAAAAAGAAATATGGCCATGGTTCGTTTAATGTTACAAGCGGGCCTTCGGATTAGTGAGGTGGTAAATTTAGAGATAGAGGATTATAGAAAAATTGGTAGTGTAGGAACTATTACAATTCGTGAAGGTAAAGGGGGTACGGAAACGATTCTGGGTATGAGGGGCCACTCTGGGATTTAATTACAAATTAAAAAAGAACTTTAATCAAGTTCCTTTAATCTACGATACAGGGCGGCCTGACTCACACCTGTAATTTGGCATATTTCTTTCACTGTTTTAGTGGTGTGCTCCCGTAATTCAATCGCATGATTCATACCTGGGTGTTTATCCGTGTATTTCTTCAATCTTCCTCTATACACTCCTTTTTGTTTCGCTAACTTTATTCCCGCACGTTGCTTTTCTTTAATCATTTCTCGATCAAGTTCACTAAAGGCAGCCATGACAGTTAAAAAGAATTTTCCAGTTGGAGTTCTAGTATCTATTCCTAAATTTAAAATCGCAAAGTGAACATCCTTTTCCCGAAGTTGTTCTACTAATTGTAATAGCTGAATGGTATTTCGACCTAAACGATCCATTCTAGTTACAACCAAAGTATCCCCAGTAGTTAGTTTTGACAGTATAGTGTCTAACTCTGGCTTTTGTTTTGTTACTCCACTTATTTTCTCTTTAATAATTTCATCTACTCCATATTTCATGAGCTGTTCAATCTGTGTATCTAGATTTTGATCTTGTGCACTTACACGAGCGTATCCATAGACCATTTTTACCCCTCTTTTTGTATGTATTTTTGATAAGTGTTATTGAGAGACTCTGAGACTAATAATATCAAGGAAAGGATTTCTTCTCAATAGGGTACGCCCTATTGAGAAGATAGATATGCAATTATGCATATTTACATTTAATATTTTAATAGTAACAAAACTTAATATATAATTAAAAGGTTTTTAAAGAATTAATAAGGAGATGCGAGTATGAAGAAAGTCATAGGACTTATATTATCATTATTTTAATTATTTTCTACCTATGCACCAATGTTTACAGAGGAAGCCGAAGTTTTAAATAAGTGCTGATTTTGAAATTATATCTTTAACAATTGAATAGGAGGTCTATTGTGAATACAATTAAAAAATTATTTTTGAGTTCTATGGTATGTATTTTATTATTCAGTACATTAGGAACAGCTTATGCAGAACAAAATAATCAAGAAACTACATTATCCTTTATCGATGTGCCAAAAACACATTGGGCGTATAAAGAAATAATGTATATGGCTGAGAATAAGATTATAACAGGATACGGAAATGGGTATTTCGGTGCTACGGATCCTATTACTCGCGAACATCTCGCAGCTTTCTTGTATCGATATTTAAAACCGCAAGATAGTACAAATAATCCATTTATTGATATCGATGACAGCAATTTCAAAAAGGAAATTTTGGCACTAACAGCACGTGGTATTTTCAGTGTAAATGCTGAGAAAAAATTCAATCCCAAGAATAATATGACTCGCGCTGAAATGGCTGCTGTGCTTGTAAAAACATTTGATTTAAAATCGCAAGGAAAGGTTGAATTTACGGATATGAAAGGTCATTGGGCCAATGAATATGTGAAAATTCTAGCTGAAAACCAGATAACAAGTGGGACAGGTGACGGCAATTTTAATCCAAATGGGATTGTTACCAGAGAGCAATTTTCTATGTTCTTATATAGGACGATTATGAAAGTAACAGATATAAAAAAGAATGAATACGTTGGTTGGGTGAAGGAGAAAGAGAATTGGTACTATTACGAAAAAGATGGAAGTAAACGCAGAGATAACATTACTTTAGATGGAATAGAGTATTCCTTTTTTAAAGATGGAAGACTAGTCGAAGGGAGAAAGCAGACTGGGAAAGACAATTTATATTATAGTGAGCCTGGTAAATTAAAGACCGGCTGGAGTTTTTCTGCAACTTCATGGAGCTATTTAAAAGATGGGAAGTATGTGACAGGACCATTTACCTATCAAGGAAAACCATTTGAAATTAATAAGTACGGAGATATGGAAAAGGGATGGATCACCCTTCGTTCCACTGTTAAAAGAATCTATCCAAAGCCAGAAACAAAATTTCTATTAAAGTCTAAATCTGTAAAGGATGGCGATGTTTTAGAAGTCATCTCAAAGCAGGGCTTATGGTACCAAGTCAAATATCAAGGAGAAGTCGGTTATGTTCGGATATTTGAGTCCGTTGTGATTGGTGAATCACCAGTTCGTTCATGGGATGTAGCAAAAGAAGCAACGAATTTGTCTCATTTTATGATAACTGAGTATCATAAAGATCCTGAAAAGTACTTTCCTCCTAATATTCACAAGAAATTTGATAAACAATTAGATAGTGATTTAACTCTTCTTGCGAATGGATTACAATGGATTGATCAATTAAAAGAAGCACTCTATTTAGATAATAAACAAGGGTGGGTACAAGAAGAAGGAAAATGGACGTACTATAAAAAAGATGGGCAAAGAATAACTGGTTTCCAAGCAATTGATGGGAAACGTTATTATTTTGGTACCGATGGTTTTATGCAAACGGGATGGGTACACACAAATGGGTCAGATTATTATCTGGGAACAGATGGTGTGATGCAAACTGGAATCCAACATATTGACGGGAAAATCTATTACTTTGGTCCGTTAGGTCCTGTGCAATCAGGATTTACAAATGTTGATGGGAAACCGTATTATTTTGATGCTTCTCATGAATCCAAAAATGGTTGGATGAAGCATGAGGTTAATTGGTGTTTACTGCAACCTTCAGGTGCATTACAAACAGGAGATTTTACATATAAAGACAAGAAATTCTCCTTTAATCAAGACGGAGAAATGGTTAAAGGGTGGGTTACATTAGAATCCCTTGTTAAAAATATATATCCAGAGCCAGATTTAAGAAAAGTATTACGTGCAAAACGTGTGGATAATGGTGAAGTGATAGAAGTAACTGGGAAAGTCGGTTCTTGGTATGAGGTTAATTATCAAGGAGAAAAAGGATATGTACGTATTCATGATGCCATTATTTTTGATCAGGAAGCCAAAAGTCCACTTACTCTTCTTGATGGGAAAATAAAAATATTTGAGGGTGTATTAGATTATTTAAAAAGTGACGAACCATTCATAAATAACACGATTAAAATTTTAGAAGAATCAGAACAAGGTTTGTTAGATGCTACAGAAAACTGGGAAAGTATTTCCAGGAATATAAACAATGCAAAGCAAGATGTACAGTATAAAATGCAAGTGATGAAAGAATCACATGATAAATTGCAAGAATTAGTGAATGCAATGAAAGGTGACATAAAAAATTTAACAGTCACCCAAAGAAAAGAACTATTCAGACTGCTTGGAAATACGAGAGAAGATGCCCTAGCGTATGGAAAAGAGTGGATGGGATTTAGTGCTGATGTATATACTACTATACTCCAAAACTATGGAGCGCTTTATCAAGACTATGCTGATTACTACAACGCATTAGATGTGGTTTCTGGTAAATGGTCAGGCTTTTTAAAAGATGTAGCTGATGCAACAGTTGAAATTGAAAAAAATCATCGTAAGTTAGCTGAAGGGCTTTCGGGTGTAGTTAAGGACTTAGGACCAGTTGTAAATAGTTCCATTCGCCTAAAACATTCTGTAGATGAAGCGAAACCTCAATTGGAGGAACTTGTACAAGTAACAAGAAAAAACGCTCCAATCATTGCGAAAGATTTACAAGCATTGGATGCCAAAGTCCCAGGATTCTTCACAGATTTCAATATGGGAATAGATCTTGCAAATACATTCATGGACTCCGCTAATAAAATTGCAAGTCATAAGATTGATATACCTGCTGGAAGTATTGGCAATATTGATTTAACTAATGCTTTCCGTGATTTTGGTGTTACACCAGAAAAAATGAGAGAGCTTGAACAAGCTGACCGGGATACAACTAATTTTATGAATGTAACATTAGATCTTGTGCCAATTATTAATATCCCTAAAGAAATAATCCAAATGGTACAAGGACATGAAATAGCTGAGGAAGAAAAATATAAGCCGTCAGATTATGTCATGGGTATCGCAACAGTATTTTCTGGTGGAACCATAAAAACAGTAAAAACTATCGGCAAAGTAGTTGGTACTGTTGAAGATATTGAAAAGAAAGCGAAAAACCTTGAGAAGGCTGCTAAAGGTGGTCGTTCTGGAGAGATTGTTCTTGATAAGGTTCAAACATATGAACAAGCGAGAAATAAAGCAATGAGCTTATTGGGAGATTTAGGGGCTGATTCACAACCTTTCATAGGAACGATGGATAAAAGCGCTGGTTATGGTAAAATTGTTGGTAGAGAGACAGCTGATCATAAAGCAAGATGGAGATTAGATTATGATCCTAATAAAGGGATGCATATCAATGTAGAAGATTTTAGAAATGGCAAAAAAGATAAAGCAATCAAATATGCAATTCCTTTTGAAGGAGACGAAGAGACTTTCAAATCATTATTGAAATATTTAAATAAATGAGGTAATAAAATGGCAACATTGTTGGAAGAATGTATTGAAGCATTAGGCGAAGAAATTGAAATTTTAGAAACTAATCAAGGGAAAATGATAGTAAAAAGTTTTGGGAATGCATTTCCTATTACATCATGGGGGAGAGTAGATTGGTCCAATATTCAAAACTATGGTGATTTATATAATGAGGATGAAATAAAAGTATATCTACAAAACTGTTTTGGAATATATTCTCAAACAATATATATTATTTGGGATAATGCTAGAGTACCAATAATTAAAACAAATTTACATCAAGTTTTAAAAGTAATAGATGATGTTACAGCTGTTAGTTTTGATACATGGATATATTCACCAGATATGGGATATGTCATTGAATATCATCATGATGGTGACATACGTATAGGAAATGTAAAAGATATTATTAAGTAAAAAG
>NZ_NADV01000071.1:0-22163 GCF_003264175.1 Bacillus sp. SRB_331 | reverse complement strand
TAACTTTCGGGGGTCACTTCAACTAGGCCCATGACTTTTTCTATTTATATATATTCAGGGAACACTTTACAACTCTTTTCCTGCTCTATATCATGTCCAAAGAAAACAATTGGGTTCTCTTTCCTAACAACTTCTTTTAAACGTTTAATTGAAGATAAAGCTAATTCCGAATCAAATCCAGCGAACGGCACTTCATCTTCAAAATTTTCTTTCGTATACGATGCATCGATCGTTAATAACACTGGGCCAGAGTTCTCTGTCTCAATGAATAGTGACTGATGCCCCGGAGTATGTCCTGGTGTATACAATAATTGAACTCCTGGTACGACTTCATAATCCCCTTCAATGATTTTGTAGTTTAAATTTGGCAAGATACATTCTTTCATATATTCTTCACTATGTTGTGCCGCCTCGTATTCAGCACGCTGCACAATAATCGGTTTATTTATAAAAGCACCATTTCCTCCTGCATGATCAAAATGTAAGTGAGAACTAATAATATACAGAAGGTCTTCTGGCTCATATCCAACGCGTTTTAAAATATTTACGATTCTATCTTCTTCAGTCATTTTCGGTAAAATCTGCCCTTCAACAAATGTACCGTTAAAAAGACCTTCATTATTAATCGCACTTTCTGGCATACCTGTATCTACTAAAATAGGTCCTTCTTCAGTCTCCAAAAGATAACACCAAACCGGTAAGTCTAATAATTTCCCTGGTGTTAATGTACTGTTAACAGACGAATGATCCAACATACAACGACCTGCTGGGACGAAATAAAGCTTCTTTACTGTCATTATGTATCCACCTTTACAAATAATTTAAGATAAAACAATACTATATTTCGCTTATGAGAAATAAACTCCTTCTCACCTTTCATTATTTCAACTATTATCTTTTCAATTGTTCACAACTTTTCATTCCAAATCCAGTGATACTGGAAAGCCTATGCAGAAATCCAATCCTCCTTTAAGTATATAAGATAAAAGTATCACTTTTTCTTATAATAACACTTCCATTCTCTGAAAACAGAATATATTTTATATTTTCAGAGAATGAATTAAGTCGTCGAAACCAAGACGTTAAAACGAATTTTGGACATAAAATAACCGACTACCTACATGTTTTAAAAAAGGAGTCGGCTATTTTGCTTATTTATTATTGATTTGCATGCTCTTTATATGTGATGAGCGAAAATTCCCAAGATTAATATGCTACTTTAGTTTCCATGCTTTTTCACTGAAATACTTCCGTTATGTGTGTTTAATTTAATTTGATTTTCTCCCTTCCCAATAACTGCATTTCCATTATATTTATTCAGGATATTCGCTTTTCCATTGTCGACAGAGACATTAAATTGAACATTAGTTGGTTCTTTTTCAGTTTCAATATTAATCTTGCCATTGTGAGTCGTAAAATTGAGATTTCGATCAAGTTCATTTGTTTTAAGAGAAAGACTTCCGTTTTTAGATTGCCCTTCTAGTTCACCTTCAACATGATCTAGCATTATTCGTCCATTATTCGATTTCACATGAATATTTTGCGCCGTTATATCTTTAAAGTCCATACTTCCATTATTTGTTTCCGCATTAATTTTTTGCGAATTGATCTCTCTTAATTCAACACGCCCATTGCTTGTATTGATATCAAAATGCGTTGTATTTTGTTGTTTTGCAGAAACGTAACCATTGTTATTGGAAATTTTTAATGAATCATATTGTTTTTCAGGCAGATAGACATTTAATGTTAATGGGACCAATACTTCAGAAATGTTGAAGTTGAAGTTGAACCAACTCTGTTGTTTTTCTTTGTAAGAAATGAGAAGCGTTGAATCTTTTTCATCCGTAGCTAATGTTCTTTTTATGTTAGGATTAACTTCCCCATCTAATGTTACTTTCATATTACTTTCTGTTGTAGGATTGATGTTAACACGCACGTTATTCGTATCGATAATGACGCTTGACACATTATTATTGTTAATGACCTTTTCTTCTGAAATTGGTACTGTGGCAATTGAACGATAAGTGAATAGACTTCCTACAATCCCAATAATGAAAATAATACCTGCAATGATTGAAAGTTTCTTTTTATTTATCATGCTTAAAACCACCTTTTACTAGTGCTATATTGAACTTTAAATAACGAACAAATCCATTCTTTGCTAGCTTCGTTAAAGATAACATAGCGATTACAATGAAATATCCAAGTCCACAAAGTGCTAAAGAAACGAAAAGGTTAAAAAGTAAGAATGTATTTGGATGCACAATGGTATCAACAATAACAAGCAGTGGTGAACACAAAAATGAGATTCCTAGAGTCCACCCCGAAAAAATCAATGCGGCTACTGCAATTGCAGGTCCAAGCACGATTACTAAATTGAAAAATCCTAATCCAATTACTGCCCAAATTGCCCGAAAAACATTCCCTGTTGTTGCACTCGCTGTTACTTTCTCAATATGATAACCTGCTAATAACTCTTTGGCAATTTGAGCTGGCGAACCTAATGAAGCTGTAATTTCTTCTTCAGTTTTTCCTTCCTCTAATCCGAAAGTAAAATGTTCTTCATAATCTTTTAAAATATCTGCACGTTCTTTTTCAGATAATCTTTTTAGAGATACGTTTAATTGTTGTAAAAATTTATCTTTCGTCATTACGTACACCTTCTTTTATTAATTGATTGACACCTTGTGAGAACTCATTCCATTCCTCCAAAAGTTGGTACAAATACGTTCTACCTTTATCCGTCAGTTTATAATACTTCCTTGAAGGCCCTTCTGAAGACTCCTGTAAATACGTTGTAAAATATTCTTCTTTAGTTAATCTACGAAGTAGAGGATAAACAGACCCTTCTGATATTTCAATTTGATTGGAAATACTTCGAACTAATTCATACCCATAACGGTCTTGCTTATCAAGTAAGACAAGAACACAAAGTTCTAAAACTCCTTTTTTAAATTGTACATTCAATATTCATTCACCCTATTCTAATTGGCATCTACTACTATTTATTATTTAGTACTGTTTTATAATAAGTAACTACAAGTATAATATAACACTTGGTATTATTCATTGCAAGGTACACTGGAAAAATAAGTATATCTTTCATCCGACGCTTATAAAATCAAAACGATGGCTCCTCTCCATTTACAAAGTTCTAAATGAGGCTGAAACCAGCCTTTAACAAAATGGAAAGGACTCAACTTTTTTACATAATGACACTTTACCTACTATAATAAAAGAGAAAAAGACTCTTACTTTAATGGAGGGAATAAAAATGAAAGCAATTGGTTTACATGAATACTTACCTATTGAAGAAGAAAACAGTTTAATTGATATTGAAGTTGAAAGACCTGTTGCCACAGGAAGAGATATACTTGTAAAGATTAACGCTATTTCCGTTAATCCAGTTGATACAAAAGTTCGATCTCCGAAAGATAAAAAAGAAGATATAGCAAAAATACTTGGCTGGGATGCTAGCGGTGTTGTCGTGCAAACTGGCGATGGTTGTACGTTATTTAAAGAAGGCGATGAAGTGTTTTACGCTGGAAGCATTACAAGGCAAGGTACATACAGTGAATACCATTTAGTTGATGAAAGAATTGTTGGTAAAAAACCAAAAACGTTAAGTGATGCTGAATCTGCAGCACTTCCTTTAACAGCCATTACCGCATGGGAAGGTTTGTTTGAACGTTTAGGGATTGATTATAATAAGAAAGATGAAAATTCATTTAAAAACATTTTAATTATCGGCGGAGCTGGTGGTGTTGGCTCGATTGCTATTCAGTTAGCTAAATGGGCTGGACTAAACGTAATCGCAACCGCATCCCGCAACGAAACCATACACTGGGTTGAAAAATTCGGCGCCGATTATATAGTTAATCATCACCAACCTTTAAAAGATCAAATATTAGAATTTGGGCTAAAAGATGTAGATTATATCTTCTGCTTAAACAATACTGATCAACATTGGCACGCGATGGGTGACATCATTAAACCACAAGGGAAAATTTGCTCTATCGTAGAAAATGAACACCCTCTTGAGATGGGAATTTTAAAAAGTAAAAGTGCCACATTCGTTTGGGAGTTTATGTTTACAAAAGCGATGTATGAAACTGGTGA
The DNA here is from genome assembly GCF_003264175.1 of Bacillus sp. SRB_331. Classification (NCBI taxonomy): domain Bacteria; kingdom Bacillati; phylum Bacillota; class Bacilli; order Caryophanales; family Bacillaceae; genus Bacillus; species Bacillus sp. SRB_331. Next base: position 18,044 of record NZ_NADV01000071.1, on the reverse strand, counting down.
TATGAGTACTCAGCACGAACTATTAAATAAAGTAAGCGAACTATTAGATGAAGGCATTTTAAAGACTACATTAAATGAAACATTCACACCAATTAACGCTGAAAACATAAAGAAAGCACATGCACAACTTGAAAGTGGGCGTACAATTGGAAAGATCGTTGTAGAGAAATTTTAATAATAAAAAGTCCGATTTCTAAACGGGAAATCGGACTTTTTACTATCTTTATTTACTTGAAATCTCTTGATCATTTGGAACATCTAACGGAGGTCGTTTCCCTATTCCGAAAGCATAGAAACTAATTGTTACGATAGCTAAGAAAACAATACCTACAATTAGTGAAATACGTGTATCATCGTTAAACCACATTCCGATTAATACCATAATTAAAAAGGCAATTGTTAAATAGTTTGTAACAGGAGCAAATGGCATTTTGAACGGATGGTCTTTCATCTCTGCTCCCTTTTCTTTTCTAAAACGAATTTGACTAATTAAAATGACAAACCATGGTACCATACCAGGAAGTACACTCGCACTATATACATATACGAATAAGTTTTTTGGTGCAATATAACTTAAAACAACACCAACCGCTAAACCGATAATTACACCAACTGTACCGAATAAAGGTACACCGTTATTAGAGATCTTCGTAAAGTATTTCGGTGCTTGTCCATTTACACCTAGTGTATAAAGCATACGTCCAGCACTATAAATACCACTGTTACAGCCAGACATTGCGGCTGTAATAACAACGAAGTTAATAAGTCCCGCAGCTGCCGTAATACCAACTTTCGCAAAAGTTGCTACGAACGGACTACCAATTGAACTTAATTGATCCCAAGGATAAACAGTTACAATAACGAAAATAGCACCAATATAGAAAATTAAAATACGCCAAATTGTACTTTGAATTGCTCTAGTAAGTGTCTTCTTCGGATCTTTCGCTTCACCAGCAGTAATCCCGATTAATTCCACACCTTGATACGCTCCAACTACAAGTGATAATGCAAAGAAGAATCCTGAAAAACCACCTGTAAAGAAACCGCCATTTACCCAGAGGTTAGATATGCCAATCGCTTCTCCGCCGTTACCAATTCCAAAGAAAATAAGTCCAAATCCCGCAATAATCATTAATAGAATCGTAACGATTTTGATCATCGCAAACCAAAATTCAAATTCACCAAATGACTTAACAGAAATTAAGTTGGCCGCACCAAGAATAACCATCGCGATAATACCAGGTATCCAAGCCGGTAAATCCGGGAACCAATATTTCATATACGCTCCAACTGCGATAATCTCTGACATCCCAACAATAACCCACTGGAACCAGTTACTCCACGCTGTCATATAACCAGCTAACGGATGAATATATTTGTGACCAAATGTCGCAAATGAACCTGTACTCGGCTCCATATACAACATTTCTCCCATGGCACGCATAATGAAGAAGATGAAAACACCTGCGATTGCATATGCAAGCATTACTGACGGACCTGTCCATTTAATCGTGCTGGCTGACCCCATAAACAAACCAACACCAATTGTTCCGCCTAAAGCAATCATTTGAATATGACGTGCTTCTAAACCTCGTTTCAATTCTTTGTTTGCCACTTCATTTCCCCCTCTTAGATGATTCATAGCCGCATTTAAAGTAAGATGGTGTACCCTAATTCCTGTTTGGCCCTGAAAATGATGAAACAAACGTCATCTTAGACTAACTTTAAAGCTATCCTAAAATCTCATTTTGCCTCTTATAAAATTTCCAAAACCCCTCATCTTCCTATTTTCTATAAAATTTAAAATTGCTCACTTCATATTAATTCATTTATCTGAAAAGTTCAATTATTTTTTCAGTAAATTATTATATATTAGTTTGATTAATTTTTAACTAAATTAACAATAAAATACATCTATTCAATATGATTCCGGTATAAATATTATTACAATATAAATAACCGAGGAGATCCTATCTACCTCGGTTTCATACTTTATATACTTCACTCTTTATAGTTTGTACTGTAATTGCTTACACATGCGATTAACGTATCACGCAGAAATTTAATATATTAGTAGAACTACAAAGTCACTAACTTCTACTTCTCTTAATTATCCCATTATCACAGCTGAAAATTCTCTTTCCCATCTCCTACTTTAAGAAAAATATAACCGCACTTAAAACAATCAACAATACACCGGAAAGAGGAAAACTCTTCTCCTCAGCTTTTATCTTTTCCTTAATAATACCTTTAATTTTTGTCTTTATATCCTCTGGGCATTTTCTAAATAAAATATTAGTTGTATGTAATGGTCTATTCAATATTCGAATTTTAACAGGAGATCCTGATAAATATATATTATTTTTATCCAATGTAAATTCTATGTTCGCTTCGGTTAACCCGTCTTTCACTAATATACTCACTCGGCTAGAAGGTAAATTAAACACTGTATAATCATTAAAAGCTAGCCCTCTAATCTCGAAATGTGAGTATATAAGAATAAAAGTTATCAGCAACAAACATAGTATCAATATGGTTTTTGTTAATGAAGGTTGCTCTAATACGTAGGAAGATGTTGTCATATAAGCACAAAAGAATGCCATTAAATTACAAAGATAGTGGTTTACAATGAAAGTTTTTCGTATAACTACTGTAAGTCCGGAAATAATTAGTAGAGCGCATGCTAAATTCATTAACATATTTTCACCCTCCCTAAAAACTATAACTATACAATTTTGTTTTATTTTAACATTAATTACATATTCATACCTATAGTTATTTTCATAAAATATAAAAGAGTCTCATTAAAAAATGAGACTCTTTTACAAGTTCATATTCAAATCATTTTTGAAGTTTGTTTACCTAAAATAAACACTTTAGTAAACACCATCATTATAACTACAATAACAAGAAAATAAAGTGGCATCACCATCAACGAGCCCGTATGCAGCTGACTCATTCCCCAAATTGTCATCGTTACAATTACATAGTAGCCTAAGCTAAACAATGCTCCCGCAGTACCAATGACATCTTGAAAATCTACTAATGCTAAACTTAAACAGTTAGGCAATGCTACCCCAATTCCTAATAGCAATATAAACATCGCTACTAAAAATCCAATCATATATATTATGTTTGGATTTGATCCAAATGAATTAATAACAGTTAAGAAGATAGCTCCCCCTGTCATTACAAGACAACCGATATATATAATTTTCTCTGGTTTATAAGTAGCAAGTAACCGCTTTGAAACTTTCGCCCCAATAATAGAAGCGGAAGCAACAACAATTCCTAGAAATCCGTACATACTAGGCGATAACTGAAAGTATTCAATAAAGATAAACGGCGCTTCTGCATAGTAGCTAAATAAAACACCATTCGCTCCTCCAATTAATAACCCATATGTTACTACTTTCGGATTTGTAATCAACCGTTTTAATACAGAAAATACATTTATTTTATCCGTTACTGATTCCGTTTTTGTTTCCGGAAGAGAAACAAACGTATATAACAAAATCCCATCACTCATAACAACTAAACTTAAAAATACTATTTTAAATCCAAACATTTGATCAAGAAAGCCCCCAATTAGTGGACCTATCGCTGGTGTAAAAGCAATGACTGCCGAAATTTGAGCAAACATAACATGACGTTTATGCCCCTCTACACTTTCACGAAGAATCGTTTGTGTCACAACTGAACCAGCACTTGCTCCAAATGCTTGAATAAAACGACTAAACAATAAAAATTCAATAGAATTTGCAATATAGCATAAGAAACTTCCAGCGCCATATACTACAATTCCAAATAACATTGCTGGGCGACGACCAATTATATCTGATAACCATCCAATAAAAAATACACCTAAAGCAAATCCAGCAAAATAAACACTAAGCGTTAACTGTACCTCATTATTACTTACGTGCAACGCCTTTGAAATATCCGGTAAAGACGGTGTGTAAATTGTTTCACTAATTTGTGGAAATGCCACCAGAATGATCATTAACCAAAGTGATGGTACTGAGACTTTTTTCACTTTTAATACCCCCCTATAACTTTGAAAATCTCAGAAATGAATAGACTTTCCTTAGCTATGGAACAGGAGGGGCCATTATAGAAATTCGATCATAAAACAACAAAGAAAACACCTCAATTACGCATGTTAATACTTATAGGAGGGTAATATTAACATTGATTTTAAAATATAGTCTTTCAATTATATGATAGGTTGTGTTCGTTTTCTAGTGTTCATAATCTGAATATTTGTTAGTAGACGAATACCCTTTCAATTCTCTTAGAAAATTAATACGATTTGAAAAGCGCAACTAAACAACTGAAACGCCCCTTCAATTGTTAAAATCATTCTCACAATTGAAGGGGCGTTTTTTTATTGCTACATTTTCACTGATTGTTCTTTTTGATAGATAATTTCACCATCAATAATTGTTGTTTCTACTTTTAAATCTTTAATTTGGTTTGGATTGACACTTAAAATGCTGTCATTTAATATAATTAAATCCGCCAGTTTTCCGACCTCTATGCTTCCTTTTATCTCTTCTTCAAAACTCGCATAAGCACCATTCCATGTGTATAGTTTAATAGCTTCCATTACGCTTATAGATTGATTAGCACCAACCTCTATTCCAGACTTAGTTTTTCTATTGACAGCAACATGAATTCCTAATAAAGGATTATAGTCAGTAACTGGTGCATCCGAACTACCTGCTGCAATGATGCCACGATCAATAAAATCACGAGCAGCGTACATGTGATTAACACGATCACCATAGTGCTCTACATATATCTCTCCAAATTCATATGGAAATGGAGGATTTGGAATAGGAATCATCTCGAGTTTTTTCATTCTCTCTTGTAAATCTGGTGAAGAAATTCCCGCATGCTCGATTCGATGACGGTGATTTTTTCTTGGTGATTCCTCTAGCGCCTTTTCTACACAATTTAAATACATTTCAATAGCTTTATCACCTTGTGCATGTACAGTGATTTGATAGCCTTTTTTATGTGCTTCACCTAAAACTTGATAGATTTCTTCCTCACTATAATAAAGAATACCATAATTGTTAGAGTCACTAGAATATGACTTACGAGTTGCAATTGTAGGACCCGTGCTGCTTCCATCTGTAAACAATTTAGCTGGTCCAACTTTAAATCTCTCATCTCCGGTACCAGTTACCACACCAGCTTCGACCATTTTATTAACAAATTCATGGGAGTTATTTATTTGACATATCATTGCATATATTCGGACACGAATATCCCTACTCTTCACAGCTCGTTGTAGTAAACGAAAACTCTCCGGTCCATCTCCACCTGCGTCATGTATACTTGTTATGCCAGCTGCAACGAAATGATCTGATGCAATTTTCACAGCCTTCATCATTTCACTTTCTGTATAACTTGCAACCTCGCTCATACTCATATTTGCTGCTTCAATTAACTTTCCTGTAAGCCTTCCTGCCTGATTCTTTTCAATAACTCCCCCACTCGTATCCGGTGTGTTCTCGTTAATTTGCGCAATTTCTAATGCTTTGCTATTCACCACGCTTATGTGGTGACAAGTACGGGTTATAATAATAGGATGTTCAACTGAAATTTCATCCAGCTCAGTAATTGTTGGATAACGCTTTTCCTCCACAGCGGTTTCATTAAAGCCCCAAGCACGTATCCATTCACCTTTTGGCGTTTCTAAGGCCTTCTTTTTCAGATCATCTAATAAAGCATCGATAGAATCAATATGTTCAGCTTTACAACTGACAGCCAACTGATTTAGTCCATGAGAAATGATGTGAAGATGGGAATCAATGAATCCAGGAAGAAGCGTTTTCCCTTGCAGGTCAATTACATCCGTGTTTTCTCCTATAAAACTCTTAACCTCCTGATTTGAGCCAACAACTACGATTTGATTATCTTTTATTGCTACAGCTTCGACTACTGCATTCTTTTGGTCTACTGTAATAACTTCTCCATTTATCAATACAACATCAGCTTTCATAAACTCAACCCTTTCGGAATTACTCTTTTCGAGTAATTCATTCAATATTTAAAGTTACATCTCCTAATAGGCTCATCCGCTTTTTAACAAGATTTATCAATAATTAATTAAAGTTGAGCTAAACATTCTTTCATTGTTTTAACGATAAAAGTAAAGTCTTCCTCTGTGATGCTTAATGGAGGAGCAAGCTGTAAAATATTATTGTAACCTGCAACAGTGTCACCATTTTTACCAATAATTAGACCTTTTTCTTTACAAGCATTGATGACTTTGTTCATCTTTTCAATGGAAGCCGGTTCTTTTGTTTGCTTATCTTCCACTAGTTCAATGCCTAAAAGAAGGCCCTTTCCGCGAACATCCCCTACGTTTGGATGCTCTTTTACATCCTCTAGCTCATATAACAGTCGTTCACCCAATTCTTTGGAACGTTCAATGAGTTTCTCGTTCTCCATAATTTCTAAATTCTTCAAAGCTAAAGCGCAAGCAGCAGGATTTCCTCCGAACGTATTTACATGGCGGAAGCGATCATAATCATCACTACCTACGAATGCCTCATAAACCTCTCGTCTAACTGCTGTTGCTGACAAAGGAAGATACGCACTTGTAATACCTTTTGCCATTGTTATGATATCTGGTTTGACGCCATAATTCATAAATCCAAACGGCTTCCCTGTTCGTCCAAATCCACATATAACTTCATCACAAATGAGCAACGCACCGTGCTTCTCGCAAATTTCTTTTACTTTTTCCATATATCCATCAGGAGGCATTAAAATTCCGCCCCCGGTAATAATTGGCTCCATAATCACACCGGCTACTGTTTGGCTTAACTCCCATGTCATGACACGATCGATTTCATTAGCACTTGCCAGTGTATGAACATCATCTGGATTTCGATACGTATCCGGCGGTGCTACATGCAGGAATCCTTGCCCAAGTGGTTCATATTTATACTTTCGCTGTGCTTGACCTGTTGCTGCAAGAGCCCCCATTGTGTTACCGTGGTAAGCACGATAGCGTGAAATAAACTTATAGCGTCCATGATCACCTTTTTGTTGATGATATTGACGAGCAATTTTAAATGCTGTTTCATTCGCTTCCGATCCACTGTTAGAAAAGAAAATGACGTATTCATCATCAAGCCATTCATTCAATTTTTCTGCTAATTTAATAGCAGGAACATGACTTTGAGTCAGAGGGAAATACGGCATTTCTTCAAGCTGTTCAAACGCCGCTCTTGCAAGCTCTTTTCGACCATACCCAACATTCACGCACCAAAGACCGGACATACCGTCTAAATAACGGTTTCCATCAATATCCGTCACCCATGCCCCTTCTGCTTTTGTGATAATTAAATTCGTTGGACTAGGGGCTGCTCCTCTCATCGCATGCCAAAGGTACTTTTCATCTGTTTTTTTCAAACTTTGTGTTTGCTCCGTCGCTTGCACAATCACCAGCTCCATTCTATCTTTTTATGGTTTTACATCACTCTTTCAATAACGAGCCGTAAGCATTTTCTTGCGAGTATAGAATTCTACGCCATCTTTTCCATTTGCATGGAGATCACCATAGAAAGATTTCTTATAACCTGAGAACGGGAAGAATGCCATTGGAGCAGGAACTCCAAGATTAACCCCAAGCATACCTGCATCAATTTCTTCACGGAATTCACGAATAGCTTTCGCGCTATTTGTGTACAGACATGCACCATTTGCGAATGGCGATGCATTAGCAACATGAATCGCTTCCATCAAGTCTTTTACGCGTACAATAGAAAGAACCGGTGCGAAAATTTCATCTTGCCAGATTTTCATTTCCTGTGTCACATTGTCAAAAATCGTTGGGCCAACAAAATAACCTTGGCTGTTTGCGACATCGTCTTCACGTCCGTCACGAATAAGTGTCGCTCCCTGCTCTACACCCGATTGAATGTATCCGAGTGTCCGCTCTTTATGTCCTTCACGAATAACGGGACCAAGGAAAACACCTTCTTCCAGACCATTCCCAATCGTAATTGCATTAGCCTCTTGAAGCAGTCTATTAACGAGCTCATCTGCAACGTCTTCTTCCACGACAACAACAGCCGCTGCCATGCATCGTTCACCAGCTGAACCGAAGGCAGCACTTGTAATTTCTTTCACTGTAGAACTAAGGTCCGCATCTTTTAATACGATCGAATGATTTTTTGCCCCTGCAAGAGCTTGTACACGTTTACCGTTAGCTGCTGCTGTTTTATATATATACTCAGCCACAGGTTGAGAACCAACGAAAGATACAGCTTTCACATCCTCATTGTCAAGAATGCCGTTAACGACGTCATGTGCACCATGCACAATATTTAGTACTCCATCTGGAAGACCTGCTTCTTTAAACAGTTCAGCTATGCGATTAGCCAATAGCGGTGTTCTTTCAGATGGTTTTAATACAAATGTATTCCCGCATGCAATCGCGAGTGGAAACATCCAGCATGGCACCATCATCGGAAAGTTAAATGGCGTTATTCCTGCGATTACTCCGATCGGGTAACGATACATCCCTGATTCAACACCAGTAGCAATATCGGGAAGTTGCTCTCCCATCATTAAAGTGGGTGCGCCTGCGGCAAATTCAACACATTCAATCCCCCGCTGCACTTCACCGTATGCTTCCTTATAACTTTTTCCGTTTTCCAAGGTTACGAGTTTAGCTAACTCTTCCCAGTTTTCAATCAATAGCTGTTGATAGCGAAATAGAATCCGAGCACGCCGAGGCACAGCGACCTTTCTCCATGTTTTGAATGCTTCTTTCGCAGTTGCTACAGCTCTATCTAAATCTTCTTTAGTCGAAAGAGGCACACGAGCAATAATCTCTCCTGTTGCTGGATTTGGTACATCTTCAACTTGCTTACTTGTGGATTCTATCCATTGTCCGCCAATATAATTTTTCAACGTTTGTACATTTTTCATTACTACCATGGTGAAGCCTCCTATTTTAAGATAACCGTCCTATGTTATCGCCCCTAAAAAGAAAGCGCATTCATTTGACGGTATGTAAACTTATTTACATACATTTCTTCAACATTATTAATCTTATTCATTGAATACGCAGGAGCAGTCATCTGCTTAGCATTTGTCCACTCCCCAGTTCACATTATTTCAGATGGATCTCATGGTTCATCTTATAATTCTTTTTCAAAAATACTGGGCAATCCCATTCACAAACAAGGTCCTTAGCCAAGGAAACGATCCAGTCCTTTGTAATATGATACTTTTCCCCATCAACAGTAATAAACACTTCACCATCTGTCACATAGAAAACTTCCTGCTCTTCTACATGCCACGTTCCTTTATTCGGTTCGCCTACCCATGGTTCCCATGCGTTGGCACCTAGTTGCTCTGCTTCTTCAGCTGTAAGTTTTTTCGCAAAAAACATGACAATCCTCTCTCTTTCTCTTTCTTATTGGTAATTTTGAAGGAATAAGTCTATAAATCTACTGTCTTAACATTTGTATTTTTTAAACGTTTAAACTCTTTTTTCATAAAGTATATGGCAATGAGAACACCTGGAATTTCTGCAGCAGGAGCAGCGTACCATACACCTTCTACACCCCAGTATTTCGGGAAAATAAATAGAAACGGTAACATGAACAACAATATTTTGCTTACACTAATAAACGTTGCGGACCAGTTTCTCTCTTGTGATTCGAAATAACCAGAGATAAGCAGGCTAACTGCACTAAGCGTAAACAAACAATTGAATATAACTGTCGTCCAAATGCCAAGTTTCTGCAATTCAGGATTACCACCGGAAAAAAATGACACAATTGGATCTGCAAAAATGACTAGTATGGCTGTCACGATCACAAAGAAGGAAACTGTAAAAATGAGTCCCATCTTAATTGCTTGTTTCACACGATCAAGGTTGCCCGCACCGTAATTATAACTAATAATCGGTTGAAGTCCTGTCATCCCACCGAGCGCTGCTAAGGCGAGGAGATTTGTAATGTAACCGTTTTGAATCGTGAAAGCTGCAACGTGCAGACCACCACCGTAGCTTTGCAGTAAGTTGTTGGTGAAAATAATTGCAATAAACATCATGAACTGACTCGAGAAAGATGCAAAGCCCGTCCAAACCACTTCACCAATCTTCTTGAGATTAATCATCATATCTTTCATTTTTGGCTTAAGTTTTGTTTTACCAAACCAGAAATAAAAGATTAGGAGAACAGGAATCGATTGTGAAATCGTATTAGCCCATGAAGAACCCATCATCCCCATGTCATACTTCACTACCATAATCCATTCCATAGTCCCAGCAACAACCGCTGCGACTAACCAACTGTTCATTGATAATATAGGCTTTTCATCAATATTAGCTAAAATACTTAATACAACGGCCAATATCGTTAATGGCAACGAAATCCATAGCAGTCGGCTATATTGCACCGCATACGGAAGTGCTTCATCACTTGCTCCGAATAAAATCATAATATCATTTTCAAAGACCAACCCAAGTATAGCTAACAAAGAAGACAGGAAAAGAGTAAACCATAAAGTTTGTCCCATAATACTTCTAGCTTCTTCGATTTTCCCTTTCCCCAGTCGAAGTGAAATGACCGCTCCGGCTCCCACACCTAAAAGAACACCAATCATACGGGTAATAACCATGACCGTAAATCCAATTCCGATCCCTTCGACTTCCAGCTCCTGAAAGCCACTGACGAAATAGCCATCAACAACCGATACAACTCCTAAAATTACGTTAGCCATAATTCCCGCCAAAGCAAACCGTAAATATAGTAACGGAATACTTTTGGTTCCTAGCACTGAATCATCCACCGGCTTATTCATTACTTCTGGTTGCTCTATTTTTGATGACGGACCGTTGTCCACTATTTTCATGAGCATATCCCCTTACAAATAATTTATATAGCACGTTTTGCTCAATTAATTCGCATACCACCCTACCGGATTTGCATGCTGGTGGATATTGATTTGCTTCGTTTCCATAAAGTGCTCCAGTCCAACAGTACCTAACGCTCTGCCGATGCCACTTTGCTTATACCCTCCCCAAGGGCCTTCAACATAAGCGAGATGATAACTATTAATCCAAGTAATTCCCGCACGTAATTTACTAATGACACGTTTTGCTCGGTCCATATCTTCAGTAAATACAGCACCGGCTAATCCATAAATGGAATCATTCGCTTTTTGGATGGCATCTTCCTCATCTTTAAATTTCTGTACAACAAGAACTGGACCAAAAATCTCTTCCTTCACAATACACATATTCTCATTTACATCAGCAAAGATTGTTGGTGCAATGAAAAACCCTCGACCAAGCCCATTTTCTGTTAAGCGCTTACCACCACAAACTAATTTTGCACCTTCTTCGATTCCTCTCTGAATATAATGTAAAACTTCATTCATATGAGACTCGTTTGTGAGAGCTCCCATTTCAATATTCTCACTTTCCCCGTTGCCAACTACAATTTTGTTCGCACGCTCGGCCAATCTTTCAACAAACCTATCATAAATAGTCTCTTGTACAAGTAAACGAGATGCAGCTGAACAAACTTGCCCAGCATTGTGGAAAATACCAAACATCGCATTATCGACTGCGGTTTCAAAATCCACATCTTCGAACACAATAAGTGGAGATTTACCACCTAGTTCAAGTGTGATTTTTTTCATATTTCCTGCAGCTGCGCGCATAATACTTTGACCTGTTTTTGTTCCACCAGTAAAGGCAATTTTGTCGACATCATGGCTCTCTGCAAGCTCATTCCCAACCTTTGAACCAGGTCCCAATACTAAGTTTGCTACTCCATCCGGAAGTCCAACCTCTTCGATAATTTCAAATAATTTGAATACGCTTACAGGAGTGACGTCAGCAGGCTTAATTACAATTGTATTCCCTGCGGCAAGTGCAGGAGCAATTTGCCAAACAGCTAACATAAGCGGGAAATTCCAAGGTACAATAAGTCCACAAACACCAATCGGTTCATGAATAATAATCGTTTCTGAAGCATCATCACGAGTGTAAGATTCCTTTTTCATACCTTTAATCAAGTCAGCATAATAGCGGAAGCATTGAATCGATACAGGAATATCTACATAGGTTGTTGCACGGATAACCTTACCGTTATTTGCAGTTTCCAAACGGGCAATTTCAGCTGTATTCTCTTCAAGACGGTCTGCAATCTTATATAGATAGTCAGCTCTTTCATCAGCCGATAAATTCGACCAGATCCCGCTATCAAACGCTTTACGAGCCGCCTTAATTGCTATCTTCGCATCATCTGCTGATCCATGAGCAGACGTTGCGATAACCGCTCCGGTTGCAGGATTGATAATGTTTCGTCTAGCACCCGATAATGCTTCTACCCATTTCCCGTCAATGAACATGTTAATTTTCATAAACACCTCTCCTTTACGCGATAATATCTACCAGTTTGAAACCAATATGTGCTATATTGACCAGCATCGTTTTCTGATTATAGAATGGGAATGATTTGAGGCGTTCTTTTTCAAATCGATATCCACCTGCACTCCCCGTAACGATCCATTGTGCCAATAACTTACCAAACAATGTCGAGAGAGACGCGCCATGCCCCGTATAACCCGTTGCAAAATATGCGCCTTCTTTGGATCTACCGATAACGGGGAACGTATCAATTGTAACCCCGATAAATCCACCCCACCTGTAATCAATCTTGCTTCCTTCTAGTTTTGGCATTATTTTAACCATGGCATCGTAAACATTTTGATAAACAGCATCACCTAAGTTTGGACGAATATCGCCACCGCCAAATATGATCCGATTATCTGGTGTACGCCTGAAATAGTAAAGGAAACTGCTTGTATCAAAAACCATGCGATCTTTAGGAATGACGCTATTCACCAATGATTCTGGAAGCTGTTCAGTACCAATAATACGTGCCGAAATTGGCAGTACGCCTTTATTCAATTCAGCCATAATTTTTCCGGAGTAACCATCTGTAGCCACAATAATGTCTTTCGCTGTAACAGTACCTTTTTCTGTAATAACTTTCACACTATTTCGGCCGTACTCAATAGATAGTGCTTTCGAATGCTCAAAGATTTTTGCACCGATCGATTTAGCTGCTTCTCCCAAACCAATTGCATAGTTCAGTGGTTGGAATGAGTAACTCGAGTCGTCGACTAAGCAACCATAATATTGCGGGGAATCAATTTCTTGATGCAACTGACTTCGATTAAGCACGCTACATTCATATCCAAAATTTTTGTTTAAGTATTCACTTTCAAGTTTCAACCCTTCAAAATGCTTGGCTTTGTAAGCCGCCACAATGTGACCTGTCTTTCTGAAGTTACAGTTGATTTGATGCTCGTCAATAATGTTTTTAACTAATTCAACACTAAGCAGAGAAAGATCGTTAAGCTGCCTCGCCTCTTCGGCACCATACTTCTTGGCAAGCTCCTGCATCGTTGACTTATAGCCTGGCAATACCATCCCGCCGTTGCGACCGCTTGCGCCATATCCGATTGTTTCCTGCTCAAGGACAATGACACTCTTCCCTAACTTTTGCAAATGATATGCAGAAGAAAGACCTGTGAAACCTGCGCCAATAATGACAACATCCGCCTCTTCATTTCCTTCAAGAGGTTTTCCTTTGTCATATCTGTTTGCAGTCGCTGTCCATAGTGAGAGTGTATCCATATGATCCATCTTATCCATAGCTAATCCTTCTCCTTTCGTGACATGTATGTTACAATACAGTCAAAAATATTCTTAATATTCAAAATTATTAAGTTAATAATATGACTTGGAGTTCCCTCCAAGTCAATAGCCATTTGAGAGTTTTTTGAATTCATTTTGTGAAAAAAGTGGAGTAACTCCACTTTTTTTATCAGGGGGTACATCTATGAAAATCGGTACATTTGCGAAGCTTTTTCATGTTAAGACTGATACCGTTCGTTATTACATTGAACTAGGATTATTAATACCAGACAAAAAAAACACTCAGTATCAAATGAACCAATTGTGTTTCGACGACATGTCTTTTATTACTGAGCTGAAAAAATTTCATTTTTCATTGATAGAAATCCAACGAATTTTATCATATCGGCGTGTCACAAACTTCTCGGACCATGAGGATATCGACTACTACAACAACTCGCTCATTGATAAAAAGGACGAGCTAACCAAGAAAAAAGAAGACATATCAAAAGCTATCCAATTGATTGAAAAAGCGGTTCAAACTAGCTCGCCTTCATCCAAAGAAGAAAGTATTACAGGAATCCCGCTTGACTTTGTAAATTTTCTCTATTGTCCGAAATGCCGCATTCCACTTGAAATGAAAGATGTAACGATTAAAAAAGTCTACATTCACACGGGGAGTTTAACTTGTAGCTGTGGATACGAAGCAGCTATCGAGGAGGGTATTATCATTACCGCGAACTTGTATGAGACGTCTCCTTATCCATCTTATTTTTACGATAAAGAAACGATTAAAGAGATCAATCCCAAAATGATTAACTTATTTGAAAAAAGTAATTTTCGATTTCAAAAAGTTCTACAAAATATAGATTTGAAAAACAAATTAATTGTGGAAACAAACGTTGATGCTTTTGTATCACTACCCAAATATATCGATGTTCTTGAACCAAGCGCAAACTATGTATTCAGTGGCTATTCGCTTGCAATGCTCAAGAAGGTGAGAAATAGAATTGAGCGTATGAATCCGAAGCCACGCGTCCTTTATATTTTGAATTCCGATTTAAATCTACCATTGAAACCGCTTAGCATCGATGTTTTTGTGGATAGTTTTACAATAACTGATTTTTCACTGCTCAACCCAGAGTTCCCAAGTCATGTTCTAAAAAACTATTTACATAACAGTTCAACAATTGTCGGTGGATACTCGTATTATGATAACTCGGCCAAATCCTTGAAAAATATTTCAGCCTTATATCCAAATTCCCATGAGCATATTTTACATCCAAAATACTTAGAAGAAAATTTATCAGTTAACGGATTTCAAATCATGCAAAATGAAAATATCGGTTACTGTACAGATCCAGGACCTTATTTCGATTATCATGTAAGAGACGAAAAATTCCATATGCTCATGTATTTGGCTAATACGAAACAATAGCACAAAAAGCGCCATCACAAGTGACGGCGCTTTTTCTATGTAAGAGCTACTAGAAGGTACCCTTCTAGCCTACTCCCATTTATAAGTCCAAAACTGTTCAAGTTGCAGCCATTTTAATGTTGCTGCGTCTTTGTTTTTTATTTTTGCATGCGTTTCTTCTAGCATCGCTTCCGTTTGTGAACGATGCGCGCCTAGTGCAGCTAATTTATGTTCAAATACTTCACTAATATTATTTACAACATCCGGTTCACCGAGTACTGCTTCGCGATTTCTCGTAATCGCAACCGCATGAATGGCTGGACGTTCTTCTTTTGGCATACGTGATACAGCGCGAACTACAGCGCGGCCAAATGCATCATGATCCGGATGTACGCCGTGTTCTGGATAAAATGTAATAATTCGAGATGGATTTACTTCTTGAATAATCGCTTCGATTTTATCGGCAACAAAATCAACATCTTCAAATTCTAACGTTTTATCATGGAAACCGAGCATTCTTAAATCTTGAATCCCCATCGCTTCACATGCATCTTTTAATTCTTTTTCACGTATATTTGGAATCGTTTCACGGTTAGCAAATACGTTTTTCCCCATGTTACGTCCCATTTGTCCAAGAGTACCACATGCGTACGTTACAGGTACTCCTTGATCTGTTAATAAGCGAATTGTTCCTCCCGCAGCAAATGCTTCATCATCTGGATGCGGAAATACAACAAGTACATGTCTCTCCATAAGTTTCCCTCCTTCTTACTTAAATGGCGTTAAGCTTAGCTCAAGCGCTACCGCTAAGCGGCCTTGGTTATCATGCCCTGCTAGTAATAAACGCTCTTTATCGTCTACTTCCCAGTGCGTAATGCCTTCTGCATATACCCAGCCATGATCCATTTTCAAACCAACTCGGTATGGGTTTGTTCCAGTTATTTTCCCACGCTCAAAGCGAATAATTGCATTTCGAATGAATGCTCCTACTGTCATCATCTTTTCATTAAAGTGTGACGCATACGCTCCATTCGTCGTTTCTAAATGAATATATACATCTTTATTTACAAAACGTTCAATTTCATTTTGAATAAGAGAACTATCTTTTACTATTTCCATCGGAATTCACCTCTTTAAACCATTTTACGCAAAAATAATGTAAATTGCTATCTCTATATTAGAGGACAACGCCCACTTTTCCTAATAATTTGCACTGTGTTTTTTATATTTTTTATCCCGCATTAACGGATAGTAAGATTCCCACCCCAAAATCCAGCGAACACACGTCAGCTAGGTGGGAAATCAACTATCCGTAAATGCCCGATTGGTGAAGACTAATAATCAGTGGGGGATGAACAAAAACCCCCACTGATTAAAGTTTCACTTTATATGATATGTAAAAATCACATTTTTTCCTTCACATTGTTAAATAGTTTTCTTTCTTTTTTGAATTTGCTACAATATATTTTATCCCGTATTAATACAGCGAGATACATTTCGACAATTGAATACATACTTTAAAGAAGGTGACATGATTGGAACAATCAGCACATGAAGTAGCAAATTGGCAATATTATTTTACAATTGCCGTATTTTTAGTCACGTACGGTTTTATTATTTCTGAGAAATTGAATCGTGCTGTAATCGCACTATTCGGTGCTGCTATTATGATTATTTTTGGAATTGTAGATTTACATACTGCTTTCACATCGCATATTCAATGGGAAACGATTACCCTTTTAATTGGGATGATGATTCTCGTACATATTACGAGTCAATCAGGCGTATTTGAATTTGTAGCCATAAAAGCAGCAAAAGCAGCTGGCGGAAAACCAATCCGCATTTTATTATTACTATCCCTATTAACTGCTGTCGGTTCTGCATTTTTGGACAACGTAACAACCGTATTATTAATCGTACCTGTTACACTATCCATTACACGTATTTTAAAAGTAAATCCTGTTCCTTATTTAATTTCAGAAGTACTATTTTCAAATATAGGCGGAACAGCAACATTAATTGGTGACCCGCCGAACATTATGATTGGATCAGCTAATAAGCATTTAGACTTTAATGCCTTTTTACTAAACTTAGCTCCAATCGTAATCATTATTTCTATCGTTACACTTGGCATTATTTACTTCATGTATCGCAACAAACTAAAAACAACGCCTGAGCAAATCGAAAAGCTAATGGCATTAAATGAAAAAGATTATATTAAAGATCAGAGCCTCCTTTTAAAATCCATTACGATTTTAGGACTAACTATTTTAGGCTTTGTACTTCATTCTATTATTCATGTAGACGCTGCCGTTATTGCGATGACAGGTGCTACACTTCTTATGTTAATCGGTGTGAAAGAACATGATATTGAAGATGTATTTGCCCACGTTGAATGGGTAACAATTTTCTTCTTCGCTGGACTATTCGTTCTCGTTGGCGGATTAATTGATATCGGACTTATTTCTTCACTCGCAAAAGAAGTACTCGACGTAACAAATGGCGATATCGGTTTCGCTGCTATACTTATCTTATGGGTATCTGGCATCGCATCTGCGACAATTGATAACATCCCATTTGTCGCAACGATGATTCCACTTATTCAAGATTTAGCTACAGGACTCGGACTATCTGTCGATTCTCCGCAAATTGAAGTACTATGGTGGGCGTTATCACTTGGAGCTTGCCTAGGAGGCAACGGAACATTAATTGGAGCATCAGCAAACGTAGTCGTTGCTGGTATTGCAAAACGTGAAGGACATGGGTTCTCTTATATGGACTTCTTAAAAATCGGTTTCCCCTTAACGATCATTGCGCTATTGTTATCACATGCTTACATTTATTTACGTTATTTAATGTAGAAGTTGTATTGCATGAAATTATGTCGTCAAATAAAAAAGGTTTGCAGCACTATAAAATGTACCCTATAGAATA
>NZ_NADV01000070.1:0-3128 GCF_003264175.1 Bacillus sp. SRB_331 | reverse complement strand
TGAAGTGACCCCCGAAAGTTAGACAGGTCGTTTCATTAGGCAGCCTCTAGGGTATGAGCCCGGTATTGTACGAGGGCACTGAAAAACTCCATCTAGTTCCACTTTGCGAGACATTCGACGATTCAATAGTCGAATGTCTCGCCTTTTTAATTTATAATAGAGAGACTAAATGCAGGTGGTGTTCCAAATGATTTCAAACCAAGAGACACTTAACTTAAGTCCGTACTTGGCCATTTACGATATGGTCGTGCCAAAAGATAATATGCTTCGTCAAATTAACGAACTGGTGGATTTCTCATTCATTTTAGAGGAATTGAAAACAAAATATTGTTTAGATAATGGAAGAAATGCGATTCCTCCGATTCGAATGTTTAAGTACTTATTGTTAAAAGCCATCTTCAATGTATCCGATGTAGACCTTGTCGAACGTTCAAAATATGACATGTCTTTCAAATATTTTTTAGGTATGGCGCCAGAAGATGACGTGATTGATTCAAGCTCACTCACAAAATTCCGCAGACTTCGTCTTCAAGACGTAAGTTTATTAGATATGCTCATTGAAAAAACGGTTGAAATCGCACTCGAAAAGAACATTATCAAAAGTAAAGCAATCATTGTGGACGCAACGCATACCAAAGCACGTTATAACCAAAAATCACCGAAAGAATTTTTACAAGAGAAATCAAAACATACCCGCAAAGCAGTGTATCAATTCGATAAATCCATGAAAGAAAAATTTCCAAAGAAGAATACTTCTAACGAGGTAAAAGATGAAATAGCTTACTGTGAAAAATTGATTACCATTATTGAAAATAAACCACAAATCGCTCATCTACCAGCCGTAATGGAAAAATTGAACGTGTTAAAAGAAGCTGTAGAAGATACGCAAGAACATCTAAATTATTCAACAGACGCCGATGCACGAGTAGGACATAAAACAGCAGACAGTTCTTTCTTTGGTTATAAAACACATTTAGCAATTAGTGATGAACGTATTATTACAGCAGCAGTCGTTACAACAGGTGAAAAATCAGATGGACATTATCTACAAGAACTGATTGAAAAAAGTAAAGTAACAGGAATGGAAGTTGAAACAGTCATCGCTGACACGGCTTATTCAGGGAAAAACAATTTACTTTATACAAAAGAACAAAGCATTCAACTGATTTCTAAGTTAAATCCAATGATTACTCAAAATGGGCGAGCAAACGGAAAAGAATTTGACTTTAATAAAGATGCAGGTTTATTTGTATGTCCAGCAGGACATTTAGCAAAAAGAAAAAGTAAAAAACCAGATTCACATCCAGGAGCAAGTGCAAGAATGGTTTATTTTTTTGACGTTGAAAAATGTAAGGTCTGTCCACTCCGAGAAGGATGTTTTAAAGAAGGTGCAAAAACTAAAACCTATTCTGTTGCCATTAAATCAGAGGAACATTTAGACCAACAAGTTTTTCAAGAAACAGAAGAATTTAAACGCTTAGCTCGAGAACGCTATAAAATCGAAGCAAAAAATAGTGAGTTAAAAAATAAATACGGGTACGATCAAGCATCGGCTGCGGGTTTATTTGGCATGCAAATTCAGGGAGCAACGACGATATTCGCTGTCAATCTAAAAAGAATCTTGAAGCTTCTGAATGAAAAAGGGTAATAAATAGACAAAAAATAGGGCGTTTTCTGTTCGGAATTGAACAAAAAGCGCCTTATTTTTCTCTATAATGAATTTATTTATAAAAAACGCAAGTTTTTCAGTGGCTTCGTATTGTACCGGGCTCATACCCTTTAATTTTGCCTTAATTCTTTTATGATTATAGTATTCTATATACTTTGCTAATTCTTGTTTGAAATGTGTTATACTTTCAAATTCTTTTCGATACAGAAATTCCGATTTCATGATACCGAAGAAATTTTCAATAACGGCATTGTCATAACAGTTTCCTTTACGAGACATACTTTGAGTTATGCCACACTTCGTAAGAGAATGACGGTATTGTTTCATTTGATAGTGCCAACCTTGATCAGAGTGAATGAGGAGTTTATCCTGATCTGTTACACGTTCAAAAGCTTGATCTAACATTGTTGAAACAAGGGAATAGGTAGGTCTTGAACCAATGGTATAGGTGATAATTTCACCATTAAATAAATCCAATATTGGCGATAGGTATAACTTCTCCCCAAATAACTTAAACTCCGTAATATCTGTAACCCACTTCTCATTTGGTTTTTCAGATTGGAAGTTGCGATTTAAAATATTCGGCGCAATTTTCCCAACTGTCCCTTTATAAGAGCGATATTTTTTTATACGAACCAGACATTTTAACCCTAATTCTTTCATAAGACGATACACCTTTTTATGATTTACTTTGTGCCCACGATTCATAAGTTCATCGCGAATACGACGATAGCCATAACACCCATCGTGTTCATCATAAATAGCTTGAATCAGTGCTTTTACCTCCGCATTTGGATCAGGACGATTGAACTGTTTTATCCAATAATAGTACGTACTACGCGGAACATTAGCGAGTTTAAGTAACTCCTTAACAGGAAATTCATGCCTTAACTCATAGATTACTTCCGCTTTGTCTTGTTTTGTGATTTTTCCTTGTTTTGAACTAAGGCATTCAACTTTTTTAAATATGCATTTTCCATACGTAAACGTTCATTTTCCGCTTGTAAGGCTTCGATTGATCCTTCAACTACTGGTTTTATATTTTTATCTTTCATGGTTGGACGCCCCTTTTTCTTTGATTGCAGGGCATCCAATCCTCCTGTTTCATACGCTATTTTCCATTTCCGAAGTGTTTCATAAGACGGAATATTGAAAAGTGCCGCTGTTTCTCTGATAGATGTCCCGTGTTCATTCATATAATAAAGTACATCTAGTTTATACTGAGATGAGTAGAATGTATAGCGCTTTTCAAAGGCCTTTTCACCTGAAGATTCATATCGTCTAATCCACTCGCGAAGTAAAACAGGAGTAACTCCTATAGATTTAGCAATTGTTTCTCCACTTTCTGAACCATCTAAATATCGTTTCACCGCTTGGATTTTTTCTTTTGAAGAAAATTTAGCCATAAAAAATGCACCTCCAATTGTTAGACCGTGTCTAACAATTGGGGTGCACTTCA
>NZ_NADV01000069.1:0-15539 GCF_003264175.1 Bacillus sp. SRB_331 | reverse complement strand
CGTTCACGTTGTTTGTTTCGTTCAGTTTTCAAAGAACTTGTTTGCCGCTCATTTGCGACTCCCTTATGTTAACATCTTCGTTAGTTAATGTCAACTAAGTTTTTCATTTCGTTTGTCGCTTTCTGCGTTGTTGCTATCGGCGACTTGTTTTATATTACACCTCTAAACTCTAATCGTCAATATGTTTTTCTAAAAAAATATAAAAAGGCTTATTCCTTTTAAAATAAGCCTTTTTATCCTATAACATTCTATTCATTTATTATTTTTCTATAATTGGTAATGAAACGATGAACTGAACAATCCCGTCCTCATACTCAGCTCGAATACTACCACCTTGCAACTCAACAATACTTTTCGCAATAGCTAATCCGAGCCCCGAACCTTCTGTTACTCTACTTCTTGATTGATCTTTCTTATAAAACCGTTCAAACAAGTTCCCTAACTCTTCTCTCGTAAACTCTTCACTATGATTCGCAATAACAATTTGTATATTCCTGCGCTGCCTTTGAAGAGAAACTTTTATCTCTCCGTCATCTTTACTATACTTAATTGCATTCATTAGTAAGTTGTCGAATACACGAACCATCTTTTCCGAATCAATCATCGCATATGCACGTTCCTCAGGAAACTTCTTAACAAACATAAGCCCATGCTCTTCCGCTTGTGGTACTAACTCTTCTATTAATTGATCAAGTAACTCATTTACACACACTTCCTGTTTTTCTAATACAACTTGTTCATTCGTTAACTTCGTATACTCAAATAAATCTTCTATTAAATTCTTTAACTGCTCCGACTTTGCAAAAGCAATTCTCGTATACTCATCATGTTGTTCTTTATTTTCATATTTAGAATCTCGAAGTAATCGCAAGTAACCCATTATAGAAGTCAGTGGTGTACGTAAATCGTGTGATACATTCGTAATAAGCTCATTCTTTTGCTTCTCTAATTTACGTTCCTTTTCTATATTATTCATAAGCTCTTCCGCCATATTATTAATATTCTCAGTTAAAGACGCAATCTCATCTTCACCTTTTTTCTCAATACGGTACGCTAAGTTTCCTTTTTCTATTTCCTTTACACCTTGTGCCATCGCTTCAATTTGCTTCATCTTTCTCTTTGTTATATAGAAGAAAGAGAAAATAAATACAAGTACACCTATGAAAAACGGAAACGGTCCTTCTTGCGTATCATATATTACTTCACCTTCTGGAATCCCACTAACAAACATGTATAAATTCTTATCTTCTATTGTAATAGGTGCAAAAGCTATAAATTCTTTTCTCGTACTTTCAAATTCTTTTCTACCATTCATATAATTAATCGCAAACGATGATGCATTACGAATTGTATTATGCAAATCAATTTGCTCTTCTTGCGCCTGCTTCGTTTTATATAAAACTTTACCGCTCTCGTCAGTGACCAATACTTTTAAAGCTCTAGAGTTTTGTTCTAAATTTTGATTCTCTATTTCAATCATAGTTGATATAGCTTCTAATTTATTTTCATGAACTGAACTATTTGCCACGCTTTGAGCTTGTTGATTAATTTGTTCCATACCAACCCGATAATCGATCGTCGCCTCTCGATTCGCATTCTCAAAAAACGGTGCTGCTGCCTTCGCTGACAAAATCCCTAACAACGCACAAGCAGTAAACGCAGTAATAAGTTGAATTCGTATACTCCGTTTCACACTCTTCACTATCTTTCCAATTAATTCTCGAATTTTCCTAACATAAGTAAATGGATTAAATATCTTTTTCAATCTTATACCCCACTCCCCATACTGTTTTTATATATATCGGCTTCCTTGGATTCTCCTCAATCTTTTCACGCACTTTCCGAATATGAACCATTACCGTGTTATCCGACTGGAAAGATCTTTCGTTCCAAACCTTTTCATAAATTTGTTCCGCACTAAAGACCATCCCCGGATTACGGACTAGTAATTCTAAAATTGAAAATTCCCTCGGGGTCAGCTTCACTTCTTCTCCATCCACAATGACTGCATGAGTGGAGATGTTTATTTTCATCTCTCCAATTTCTAACTCGTCCTCATTTTGAATAGCAAAGCCATTCATTTTCATATAACGACGTAGCTGCGATTTAATTCTTGCGATTAACTCTAACGGATTAAACGGTTTTGCTACATAATCATCTGCACCTGTTGTTAATCCTAAAATTTTATCCATATCTTGCGTTTTTGCCGAAAGCATAATAATCGGCATTTCCTTCGCTTCCCTTACTTTCATACACATATGAATACCATCTACTTTCGGCATCATAATATCTAATACGACTAAGTGCACTTCATTTTCTTCTAATATACGTAACCCTTCTTCTCCGTCCCCTGCTTGCAGTACTTTATATCCTTCGTTCTTTAAATAAATTGTAATAAGGTTCCTAATTTCTTTTTCATCATCTACGACAAGTATTGTTTCCCCGGCCATACTATCTCCCCCATCACTTTTTTAATCCCTAACTTCTATTATAAGAAAACTTCTGAAGAAAAACGCTCGGAAATCCTTAAGATTTTCTGAAGACGCAAAAAAGGTCTAGACTCCCCTCAAGTCTAGACCTTTCAAAAAACCCCTTTTATTTACGAACGTAGATGAAATATAGTACGAATAAAACTCCCATAACATACATAATTGGATGAATCTCTTTACGACGACCACTCACAACCATTGTAATTGGATAGAAGATAAACCCGATTGCAATTCCTGTTGCGATACTATACGTAAGTGGCATTGAAATGATAGTAAAGAATGCTGGTACTGCAATCTCGAATTTCTTCCAATCAATTTCGCCTAAAGATGAAACCATCAAGATCCCCACAATAATTAATGCTGGCGCTGTTACAGCTGGTGTCACAACACTTAATAGCGGTGAGAAGAATAGCGCTAGCAAGAAGAACCCTGCTGTTACAACTGCTGTAAATCCAGAACGTCCACCCGCTGCTACCCCTGCAGAAGATTCAATATAAGACGTTGTTGTTGATGTACCTAAAATCGCACCAATTACAGTTGCAATCGCATCTGCAAATAACGCTTTACCTGCACGTGGTAATTTATTGTTCTTCATTAATCCCGCTTGATTCGCAACCGCTACAAGCGTACCTGCTGTATCAAAGAAATCGATAAAGAAGAACGTTATAATAACAATCGCCATTTCAACAGTGAAAATGTCTCCAAAGTGAGTTAACGCTACCCCGAACGTTGGTTCTAGACTCGGTATTGCTCCCACTACAGCTTTTGGTGTATCAATTAATCCAGTCGCTACTCCTAAGATCGCCGTAAGGATCATACCGTAGAAAACTGCACCATTTATTTTTTTAATCATGAAAATGATTGTAGTAACAACTCCGAAGATTGCTAGTAACGTTGTGCCCTTTGTTAAGTCCCCCAACCCAACAAGAACAGCATCATTCTTTACGATAATTCCAGCGTTTTGGAATCCAAGGAAGGCAATGAATAATCCAATACCCGCCGCTACTGCAAACTTTAACTCTACTGGAATTGCATTAATGATTTTTTCACGAATACCTGAAGCAGTAAGAATAATAAAGATAATACCTGACATTAATGTTCCAGCAATTGCCGTTTGCCACGGAATTCCCATCGTTAACACCGCTGTATAAGCAAAGAACGCGTTTATTCCCATACCTGGCGCTAAAGCAATCGGATACTTCGCAAATATCCCCATGATTAACGAACCAATCGCCGCTGCTAATGCTGTAGCAACGAATACTGCACCTGGATCCATTCCTGTACCTGCCGGTAATCCTTTAACATTTCCAAGTGACAGCGTAGCAGGATTGACAAATAGTACGTAAGCCATAGATAGAAATGTCGTTAAACCTGCTATGAACTCTGTTTTATAATTTGTGCCGAGTTCATCAAACTGAAAATAGCGTTTCATCTTACGTTTCCCCCGTTATATGATTACTCGCCGTATTTCACCCTAGCCCTCTTTTATCTATAAAAATAAAAAAGGCTTCCATTGCATATACATGGAAGCGTTCTATGAATAAAGACAAGTTTCCCCTCATCTTTATCAAAACGCCTCGTAGTCAAGCCATTTACGGTAGCTAGGTAGAAACTTTCGGGCCATATCCCCGATATTATACGACGGCATAATATTCACTTTTCGTTTGAATTACATACTCATATTAACTCGAGGAGGTGGTTTTGTCAATTTAAAAACGAACATTTTTATAAATTTTTATATTTTCGTTCGTATTAAGGGTAAAAACAAAAAGATCCATCTATACATAAATGATAGATGGATCCTTTTTATTACAATACTATTCCCACTCAATAGTTGCTGGTGGCTTACTCGTTATATCATACACGATACGGTTAACGTGTTTTACTTCGTTTACGATACGTACAGAGATTTTCTCTAATACATCCCAAGGGATACGTGCCCAGTCAGCTGTCATACCGTCGATAGATGTTACTGCACGAATACCTACTGTGTAATCGTAAGTACGCTCGTCACCCATAACACCTACACTACGCATACCAGGAAGCGCAGTGAAGTATTGCCAAACTTCACGGTCTAATCCTGCTTTTATAATTTCTTCACGTAAAATTGCATCAGATTCACGAACGATTTCTAATTTCTCTTCTGTAATTTCACCTAATACACGAATACCAAGTCCTGGACCTGGGAACGGTTGACGCCATACGATTTCATCAGGAATTCCTAGTTCTGATCCTAATACACGTACTTCGTCTTTAAATAAAGTATTTAAAGGCTCAATTAATTTGAACTGCATGTCTTCTGGAAGTCCACCAACGTTATGGTGAGATTTAATTGTTTGTGCAGTTGCTGTACCACTTTCAACGATATCCGTGTAAAGTGTACCTTGCGCTAGGAAGTCCATTCCTTGTAATTTAGAAGCTTCATCATCAAATACGTAAATGAATTCATTACCGATGATTTTACGTTTTTGCTCTGGATCTTCTACACCTTTTAACTTGTTCATGAAGCGCTCTTGTGCATCCACTTTAATAACGTTCATATGGAAGCCTTCGCTAAATGTTTTCATAACACCTTCTGCTTCATCTTTACGAAGTAAACCGTGGTCCACGAAAATACATGTTAATTGGTCACCAATGGCTTTATGGATTAATACTGCTACAACAGAAGAGTCTACACCGCCACTAAGTGCGCATAATACTTTTTTGTCTCCAACAGTTTCACGGATCTTCTCTAATTCTACTTCGATAAAGTTCTCCATGTTCCATCCTTCAGAACAACCACATACGCCGAATACGAAGTTTTTAATTAAATCGTTACCGTGCTCAGAGTGACGTACTTCTGGGTGGAATTGTACACCGTATAAGTTTTTGTCTTCATTGCTCATACCAGCAATTGGACAAGACTCACTTGTTGCATCTACTACGAATCCTTCAGGTAAACCAGTTACTAAGTCACCATGGCTCATCCATACAACTTGCTCTTCTGGAAGGTTCGCATATAATTTTGATTCGTTCTCTACTTTAAGAACAGCTTTTCCATACTCCCGGTGGTTGGCACGTTCTACTTTACCACCGAAGTGTTGCGTCATAAGCTGCATACCGTAACAGATACCGAAAATCGGTAATCCTAGCTCAAAGATTTTTTCATCACAATGTAATGCGCCTTCACCGTATACACTATTTGGTCCACCAGAGAAAATAATCCCTTTTGGATTCATTGCTTTAATTTCTTCTGCAGTAATTGTATGTGGATGAAGTTCACTGTATACACCGAACTCACGAATTCGACGTGCTATTAACTGATTGTACTGACTCCCAAAATCTAAAACGATAATTGTATCATGCTGCTTCTTCAAAATAATCACCCCAACGTTAGTTCTCGTATATAAATATTTTCACCAATTTGGCGAAAAGCATTACTAATATAATAAAAAAAGCCAGTCCTCCGCCTCTAGTCTCATGACAAAGAAAAGGCAGGGGTCTGGCTTTATAAAGAAAGATAGTCTTCCGCTCTTTATAAATATAAGACGCACTGCCTTCATAGTCAGGTTGTTTACGGTAACCCGGTAGAGACTCTCAAACCATATCATCGAGGATATATGAAGGATTGTTTTATATTATCTTCCTAGATTCTAACAATGAAGTATCGGTATGGTCAAGAGAGAAAGCGACAAAATTCTACAGAAATTATTTTCCTGCGCTCAAAAACATAAAAAAACATCCACTTCTATATAGAAGTGGATGTTTTTCGGGAGAACGGAATTACATCATTCCGCCCATACCGCCCATGCCCATGCCGCCCATGTCAGGCATTGCTGGTGCATTTGGTTCTGGCTTGTCAGCAACTACAGCTTCAGTCGTTAAGAACATAGCTGCAACAGATGCTGCGTTTTGAAGTGCAGAACGAGTTACTTTAGCTGGATCTACGATACCAGACTCAAGCATGTTAACCCATTCGCCAGTAGCTGCGTTGAAACCAACGCCTACTTTTTCGCCTTTTAGACGCTCTACAACTACAGATCCTTCTAGACCAGCGTTGATTGCGATTTGACGAACTGGCTCTTCTAGTGCACGAAGTACGATGTTGATACCTGTTGCTTCGTCGCCTTCAGCTTCGATAGAAGCTACTTTTGTGTATACGTTCATAAGTGAAGTACCACCACCTGCAACGATACCTTCTTCTACTGCTGCACGAGTTGAGTTAAGTGCATCTTCAATGCGAAGTTTGCGCTCTTTTAACTCAGTTTCAGTTGCTGCACCTACTTTAATTACTGCTACACCGCCCGCAAGTTTAGCAAGACGCTCTTGTAATTTTTCACGATCGAATTCAGAAGTAGTTTCTTCTAATTGCGCGCGGATTTGACCGATGCGAGCTTCGATTTGTTGTGAATTTCCAATACCTTCAACTACAGTTGTGTTTTCTTTCGTTACAACAATTTTACCAGCGCGTCCTAAAGATTCAACTGTAGCAGATTTTAAGTCACGTCCTAATTCTTCAGTGATTACTTCGCCACCAGTTAAGATTGCGATATCTTCTAGCATTGCTTTACGACGGTCACCAAATCCAGGAGCTTTAACAGCAACTACATTGAATGTACCACGAAGTTTGTTCACTACTAATGTAGCTAACGCTTCGCCTTCTACATCTTCAGCAATGATAAGAAGTGGTTTACCTTGTTGTACCACTTGCTCTAATACTGGTAAGATTTCTTGAATGTTAGAAATCTTTTTGTCAGTAATTAAAATGTATGGGTTATCAAGAACTGCTTCCATTTTGTCAGAATCAGTAATCATGTAAGGAGATGCATATCCACGATCAAATTGCATACCTTCTACTACGTCTAATTCTGTTGTGAATCCTTTAGATTCTTCTAAAGTAATAACGCCGTCGTTACCAACGCGCTCCATTGCTTCAGCGATTAATTGACCTACTTCTTCGTCAGCCGAAGAAATAGCAGCTACTTGTGCGATAGAAGATTTACCTTCGATTGGTTTAGAAATCGCTTTTAATTCTTCAATTGCAGCAGTAACAGCTTTTTCGATACCTTTACGAAGACCCATTGGGTTTGCACCAGCTGTTACGTTTTTAAGACCTTCACGAATCATAGCTTGCGCTAATACAGTTGCAGTTGTCGTTCCGTCACCAGCTACATCGTTTGTTTTGCTAGCAACTTCTGCTACTAATTTCGCACCCATGTTTTCGAATGCATCTTCTAATTCGATTTCTTTTGCGATTGTTACACCGTCATTTGTAATAAGTGGTGAACCGAATTTTTTCTCAAGTACAACGTTACGACCTTTTGGTCCAAGCGTTACTTTTACTGCGTTTGCAAGAGTGTCGACACCGCGAAGCATCGAACGACGTGCTTCTTCACTAAATTTAATATCTTTTGCCATAATAATTGACCCCCTTGGATTTTTAAAATGTATATAATTAACCGATAATTGCTAAAATGTCACTTTCACGTAAAATCAAGTAGTCTGTACCTTCGTATTTCACTTCAGTACCTGCATATTTTGAGAAGATGATAAGATCACCTGCTGCTACCTCTAAAGCAACACGCTCACCATTTTCAAGCACTCGGCCTGTACCTACTGCAATAACTTTACCCTCTTGTGGTTTTTCTTTTGCAGTTTCTGGTAATACAATACCACTTGCTGTTTTTTCTTCTGCTTGAACAAGTTCAATTACAACGCGATCACCTAATGGCTTTAGCATGAACAATAACCTCCTCATTTTGTTATGTAAATTTTATTTATTAGCACTCAAGTCACACGAGTGCTAACACACTTCTAATAATAAATAATCTCAATTTCTTTTGCAAGTAAAAAAATCATAATTTTTTCGCAAATTACTTTATGCACTTTCCTAGATATCATTACTTCTTCTACTGCCTTTACTATATGAATCGTTGTTCCCACTTCTTGTATGTTACAATATGAAAGACACCCTAAGTTGTTTTCGCTAAACGTACAACTTTTTCCTGTCTCCTATTTTATTTTCAAATACTTATTTACAAAAAAAATATAATTCAAATGAAAGTTTATATCGTAGGTAGCATATTTACATGTTATCCTACCTTATCTCATACACTAGCGTTAGAAAGGATGGTTAAACCATTTGAAGAAACAATATTGGTGGATTATCGTTACATACATTTTAATGCAGTTATCAGGCATTGCCGGGTTACCGCTTCTCCTGAAAACTGGACTATACGATAATAGGGGATTTACTAGAGATGAAAAACTTCAGCTCATAACTGGTCATTGGGCTATCATTAGCTTTTTCATTGCATTATGCGTTGTACTTTGGTTACTCAGAACAGACATTCGTGACAGGCATTTAGATAAAATGCGCTCTACTGTTCCAGCTACAATTGGGTGGATTTTTATTGGTTTCTTCTTAGCGCTGTTCTCACAAAGCATTGCCGGTATGATCGAAATGCGTTTATTAGGGATTACACCGGGATCTGAAAATACAGCAAGACTTATGGACATCGCAAGAACGACACCTTGGTTCCTTATTGTCATATCTATAATAGGACCTATTTTGGAAGAAATCGTATTTAGAAAAATTTTATTCGGTACACTTTATAAGAAGTTTAACTTCTTTATTGCCGCTATTATTAGTTCACTTGTATTCGCGGCGATTCATTTTGATTTTACTCACTTATTGGTATACACTTCTATGGGGCTCGTATTCGCCTTTTTATATGTAAAAACGAAACGAATTATAGTTCCTATTGCAGCTCATGTTGCAATGAATACATTAGTTGCAGTTGCCCAAGTTGTAGTAAGCAATGAGCAAATTCAAGAAATGATTAAAGAAGCTGAAAAAATGCAAGGCTTTATCGGAGGATTTTTAGTATGAGAAACTCACCATTGTTCATGGCTGCATTGTACTTTCTTCTTGGATGTATCTTTACACGCTTCGCCA
Source organism: Bacillus sp. SRB_331 (assembly GCF_003264175.1). NCBI lineage: Bacteria > Bacillati > Bacillota > Bacilli > Caryophanales > Bacillaceae > Bacillus > Bacillus sp. SRB_331. The sequence continues at coordinate 6,113 of NZ_NADV01000069.1, read as the reverse complement.
TTACGAACGTAACAGATACAATCTGGAATATGTGGACAATACTATTTGCAGTTATGGCAACAATTGATTTTAATTTGGCACTTCGCCTTATCTTAGTTAAATTCACAAAGAAAAAACAATAATAAAACGCAGAGGTCATCTCCTCTGCGTTTTATTGTGGATAATTCTTCAAAAAGTAAACAAGTGTTTGTAACTCTACAGCTAAATCAATGTGATGAATCCTTATATTCTCTGACACATTTAAGCGTGCTGGTGTGAAATTTAAAATACCATGCACGTTCGTTTCTGCCAATCTATCTGCCACAGATTGCGCTACTGTAGCGGGTACCGTTAATATTGCCACTTGTATATCAGTTGATAAACGTTCTTCTAGTTCATCCAAATGATATACAGGAATGCCTCCGATTTCTGTTCCAACTTTCTCTTCACTAACATCAAACGCCATTTCAATTTTTGTATTATTGTTTTTCGTGAAATTATAATGTAAGAAAGCGGTCCCTAAATTACCTACTCCAATAAGTGCCACGCGTGTTATATCATCTTGGTCGAGTGTTTCACGGAAAAATGATAATAAATAATTTACGTTATATCCATATCCTTTTTTCCCTAACGCTCCAAAATATGAAAAATCTCTTCGAATAGTTGCGGAATCAACCTTTACCGCTTCACTCAATTCGGCTGATGAAACACGTTGCTTACCAGAAAGAGATAAGTTTTGGATAAATCGATAGTATAGAGGCAATCGTTTGGCAGTGGCCTGTGGAATTTTTTGCTGATCCATATAACCTCTCCTCTCTTCCTATCTTTATTCTTATACTTGAATCAAATACAGAAGTTTAGTACTCATGAATTTCCTTGTATAATAAAGAGAAGAAGTATTCTCTCTTTATTTTAAACTATACACTATTTTTAGTATGATTGAGAAATATAAACATGGCAAAGTTAAGAAATTATTTGAGGTGAAAACATTGATATTATTACAAGTGAATGGGCTTTCGAAATTATACGGTGCAGAAACGATTCTTGCAAACATAAAATTGGAAGTACAAACAAAAGATCGTATCGCATTAGTCGGACGAAATGGAGCTGGAAAATCTACATTATTAAAAATAATAGCTGGCGAGTTATCTCATGATGGTGGTGAAATTATAAAACCGAAAGATGTCTCAATGGGGTATTTAGCTCAAAATACCGGATTAGAAACGTCTTTAACAATTTGGGATGAAATGTTAACCGTCTTTACACACTTGCAGCAGATGGAGACAAAACTTCGAAGGCTAGAGCAAGAGATGGGAAAAGAAGAAAACTTTTCAAATGCGGCTATATATGAGAAATTATTAGCTGATTATGACCAATTACAATTAGATTATAAAGATCAAGGCGGCTATCAGTACGAAGCGGATATACGCTCAATTTTAAGCGGTCTTGGCTTCCCAGTTGAAACGCATCAGACGAAAATTTCCACATTAAGTGGTGGACAAAAGACTCGATTAGCTCTTGGGAAATTATTATTAACTAGACCAGACTTACTTATTTTAGACGAACCTACAAACCATTTGGACATTGAGACACTAACATGGCTTGAACAATATTTACAAGGCTATCCTGGCGCGATTTTAATCGTTTCCCATGACCGTTATTTCTTAGATAAACTCGTTACACAAGTATACGAAATTTCTAATAAGGAAAGCCGACGATTTGTTGGTAACTACAGTCAATATTTAGACTCAAAATCAGCTCTATACGAGCAAGAAATGAAGCGTTATGAAAAACAACAAGATGAAATTTCTAAACTGGAAGACTTTGTACAAAAAAATATAGCTCGTGCATCTACGACAAAACGCGCTCAAAGTCGCCGTAAACAATTAGACAGAATGGAAGTATTAACTAGACCATTAGGCGATTCTAAATCAGCTTCCTTCCACTTCGATATTGAAAAACAAAGTGGAAATGATGTTTTACAAGTGAAAGATGCAACCATTGGCTATTATCAGGAACCGATTATTGAACATGTAAATATGCGCTTAACTCGCGGTGACAGTGTTGCCTTAGTTGGGCCAAACGGAATTGGAAAATCTACATTATTAAAATCCATTGTGAATAAGTTACAGCTATTACATGGAAACGTTGCTTTCGGGTCAAACGTATCTGTTGGTTATTATGATCAAGAACAAGCCAACTTAACATCTTCGAAGCGAGTTTTAAATGAATTATGGGATGAATATCCATTGCAGCCCGAAAAAGAAATTCGCACTATACTAGGTAACTTTTTATTCACAGGGGATGATGTACTCAAACCCGTATCTTCTCTTAGTGGTGGACAAAAGGCTCGACTAGCTCTTGCAAAACTTATGATGCAAAAATCCAATTTATTAATTCTCGATGAGCCAACAAACCATCTTGATTTAAATAGTAAAGAGATTTTGGAGAATGCTTTAATTGATTACCCAGGTACTCTTCTATTCGTCTCTCATGACCGCTACTTTATTAATCGCGTAACGACAACCGTTGTTGAGTTATCAACAGAAGGTGCACAAGAATATTTAGGTGATTACGATTATTACGTTGAAAAGAAAAATGAAATGATTGAACGTGCGGAACTAGAGCAAGAAGATGAAGTACCTGTTCAAAAAGTGGTGGCACAAGAAAAATTAAATTATCTCGAAGAAAAAGAACGTAAACAGCTAGAGCGTCAACGTACTCGAAAGATTGAAGAACTGGAACAAAATATCGTAGGCTTAGAAGAAGAAATTGCTACGTTAGAAGATCAGCTTTGCTTACCAGAAATATATGCAGATTATGAAAAGGCTAGTGAAATTACAACTAAAAAGCAAACACTGCAAGAACAGCTTGAAGCTTGTATGGCAGAATGGGAAGAACTGCATATATAAGAGAATTTAAAAGAGGAGGCTGTCTCATAAGTCGGGCTTTTTGACGAGATGACCTCCTTTTTATCTTCTTTTTTGGAATCAATACCATAGTAAATAAAATTATATAACCGATTCGACAAGGATTGACAATAGTAGCACCTTATATAATAAGTGGAGGATGTTTCAAATTTTTTTTTGGCATCTCCTTGTTTTTTATTTCCCAAAAAAGAATTTCTTCAAAGGTCAGACTTCCTCTATGTTATCCACAAGGTTATGCACATATCCACCTTTATAATATAAACTTCCAAATAACTTTTCCACATTATCCACAACTGAATAAAAAGTTATACACATTTTATGTACACAAAAAAACCCAAATTATCAACAGATAATTTGGGTTTTATCCACAAGCTGTGGTTAATTTTGTGTATAACTATGCTTCAATATCTAATCCTGGATTTGCATTTAAAGCTAATGTAGCGCGTTTTCCTTGTTCGTATGCAATTGTACCTGCAGCCGCAATCATCGCTGCATTATCTGTGCATAAAGATAGAGGAGGAATAATTAGCTCTATATTTTCTTTTTGTGCAAATTCTGCTGCTAAACGTGCACGAAGCCCTTTATTAGCAGCTACTCCACCAGCAAGAAGCACTTGTTTTACATTATAAGCATCTGCTGCACGAGACGCTTTCGTTACAAGTACATCTATTACACTTTCTTGGAAACTTGCTGCTAAATCTTCTGGTGCAATTTCTATACCGCGCTGTTTTGCGTTATGCACAGTGTTGATAACTGCTGATTTCAATCCACTAAAGCTGAAATCATACGAATCAGGTTCTAGCCACGCACGAGGCAAATCAATTGTTGGTTTTCCTTCATGCGCAAGGCGATCAATATGAGGACCACCTGGATAAGGCATTGATAATGTACGAGCTACTTTATCGTAAGCTTCTCCTGCCGCATCATCTCGCGTTTCACCAATCACTTCAAATGAACCATGTTCTTTCATATAAACAAGCTCCGTATGTCCACCGGATACAACAAGCGATAGTAACGGGAATTGTACTTCTTTTACTAAACGATTCGCATAAATATGACCAGCAATATGATGAACACCAACTAGAGGGATATCATGAGCAAAAGCCACAGCTTTCGCTGCATTTACACCTATTAAAAGTGCTCCGACTAAACCTGGGCCTTCTGTTACAGCAATTGCATCAATATCCTCAAAAGTGATATTCGCTTCTTTTAAAGCTTCTTCTAACACAACTGTGATTTCTTCTACATGATGACGGGATGCAATCTCTGGTACTACTCCGCCAAAACGCTTATGACTTTCAATTTGCGATGCAACGACATTCGCAATGATTTCCGTTCCATTTTTAACAACTGCTACAGCTGTTTCATCACAGCTTGTTTCAATACCAAGTATAATTGTATTTTTTTCCATTATATATTCACCCACATTACAAGACCATCTTCCTGATTGTCTGCATAGTATCGTTTACGAATCCCACCATTTTGAAATCCGTATTTTCTGTATAACTGCTTTGCTACTTCATTTGACATGCGTACTTCAAGTGTCATTGTTTTTACTCCTAACCCTTTCGCTTCGGAAATGACTTCTTTCAATAAGGCATCCCCTAGCTTTTGACCTCTGTATTCCGGCAGGATAGCTATATTTGTTACATGTGATTCATCAATAATTATCCACAATCCACAATATCCAATTACGAGACCATCTTTTTCTAGCACGACATAATGTGCATGTTCATTCACCTCTAATTCACGGTGAAAGGCATCTGCAGTCCAAGGGGTTGAAAAAGATGCTTCTTCAATAGCTACAATTTGAGCAATATCATCGAGTGCCATCTTTCTAAATATCATATCCATCTTCTGTAGGCCCCTATTGTTTTTGACTTTCTAACCATTTTGTTTCAGCTTCAGCTAAGCGAAGATAGCTAGGAACAAACGTATGCACGTCTTGTTCTTCTTTTTGTAATCCTAAACATGCTAATTCACTTGGTCTTGGGTTATTCTTAGTGAACGAAGCAAATACAGCTTGATCACCTAAATATTCTACAATTGTTTCTTTATGCAATTTAACATCGTTACCAATAAATAAAACAGGCTGTTCTTTATCTTTTAACATTTGCAACCAGTCAACAATAAGAATAATTCGGTCTTCTTCTATTGAAGTTATACGCTCTCCTTCATATGTATATAACCCCGTGTAAATTTGACCACGTCGGCCATCAAATAAAGGACAAATTAGTCCATTAAAATTAGTACCATTTGCAGCCACCACTTCCAAACTTGATACACCTACAATTGGTATTTGAAGTGACCAAGCTAATGTTTTTGCCGCTGTCACACCTATACGAACACCTGTATATGATCCCGGTCCAGCTGCTACAACAATTTTAGTCAATTCTTTCGGTTTTACACCGCATTCTTTTAACAGTTTCTCTACAGCTGGCATAAGACGTACAGAATGGTTTTTTGTTAAATTTGTAATGATTTCCCCAATCACGTTCCCTTCCTCAATAAGGGATACACCCATTACGTAATTTGAAGTATCAATTGCTAGTACTTTCATCTTGTAATAGCTCCTCACATAATCTAATATAGCGATCTCCAATTGGCTCGAGTACAATTTTTCTTGTATCATCTCCAGCATGGAATAAACTAATTTGCAACTTCTCATTCGGTAAATATACTTCTATTAAATGAGCCCATTCTACTACTGTAATCCCTTCACCATAGAAATACTCATCAAATCCTAAATCTTCTTCACTTTCCGCTAAACGATACACATCCATATGATATAGCGGTAATCTTCCTTTATATTCTTTAATAATATTGAAGGTAGGACTATTTACGACTCTTTTCACTCCAAGACCTTTTGCTAGTCCTTTTGTAAAAGTCGTCTTGCCAGCTCCAAGATCACCTTCTAAAATAATTACATCTTTTTCCTTTACAAGTCTCCCTAATTTTTCTGATAATCGCTGGGTTTCTTCGGAAGATTTTGTTGTTATTTCATATTTACTCACAGACTTCACCTACTTTACTCACAATGTTCTCTGCTCTTTATTATACAGGTTTTAAATATATAAAAAAGTCCTTAGGAGTTTTCCTAAGGATAGTTTGACTGTCTTTATTAGTTTTTTGTTAAAACAAATAAAAAAATACGAAACAACTTGTTTCGTTCTTTTCTTTATATAAAATGGCGGTCCCGACCGG